>JBGTCQ010000212.1:0-13053 GCA_041748755.1 Chroococcidiopsidaceae cyanobacterium | reverse complement strand
GCCCCTATAATCAGCCACAGCAACGCAAAGCCACAAGCAAGCTGAATGGTACGCCGACGCATGATCTAATCCTTCTTCATCCAACTGAACATTGCTCGTAAATCTTCGCCAACTTCCTCAATCGGGTGTTCTGCTTCCTGACGACGCATGGCAGTAAATCCGGGTTTACCAGCTTGATTTTCTAGCACGAATTCCCGCGCAAATTGACCCTCTTGAATTTCTTGAAGAATCTTCCGCATCTCTGCTTTAGTCTGGTCAGTAACAATCCGAGGTCCACGAGTATAATCTCCATATTCAGCAGTGTTAGAAATGCTATCGCGCATTTTGGCTAAACCACCTTCCACAATCAGGTCAACAATTAGTTTCACTTCATGTAGACATTCAAAATATGCCAATTCTGGTTGGTAACCAGCTGCCACCAGGGTTTCAAAACCAGCTTTAATCAGTGCGCTCAAACCACCACACAATACGGCTTGTTCCCCAAATAAATCGGTTTCCGTTTCTTCACGGAAAGTTGTTTCTAGAATACCGCCGCGAGTGCCACCGATACCTTTAGCGTAAGCCATCGCGCGATCGCGTGCCTGACCACTTGCATCCTGATACACCGCAAACAATGCTGGCACTCCTTGCCCTTGTTCATAAGTCCGCCGGACTAAATGCCCCGGTCCTTTTGGTGCAACCATCACTACATCCACATTATCTGGTGGGACGACTTGACCAAAGTGAATATTGAAGCCGTGAGCAAAAGCTAATACCTTGCTTTCTGTTAGATGGGGTTCAATTTCTTGCTTGTAAATTGTTTTTTGCACCTCATCTGGCAGCAAAATCATGATGAAATCAGCTGCCTTAGAAGCATCAGCTACTGTATGCACCGGAATACCTGCTGTCTTTGCTTTTTCAGCTGACTTGCTGCCTGGATACAGTCCGACAATCACATTCATGCCGCTGTCTTTGAGATTCAGGGCATGGGCATGACCTTGAGAACCGTAGCCGATAATAGCAATTGTTTTTTGAGCTAATAAATCTAAATTTGCATCAGTGTCATAGTACATCCGCGCCATAATAGCAACTCCTTCGGGGCAAGCATCGTGATTCAGTGCGAACTGTTAATTTTACCCCAAAAGCGAGGTCAGACCTTGGCTCTAAAAACTCTATCAAGCTGCACCGCGATCGCCTTTATGAGTTTGGGAATACTAAACTCAACTACTCACTTGGACGAAATGCGTCAAGATGTGGAGTTGTTTGAGGCACTATACCCAGTCTTACTAGCGCTGACGCAACTGCACAAACTAGTGGATGATACCTTTGTGGCGTAGGCAGTGAGGCATATGCAGCTCAAGTTACTATTTCTCTCGATAGACTGAATCAGCCCTACCGATAAATTGGGGCTAGAGGGATCTCTGCATAAGTCCTGTAGTTTTGAAAATGACTCACAAGACGTTTGATTCTCCTAAGCGATTCAAGTATCTCTCGATCAGGAGAATGGCGACAATATCATCTACTGGTCGCGGTGGTTGTCGCAGACTTTGTGGCAGTAACTTTGAGAAACCTGTGGGAGGGTACATCTGCCAATAGCGATCGCGCGCCTCTAAACTGCTGTAGCGTTCATCTACCATAACGATAGATATTGGTGCTAATTCTTGGCTCAGTTGTTGCTTCCAGCGCTTGGCTGTGGTTTGATCGCCACTCACCAAGAGGGAAATGGGAAACGAATCGCGCAGTGCTTGGATAGTAGCGATTACTTCTCCAGTTGGAACAACTTGGTTGTAATACAACTGCCGATCTAATCCGATGACGGCTAACCCACATTTATCTCGACCTGGATCAAAACCCAAGATCATTGGTTGAGTCGGCGAAAAGTCCGGATTTGGAGTCATATCGCTTGCAGGAACAGGGGTCACTGAAGGAGTAGGGGGAGTAGGGGGAGCAGGGGGAGCGTTGTATATTCTTACGCCCCAGCCTCCCCAGCCTCTCCAGCCTCCTCAGCTTTCTTCGGTCAGAAGGAGCAAGTAAGAGTGCGGGGGTTACTTCCGTTGAGGGAACTGGCGTTCAGGGGTCAAAGAGGGGGCAGTGGGGAGGTGGCTGGACTAGGGGGAGCAGGTGTAGGTGCAAAAGTGCCTATCGGTTTATTAACTCTCCTGGTGCTAAAAACAACTTGCTCGTTTTGAATTGCTATCAGTTCTACTTTGAGAGGTCCAGATGTGTATGTCACCTGGGCCGCGACAGCTCTGATTTCCACTGGTTGCTTGTACTGGTTCAGTTGAGCTATGAAGCGCAGTAAGGTTTCAATACGATTGTCTCCAATTTGGATTGTATCTCCTAAAATACCAGCACGTTGGGCGCGAAAGTTAGTAGCGCTTAGCAGCAGTTCGACTCTTTGACGGATTTCCTCTGCTGTCATAGTCGTCGGATTAGCAGAAATTGCCGCCAATACATCACCTGGACGAAAGACTACCTGATTTTGAGTTGCATCTGCAAAGATTCTGACACTCTTTTCTCCCAGAACATAGTTGCCAGCAGAGATAATTCGCACTACGTAGTCCCGACCATCATCAATTTGCTTAATGAGTTGGTTAACTTCCACATCTGAAATATTAACCACCCGTTCATTCATTTGGTTAATTCCCGGCTGAGTAGCCTGGATGGCATTTCGGTTTGCTTCCCGTAAAAGTTGCTCAACTGCTTGGCGAGCCGCCCTCGGTTCAACAATGCGAACCACACGAGCTGCTAGAACCTGACCGCGCAAAAGGGCAACGTTACCTCGACGCAACACTTGTAAGTTTCGTTCCAGTCTCGCTACGTCCTGTTCTAGGTAGTCCTGTTGTGTTTCCAATTCTTTGAGGCGAGTTTCGCGTTGAGCGATCACTCGATCTCGCTCGGCAATATCGCGATCGCGTTGCTCAATATTTTCATCCAATCTGGCAATTTCGTTGTCCTGCTGGGCAATCTGGGCAATGACCGTGTTGCGCTGCTCAATTAGTTGCTGGCGTTCGGTTTGGAGTTGTTGAATTTCTGATCGCAACTTCAGCGCCTGCTGGGAAACTGTTTTAAGCAGAGCTTGGGCTTTTTGAAACTGTGATGTTATTTGACCCAGCTGACCTTGGGTACGATTAAGTTGAGCTTGAGTTTGAACAAGGCTCCCTTGAGTACGATTGAGGCGGGCTTGTGTTTGCGATTGTTTAATTAGAGCAGCCCTCAAATCCTGATTAATCGCGTTCAAGCGGAGTGCCGCTTCTACTTGCCGTTTTTGGGCTTCTCTTTGTTGGGCTTTTTGTTCAGTTTTGACTTGGGCTAGTTGCCTTTGAGCCTGATTTTTTTGATTGGTTGTTTCTTCTAGCTGCTGGCGGGTAGTGTTTAACTGCTGACGTTTAGTCCGGAGATCATTCTGAATCTCCTCCAATTCAAAAACTCCTGTCCGCAGTCGTTCGTCAGCTGCAAACAAAATTGCCAGTGTCGAGGCGGAAATAATGCTACCTGTGATGATGGTGACGACAACGGCTGTTTTGCGGGGGCGAAGATTAAATAGACTCAGGCGCGCCTTGCCAACCCGCGTCCCAATGCGATCGCCCACCGTTGCGATCACGCCTCCTAAAATCAAAATTGCCGCAATCAGGATGTACGCGGTGGTCATCTTCAGCTTTCAGTTACCCGTCCAGATACAGCCTACTTCAAGCCGCTATGCAGAGTCATTATTTCGTGGTTCTGATGACCAAGAAAGGAGCTAGGGGCTAGGGACTAGAGGCTAGGGTAAGAGCAAGAACACTCTTATCGCGTATTGGTTGCAAGAAGAGTGTTTTCGCTCCATAAAGAAAAGAAACAATTTGGGCACGGGTTGT
Source organism: Chroococcidiopsidaceae cyanobacterium (assembly GCA_041748755.1). Classification (GTDB taxonomy): domain Bacteria; phylum Cyanobacteriota; class Cyanobacteriia; order Cyanobacteriales; family Chroococcidiopsidaceae; genus JAHHHE01. The sequence continues at coordinate 9,217 of JBGTCQ010000212.1, read as the reverse complement.
GCGTAGCGCCTCAAGACAATGTATCAATATTAAATCCCCTGCTTTACGCCGTGGAGATTCCCTAGCCCCTAGTCCCTAACCCCTCTTAATTAAGTAAATTGCTGGCTTAAGGCTACTGGGTTATAAACCGTAATCTTCTTTTTATGAATTGAAATCATTTTTTCATCGCGCAAGTCTCCTAAAAGCCGAGTAACGGTGACACGGGTAGAACCAATTGCTTCGGCGATCGCTTGATGAGAAAGCTTTAAATCAATCGTAATTCCCTCATTGTCGGGAACGCCAAAGTCGCGGCAGAGAATCAGTAAAAAGCTGACCAACCGAGAACCCATATCGCGGTGAGCCAAAGTCTCGATCATCATCTCTGTCTGTAAAATCCGTGAGGAAAGCCCCCGCAGCATTAACATTGATAACTCTGGCTTCTCCTTTAACGCTTGCTCTACCTGTTCAATCGGCGCTGACAACAACTCCACTGGCGTAAAAGCAACTGCATGGTAAAACCGATCAGATCGGTGTCCTGTGAGCAGCGACAGAACTCCAAATACACTATTCTCTCGCAGCAGCGCTACGGTAATTTCTTCTCCAGCCTCGTAAACTCTGGAAAGTTTAACAGCGCCTTTCAATAAAAAATAAACACGTTCTGCCGGATCACCCGGAAAAAAAATCGTCTTCCCTCGTTCAAACATTTCCACAATTGGTGGAAACGATCCTGTTCCCAACTGACGGAACACAGATGCTAGCGGTCTATCTTGCGTCACAACCATATCCCCTGCCCTAACCGATGCCCGAAACACTACACCAGATAACGTACCAGTGAATCCTACCAATTAAAAAAATTGGTTACAGCGCTTTTGGGCTTTACAATACTTAAACTGACTTTTGTTTGGTTTTTGTAGTGTGTGATACATAACTTCTAATAACGCAAAGCTCCTGAGCCTTAAATGTGGTTTTCCCTAAAGCTCTACTAAGAAGGTATTACCAACACAAGAGCAAAATATCTTGTTCAATATCTTAAGCGAGAATATGCAGTGTTTTTGAGCAGGGATTAAAGCCGTAGGAATACTCCCAACTTTTTGCAGCCTCCTAAGCCAAAGCCATAGCATAAACTGCTAAAAAAGCACGCTCAGATTAAAGTATGCTCCTAAAAGATTTCTTAATTGATTATGCTAAATTTAACCGGAAAAAATGCCCTTGTTACCGGCATTGCCAACAATCGCTCGATCGCCTGGGGTATCGCCCAACAATTGCATAAAGCTGGAGCCAATCTCGGCATTACTTACCTGCCTGATGAGCGAGGTAGAATGGAGAAAAAAGTCGCCGAACTAGTAGAACCCCTCAACCCCAGCCTGTTTGTTCCCTGCGATGTCCAAAACGAAGCTCAAGTCCAGTCTACCTTCGACGTGATCCGCGATAAATGGGGTAAGTTAGATATTCTAATCCATTGCCTGGCGTTTGCAAGTAAAGAGGATCTGAGTGGTGACTTTAGCAATACTTCGCATTCAGGCTTCAACCAGGCTTTAGAAATCAGTACCTACTCACTGATTCAGCTAAGTGGGGCAGCTAAAACATTGATGACACAAGGAGGTAGTATTGTTACACTTACCTATTTAGGAGGTGTGCGGGTAGTTCCCAACTACAATCTCATGGGAGTTGCTAAGGCAGGGCTGGAAATAAGTGTACGTTACCTGGCAAATGAACTAGGCCCTCAAAATATTCGTGTCAATGCCATTTCAGCTGGCCCGATCCGCACTCTGGCTTCCTCAGCAGTTGGTGGAATCTTGGATATGATTCATCATGTCGAGGAAGTAGCCCCTCTGCGGCGCACAGTAACTCAGCTGGAAGTAGGAAATGCTGCTGCCTTCTTGTGTAGTGATTTGGCTAGCGGCATTACAGGTCAAATTCTGTATGTTGATGCTGGTTACGAAATTATGGGTGTTTGACACTGTTATGCCTGAAGGCTAGAGCGCGTAAAATACGTGGCGCTCAAGTAAAAGTGCAATAACTGAGTTGGGAGTAGATATGATTTAAGCAATGCAGCGACTGAAATCTACGGAGGATATCCCTAGTAATTGCCATTTATTCAGCCTGCCATTTAGGGCAGTCTACAGGTGCAAATCATCTCTAAAGCTCCTTCTTGCTAGTTGATGTCAACACACCTGCGGCTCAGGCGGTAGGGAATGAGACAAAAGTCCCCTAATCCCAGTTCTGACACTTTTTGATCATCGAATACATTCATTAATGTTTTTATACACTGGTTTTTCGATAGAGTTTTAGTATTCTAATCTTGCTTTTCACATCCTGCTATGCCATAATTTTGAACACGGTATTCCTACCAATTTACCGTAGATTTAAATAAAAAAGTTATCCTTAATGCCTAAGCTAGCTGCCAAAGATTTTGCTCTAGACACTTCTAACCATTTGCTGGGTAAATCTTCAAAAAGCATAGTCTAGACTCCCTAATGACTAGAGGTTAGTTAGCTGTGAATGCTTTGCAGGATTTTGGCAGAATTTCATCAACAAAAAGAACTTAAAACAAGCAAAGTGCTTATGAGCAAATGTATCGCACCTAATCTACCAAAACTTACTTTTGATCTAGAAGAACTGAATTTGCGATTCGGTTGCTGCCATCCTAGAAATATCTTGGTTTGGTGCATAGAGAATTTTCCAGCAGGTCTTGTGCAGAGCAGTGCCTTTAATGTAAACGGCATGGTAATTATGCATATGCTGTATCGACTAGAAGTTGCTCAACCAGTGCCTGTCTTATTTTTAGATACTCTACATCATTTTCCAGAAACATTAGAGCTAGTTCGCAAGGCTAGTGAGTTTTACAACTTAAATTTGAAGGTTTATAAAGTTCCAGATGTAGATTCTCGTGCAGCTTTTGCTAAGCGCTATGGTGAAGCACTTTGGGATAGGGATATTGATAAGTTCTATCAACTGACAAAGATTGAACCCCTAGAACGAGGGCTTAACGAGTTAGGTACTCTTGCCTGGATTACGGGACGGCGACGAGATCAATCTCTTTCCCGAACCCAGATGCCTATTTTTGGGCTTGACAAAAAACAGCGACTCAAGATTAATCCTTTGGCAAACTGGACTAATAAAGAAGTATGGAGCTACGTAGCCGAGCATAAGGTGATTTACAATCCACTTTATGATCAGGGATATTCTAGTATTGGAGATGAACCAACTACCACTCCAGTGAATGCAGGTGAAGATGAACGTGCTGGTCGCTGGCGGGGTGTTGCTAAATCTGAATGCGGTATCCACATTTAAGCTACTGCGATCGCAGTAGCTTAAACGAATAGACATTTCACATCGTCCAGTCTTTGGGAGTCAATGAATCCACTGCTTATCGCCTCGTGTGCAAGATATTCAAGCTTTGACTATAACGCTGTACCCATTGGAAGTATCCATATAAATATAAAGAAAACCTATAAGGTTGCAAACGAGATTCGATGTTTAGCTTATTGATTTTGTGTTCTTCGTTTACTAAAGTTATATATAAGCCTATACGAGGGAACCAAACGATCCCAGTTTGAAACAGTTCTACTCCGTTTAAAGTACAAAGGAAGTATTTTTATGTACTTTTATGGATGATGAATTCAAAAAGTGCCGCTGCGCCCTAGATTAAAAAGGCAGCCTAATAGGCTCTGAAGTATCAGTCAAGATTAAGCGCTTACAGGAAGAGATACATGTCATATTCGCAAACGAAAACTCAAGCTAAAGCCGGATATCAGGCTGGGGTTAAAGACTACAGGCTGACTTACTACACCCCAGATTACACGCCCAAAGATACGGACATACTGGCAGCTTTCCGGGTCACGCCCCAGCCCGGCGTTCCACCTGAAGAAGCTGGAGCTGCGGTAGCTGCTGAATCCTCTACGGGTACCTGGACAACGGTTTGGACGGATCTGCTGACCGACATGGATCGCTATAAAGGTCGTTGCTACGACATCGAACCAGTAGCTGGTGACGACAATCAGTACATCTGTTATGTTGCCTATCCCCTTGATTTGTTTGAAGAAGGTTCTGTCACCAACCTGTTAACCTCAATTGTGGGGAACGTGTTTGGGTTTAAGGCATTACGAGCTTTGCGTCTGGAGGATTTGCGGATCCCTGTCGCCTATCTCAAGACTTTCCAAGGTCCTCCCCATGGGATCCAGGTTGAGCGGGACAAGCTCAACAAGTACGGTCGTCCCCTCCTAGGCTGCACGATCAAACCCAAGCTGGGTTTGTCGGCTAAGAACTATGGTCGTGCTGTTTATGAGTGTCTGAGGGGCGGTCTTGACTTTACTAAGGATGACGAAAACATCAACTCTCAGCCCTTCATGCGCTGGCGCGATCGCTTTCTGTTTGTAGCAGAAGCAATTAAAAAGGCTCAGGCTGAAACGGGTGAAATCAAGGGTCATTACCTCAACTGTACCGCTGGTACCTGTGAAGAAATGCTGAAGCGGGCCGAGTTTGCTAAGGAACTCGAAATGCCCATCATCATGCACGACTACCTCACAGGTGGTTTTACAGCCAATACCACCCTGGCGAAATGGTGCCGCGACAATGGGATGCTGCTCCACATTCACCGCGCCATGCACGCCGTCATTGACCGTCAGAAAAACCACGGAATGCACTTCCGGACATTGGCCAAGTGTCTGCGGATGTCTGGTGGTGACCATATCCACACTGGTACAGTAGTCGGCAAGCTAGAAGGTGAGCGCGGGATCACAATGGGGTTTGTGGACTTGCTGCGCGAAAACTATGTGGAGCAAGACATGTCTCGCGGTATCTACTTCACCCAAGACTGGGCTTCTATGCCTGGTGTGATGGCAGTTGCCTCTGGTGGTATTCACGTTTGGCACATGCCCGCACTGCTAGAAATCTTCGGTGATGACTCTGTGCTGCAATTCGGTGGTGGTACGCTAGGGCACCCTTGGGGCAACGCGCCTGGTGCAACTGCTAACCGGGTGGCTCTGGAAGCCTGCGTTGAAGCTCGCAACGCAGGTCGTGACCTTGCTCGCGAAGGCAACGATATCCTTCGTGAAGCTGCCAAGTGGTCTCCTGATCTGGCGATCGCTTGCGAAACTTGGAAGGAAATCAAGTTTGAATTTGAAGCTATGGATACGGTCTGATCAATCCCAATCGGCTTCTAGCTATTAGCCTAGAGATTTTTCTATTTTAGGCTGATAGCCAAGCTCTAATAGCTTCTCGGCTGGGGTCAATTATGGACTTAAAACAAGTTGCGAAAGATACGGCTAAGGTGCTATCTAGCTACCTGACCTATCAAGCAGTGCGGATTGTAGTTACTCAATTGAGTGAGACAAATCCTCCCTTAGCGATCTGGCTCAATGGCTTCTCTTCAAAGGGCAAAATTCAGGATGGGGAAGCCTACCTCAAAGAGTTACTCCAGGAGAATCAGGGATTGGCTTTTCGAATCATGACTGTGCGAGAACATCTGGTAGTAGAAGTGACAGATTTTCTGCCGGAAATGACTCAAAGTGCGATCGCGCAAGCCAATATGGAACACCGCCGTCAACATCTGGAGCGAATTACACAGTTGTACCTGCCAGAAGCCTTGCCCGAAAATTCAACTGACTCAGAATCTAACCTGGACAATTCCAACTAGTTTCTGGCGATCGCACGAATTCTATTCATTTGACGCTCTAGCGTCATACGTACACTAGAAATAACCCAAGGAAACTATGAAAACCCTGCCCAAAGAGCGCCGTTACGAAACCCTCTCCTACCTTCCACCTCTGACAGATGCCCAGATTGCTAAGCAGATCCAGTACATTCTAGACCAGGGTTATATTCCGGCAATTGAGTTCAACGAAAAGTCTGATCCGACCGAGTTCTACTGGACAATGTGGAAACTGCCACTTTTCGGCGCTAGAAGCACTCAAGAAGTGCTAAGCGAAGTTCAAAGCTGCCGTTCTGAGTACCCCAGCTGCTTTATCCGGGTTGTAGGTTTCGATAACGTCAAACAGTGCCAGACCCTCAGCTTTATCGTTCATAAGCCGAGTACAAATCGGTACTAGAAGGGCTAGAAAATCTAAATTGGGGGGAGGTAGAATGATCTACCTTCCCCTATCTTTTATTCCCTGAAGAATACTGCAACTCGATCGATCCATCTGATAGATTTATGAGCTACTATATTTCCCCTCGCTTTTTGGACAAACTTGCAGTTCACATTACCAAAAACTTTCTCAATCTTCCTGGGTTGCGAGTGCCTCTGATTCTGGGCGTTCACGGACGTAAAGGTGAGGGAAAGTCATTTCAATGTGAATTAGTTTTCAAGCTCATGGGTGTTGAGCCAGTCCGGATGTCTGCTGGGGAACTGGAAAGCCCTGATGCCGGAGATCCAGTCCGTTTAATCCGAACTCGCTATCGAGAGGCTGCCGAACTGATCAAAGTCAGGGGTAAGATGTGCGTTCTGCTGATTAATGACTTGGATGCAGGTGCAGGTCGAGTTGATAAGTCTACCCAGTACACAGTTAATACCCAACTGGTCAACGGCACGCTGATGAACATTGCTGACAACCCTACAGATGTGCAGTTGCCTGGGAGCTATGAAACCCAGCCGATCAATCGGGTTCCCATCATTGTCACAGGGAATGACTTTTCTACCCTATATGCTCCCCTAATCCGAGATGGTCGGATGGAAAAGTTTTATTGGGAACCGATCCGAGAAGATCGCATTGGCATTGTGAGCGGCATCTTTGAGGAAGATGGCTTGTCCCAAACAGAGGTTGAGCAACTCATTGATACGTTCCCCAGCCAGTCAGTTGACTTTTTTGGTGCTTTACGTTCGCGGGTCTACGATGAGCAAGTGCGCGAGTTTATTCACCAGGTCGGTCTCGACAAAGTATCCGTTCAGTTGGTAAATAACCCAGAGTCTACAGTTCGGTTCCGCAAAGCTGATTTTGGGCTGGCCCGCCTGATTGAATTAGGCAATTTCATAGTTCACGAACAGCAACAAGTGCACACTATGCGCCTAGCCCAAGAGTATGTAACAGGCGTTAACCAAGAGCAACGAGGAATGGAGGCAACAATCTCTCAATCTACACCTGTCGAGCAGCGATCGCATATTAGCTCAATTGGTTTACTAGAAGCACCAACGACCTCCAATAATGGTGAGTCAAGTTACTCTCACTCCAATAAAAGTTTATCCAATAGGATAGCTTTTACTGAAATAGAGCAACTCTTGGAGCAGGGCATTCGCCAAGGAGGTCGTCTCAGTCTTGAGATTGCAAATCCCCGTGAAAAATCTCGAAATATCTGGCGGAGTTGGAAATGGAATAACCCGCCTGAAAATGCTGCCAGGGCAATGACAGAGATCGAGGAGTGCCTGAATGAAAATCATGGCTGCTTTATCAAGCTGGTGAGCTATAACCCCAAAACCCAAACCCGGATATTAGAAGAGATTATTGTCCGCCCCTAATCGCAGGACGTTTTCAAAACATCTTTTGTAGTAAGTATTCTTGGCCAAATCGCGTGGGAAAGCCGCATTGGGCTTTTCCATGACCTACTTCCTTGATCTTATAAGAAGTGTTTGAACGCAGATTTGTATGAGCTTTAAAAATGCTCCTTCCACAAAGTTCTAGCCGTTGCAGAGAATTCGCCAACAGAGTCCACCTGTACTGCGATTCCAGAATGCCCAACAGTAAAACGTAGTCTTCCTTTGAGGGTCTGAAGTATACCCTGTTGAGACTGAAGTGGGAAGCTTGACTTTGCATAGTGATAAGCTGAAACACATTTAAGTTACATATTTTGCAAACTGAAGGGTTACAGTGAAATCATCTCCCCTGCACCTTTGCGCCCCTGCGGTCTAAATGAGTAAATTAGATGGCTCACAGCTTAGTTACTTTTTAGTAGGATCAGTTTTAAATAGCCAACCCTTGTGTCGGAAGTACAACAGTAAACTACCAGTAACGCTCAGCATAAATAGCAAGATCAGGGGGTAGCCCCAAGACCACTCCAGCTCGGGCATATACTTGAAGTTCATCCCATAGACACCAGCGACAAAGGTGAGGGGCAGAAAGATCGTCGAAAAAACCGTTAGGAAGCGGATGTTCTCATTCATGCGGTTGCTCATCGACGATAGATACACCTCCATCATGCTAGAGGCAAGTTCTCGGTAGGTTTCTACCATATCGATCACCTGCACCGCGTGGTTATAGCAGTCGCGCAGGTAAACGCGCACCTCATCCCTAATCAGAGCTGAATTTTCCCGCATGAGCCTATCGATGGCATCACGCTGGGGCCAGATCGAGCGGCGCAGCATCAGCAACTCGCGCTTGATCTCGTAGATCTTCTCTAAAGTTTTAGGAGTGGGAGAACGGACCACTTCTTTCTCAAGTTCTTCCAGGCGCTCACCATAGTCTTCCAGAACGGGGAAAAAGCCATCAATGGTGGCATCAATCAGGCAATAGACCAGGTAGTCTGCGCCCTGGCAGCGAATAGTCCCCTTGTTGCGACGGATGCGATCGCGTATTGGCTCGAAGCAGTCGCAGTCAGAACCTTCCTGGATCGTGAGTACATAGTTCGGTCCCAGGACAATGCTCACCTGCTGTCGGTAAAAGCCCTGCCTCTCCTCATCAGCTTTTACCATGCGGCAGAGCATCAGTTGCTGATCATCGTAATCCTCGAACTTGGGACGTTGGGGTATTCTCACGACATCTTCGAGGATCAGAGGATGGAGTTTAAACACTTGGCCCAGTTGCTCCAGGATATCTTCGCGACCCAAACCTTGCACATCTACCCAATTCACGGAGTTTGTAGCTAGGTAAGGCGCACATTCCTCTGGTGCGTTGAGTTCGAGGCGAACCGCTTGCTGCTTACTGTAGTTAATCAGCACAATTGCTGTTGTCAATGAACAAGATAGTGGGCGGTTCTGTGTCCTGAGTAGTCTTAAAGGTGTCGGGTGGACTACGCGATTGACTGTAGGCATGAGCGTCAACGTGATTCTTTTTCTTCATCATCTCTTAATTTAAGTCCTGCTACCGATACTCCTGTCTCTGAATGTTCCGTAGACGGGCTTCGGGACGCTTGAAGCGATCGAGTTGAGCTTCAAAGAAAGCCCGATTTGCTTGAAGATGCTTTGGATTGGGGTCATCTAAAGGATAGAGAAGTGCTGTGCGTAAGGCTTGAATCACTGCTGAGGTGACACAGTACATCGAGCGCTGAAAACTAACACCTAATTGAATCAGCATGTCATCTTCGCCTC
>JBGTCQ010000211.1:0-26506 GCA_041748755.1 Chroococcidiopsidaceae cyanobacterium | reverse complement strand
AGCGGCAATAACTGGACATTAGTCCCCAATACCCAAGATGCACCAGTGATAGGTTTAGCCCTGTTGAAAGAGGGAAACCGCACTGTAATGGTTGGGTATCGAGTTCTTAAATCTGTGCCTGGTCTCTATCGTAGCGCTGACGATGGCAAGACGTGGCAACCATTAGGTTCTGGAACGAACGGGACAATACTGTATTTAGCAACTGCTGCCAGCAATCCTCAGATTCTGTATGCAGTTAATGAAAACAACGCCGTTTTTCAATCCAAAGACAATGGTAAGACCTGGAAAGAGTTGGCGTAAAGAAATGAAAAGAGAATCTTTCCAACAGGTGAAGAGCACATCAGCCCGAACTCACCTGAAAGTAGAACTCAGTAACAAGACTTAGTGAGTTCAATTACCTCAATGAAACGTAATCGCCTATGCCTAATCATCCCAGTGTCATTCGTTCCTTTCATTGGCTGGATTTACCAGAGTGGAATATAGCGATCTTCTCCTTTTTGCTGAATTTTGTTTGGGAAACCCAACAAATGCCGTTTTTCCAGCTCGCACCTGAGTTGTCCTGTTTAGAAATAACAAGAAACTGTACTCTCGCTACGGTAGGGGATGTTGGAATTTCAATCACTGCCTTTTGGACTGTTGCAGCCGGATCAAAATCACGGCAATGGTTCCATCAACCAAGGCTTTGGCAGATAGGTGGCTTCGTACTAGTAGGGGTTGTGATAACAGTTATCTTTGAAGCCCTTGCCACTGGACCATTGAATATATGGAAATATGCTGCTCTCATGCCAACAGTGCCATTCTTGGGTACCGGATTGCTGCCACTATTTCAGTGGGTGCTGCTGCCACCCATAATTATCTGGTTCGTCAAACGCCAGCTTTCCAACATCAGGCAGAAACGAAGACAAGCGTGAAAGTTCTGTTTCAAAAATAGGGGTTGTGTTGCAGGGTTATGGATCAAATTAGTGTTGGATAGGTAGCTAAGTCTTGCCAAGTCCAAAGAAGAGTTGCTAACCCCGCCCGTTGAGTTGCAGTTGTCCTAAAGCGACTGTGCTGCCAAATCCACTTGAAATAACTCACCCCCAATCGCGTTGTCACGTTTGTCTGCTCCCATAACTTGCCAAACGTTTCTTTCGTAAAACATTGAAAGGCATTCACACTCAGACCTCACAAGTTATCACTGTAGATAAAAGTGCAGCTTACCTTAAAGCTTTTAAGTCTCTCAAAATGGCAAAAGTTTTACCTAAAGAGTGTGAACTGCGACAGTGCAAGGGTCTAAATAATATTATTGAGCGGGACCATCAAGGAATAAAACGATTAGTGAAACCAGCAATGGGATTTGGTTCATTTAACACGGCACAACAAACGATAAAAGGATAAGAGATTATGAATATGGTACGGAAAGGGCAAATTCAAGGAGTAGCAAAAGGTGCAGTTACTAACTGAGTAAATTCATCGCTGAATTTTTTGGAGTAGCTGCCCAGTTAAGTCCTTTTTCAAAAATTTGTCTGTCCTGAAAAAGTTTTTGCAACACAACCTTTTTTGTTTAGCTTATATACCGAGAGTAGCTTTGAGTTTGTCCAAAGCTACTGTTTCTTTTGGGCTAACTTTCGTTTTACCTGTTCCAAATAACCCTTCACCTGCGGCATTAGCAACCCGATCAGCGCAAGAATAAATAAATTTTTTATATTCTTGGATTTCTTCAGGAGACGATTTCGAGGTCAAGATTGACAATGCTTCGTTGATTGAATTGATTGCTAAATCAGTAGCATTTTCAGGTGTAACATTTTTAGGGGTTTCTCCTGAACTATTCTTTTTCAGCGACTCCTCAGAAAACACAGCTTGAATGATGCTGTTGTTGGGATAGGTCTTGGCGGCTCCAACTAATTCTTTCACCATTGCCGTCATTTCGATTGCAGTTGAAACAATTCCAATATCCGCGATCGCCACAGCTATACTGCTCATTGTGGTTGCTTTAATTACCTTATTTGCTTCTTCCGGGGTGTATATTGTGGTTGCCATTGCGAATTACCTTTACTAAAATTGTGTAAGAAAAATATGGGCAAAAAAGTTTAGGTTGCAGTAGTTGTAACTCGATTTCAGATGACGTTTCTTTTCATAGCATTGTAATAGTTTTCAGACAAGATCTCCATTCAATGCTTTTATAACCAAGATCATCGTGGCGCAAGTCCCTGTTTTCAAACATAGGAATATCCGCAGAAAATTTTAATCCCCGTGAGCAAATCTGTACCTTATGCGATCTGCCTTGGGCAGTACCGCTTAGTATCGCGCTCCATTAGCCGTAGTATCTCCCACCAAATTCGTCCATCAGTTCAGTTATACTCCAGCCACTGCCATAAACTGATGTGTCTAGTGAGGTTTCGGCTAAAGATTCAAGATGGATCACTGCCTGCGGTTGTTCTGGCTGTTCTATATCCGGTTGAGGGACAGCTTCTGTATTTGATTGTTGACTCGGTTGGAAGTGACGCTGTGTCTTTTCTGTAGACTGGTTTGAACGTTTTATTATGACGGGTTTGTTGGAATCCATACTCACTGTTGTACTTGCTCAATTTTAGAATATCTCGCAGTGGCATAGGTACTGCTTCCAGCTAGAGTAGGAGATAGAATTAAGGATATTTTTATGTTGATTGCTGCTGCAATACCGCATTAAGATTAACAAATCCTCAAGTGGAATATTAGACTTGGACAGCGATCGCCAACTAGCACTGTTCACGGATAGAGAGCTAACAGAGCTAGCGACACCGAGCAACCGTCGCAGGAATCTAATGGAGATGGACGGCGACTGTTTACAGGGCTGGAAGGCTAAAGTTTTTAGACACCAGCAGCAGATGCGGACGAACGTACCAGAAAAGCAGGCTGCACTCTTTGATGATAGTTCTGCACATCATGAACTTGATAATATAGACCCATTTAGTTTGAGTATGCGATCGCTCTCCTTTTGGAGATTCCCGACAGACAGTTCTGGCGATGCTTGCCTCTACTTCGTGATCGACGATGCCCTGCCCCTGTTACTCTATGTTGGAGAAACAAGGCGCTCAAACCAACGCTGGAAAGGCATACATGACTGCAAGCGCTATGTTGAAAATTATCAAAGTCTACACTACCAGCACCAAATAAAAACTGCTGTTTCTATAGCATTTTGGTGGAACGCTCCAGTACAAAATAGACCACGACAGCTGCTGGAGCAAGCGCTGATTCAAAAGTGGAGATCGCCCTTCAATTATCTTTAACAATAAATAAATAATACACAACAACAACAAAAGAACCCAAACGCGGGCTGACTGCTGTTTTGTAGATAGATATCTATTTATATATAAAAAGCATCTACAATAACTACATGAGATTAATATTGCAGAAAGGCATTGACCCAGCAACAGAGAAAGTAGTCTGGGTCATGCTTGATGAAAACTACGAGCTAGTTGAACCCGTCCAGCGTTACCTAACTTTTCTTTCTGGAACCAAGTCTCCCTATACAGTCGAGGCATATGGCAATGATTTAAGGCTATGGTGGGAATTTCTAGACTCTGCCAGCTTGGACTGGCGAGCTATTCAAATTACAGACTTGGAAGACTTTGCCTACTGGCTCAGAGTTGGGGATACATCTAATATTGTTTCAGTACAGCCAGTAGAAGCCCGTAGGTCTGAGCGGACAATTAACCGAGCTATTACTACTATCATGGGGTTTTACGAATTTCACATTGCCAATCAGACAGTAGATTTCAAACAGTTTGATAGATTTTTCATGCCGATAGGTTTAAAGAGAAAGCGATTCCTTGCTGGAATTGCTAAAGCTAAACCGATGCGAAGAAAACTTGTCAAATTTAAAGAACCGAAAAAGTTCCCTGGATGCTTAACCGATGAACAGGTTGAAATGTTAGTGAATACCCGCACCCGATTAAGAGACAGACTTATTATTTTAATGCTTAATGGAACTGGGATGAGAAAGGGAGAACTGCTAGGACTTACCCATGATGATATTGGAGATTTTGATGATTACAGTATCAAGATAGTTCAAAGAGATAACCCCAATGGAGCAAGAGCGAAAGGACAAGAACGAATAATTCCTGTGACAAAAGAGCTACTACAACTCTATGAAGAGTATCTCATTAGAGAATATCCTGAGTCAGGAATACCTTATATTTTTGTGAATGTTTGGGAAGGAGAAATAGGACACCCCTTGAAACCTAATGTCCTCAACACAATGTTCAACAGACTATCAAAAAAAACGGGAATAAAAGTATATCCTCATTTATTCCGTCACACTTATGCAACGCGGCTACTGAGAGCAGGAATGCAACCAGATAGAGTTAGCTACCTTCTCGGACACACATCTGTACAAACAACATTAGATATATACTCACACATTTTAGAAGAAGGTGACTTGATTGAGGTGATAAAACAAGAGAAGTAAAATAAATGAATCAAGAGAATTTAGAAGTTGAACCGCTTCTCAACCTTAGTCAAAACCTAGCCGCACGACAGTTACTAAAAAACGCCCTTCTACAAAAGGACGTATGGAGAACCAAAGAAGACTTAGGCTTGAAAGTAAATGGGTATAAACAGCAGTTAACGATTAATTTCACAGAGATATCGCCAGACTGGTTTAAGTTATTGACAAAGCTTTACACCTTAGTTAGGGCTAAAGCAGGCAAGCCAGCTCAAACTGTTGTCAATGAAATCAATAGGATTAAAAACTTCTCCAAACGACTCTCAACACTAGCCATTTATAGTCCAGGTGCAATCGATGACTCGGTTTTTGATGACTTTGAGTATTGGCTGCAAACGAAGAAATTAAAAAAGAGTAGCATTCAAGGATATTACAAAGCGCTCTCGAATTTCTTTAACACTTGTCGTTTAGAAGGTTGGCTTGATATTAATACTTACTGGTTTGTAGGAAAGTTTAAAGCAATTTATCCTAAAAATGATGAAATAGAGTATATTCCTGAAGAGGTTTGGAATCAAATAGATAAAAATCTTCATGTCTTACCTGAACCTTTACAAAGAATGATTCTACTCACACGCACATTAGGGTTTAGGGCTGGAGAACTTCTCAATCTCAGCTTTGACTGTCTAAGACAACGTAACGGTGAATGGTATATACGACTTGAAACTGAAAAAATAGGTGAGGAAGATGAGCTATTAATTTGTGAACCACTTCTTGTAGCTGTAATTAAACAGCAGCAGAAGTTTATTCGGCACCATTTTGAAGAGAGGTACGATAAATTATTTTGTGCTAGTCAAAGATTGGGTCGCCATCAAAAAGGAACTGATACTCTTATTTTCGTACCACAGTCTCAAATAATGTCATTGGAATCATTTAATAAATGGTTGAATAGATTTGCTGAGAAATGTAATATTTGTACCAAGAATGATAAGCTTTGGCATTTTACCTCTCATCAATTTCGGCGCACTGTTGCAACTGTATCGTCTAATGCTGGGGTAGATCCGTTAGTTATTCAACATACGCTCAGACACCGTACTCCTGAGATGCTGAAATATTATGTCAGTCGTAATAAAAAAGTATTGAGTGCAGAGCTTGAAAAACTCATGAAAGAGAGAAAGTATATAAATGTTGAGGGCAAGATAGTTGATATTTATAAACCGAAGAACCCAGTTGAGGAATTAATACGTCGCAAGATGTATCAGGTGACAACTCAATATGGAGAATGCCATCGCTCAGTTCTTCAAGCTCCCTGCCAAACCGTCAATGCTTGTTGGAGATGCGAGCATTGGCGTACAACAGATGAAAATTTACCGTATCTTAAACAAGATTTAGAACGGGTTGAGAAGGAATTAAAAATTGTTAAACGAGAGGGGTTAATCAAATTAGAGCAGGGATTGGAAGGAGATCATAATAATCTCAAGAACTGTATTGAAGCTTTGGAGAAAGTTAGTGATTGAGATAGATTGGGATAGGGATTATAGAAACGAATTTATTTGCCCTTACTGTGAAAAACAAGGTTTAAGACTAAGGAGTAAAGATAGAAATAATAAAAGAAGGTTTAGCTGCCCCTACTGTCGCAAAAGAACTATAGAGTCTTATCGAGTTAACCTGTTTAATTCATTTAGCAAAGTCAACTGGACAAGAGATTATAGGATAGGCGAATTTATTTGCCCCAATGAGGGTTGTAATTCTAGAAATGTGCAACTAGGTGGACATAAACGTAATAAAAAAAGATTTAGGTGTCAAGTATGTGGAGTTAGCACATTAGAGTCTTGTGACCTTACAGCTTACAATGCAGTATCCAGACTTAGTAAGAAGCAACCTAATGTTAAGCAATTCTCATTTGATGAAGACCAATGGGACTTGAGAGGTATCAATCCCAATTATGATGAGCGTGAATCTTATTATTGTATTCGTTTTGAGAAGGTGAACCTCGATTGGTTTAGAGTTTATGCCAAACAGTATATCTATCATCTTTGTAAATTAAATACTCCTTTTAGTACAATTGACACCAATATATCGAGTTTACGGATTTTCTCTAGATATTTACTGGAGAAAGGGATAATTAGTATTAGCGAAATTGACAGAAGTTTAATTCTTGACTTTATTAACTGGGACAAAACAACTGATGATGGGCTGAGAATAAGATTAGGCGGATTAAGAAATTTTTTCATCACTGGTACAATTCGTGGCTGGTTTGAAGTTGACCAAGATATTATCCGAGATAATGATTATCCTAAAAGAAAATTAAAGACTCCTGACCCCATACCTGACTGCGTTCGAGAGAAAATAGAGAAAAGCCTTTGTAACCTACCAAACCCATTTGCACGAATGTGGCTAATCTCCTTCTTTACTGCTATGCGACCAGCAGAACTAGCAATGCTTACAAAAGATTGCTTAATTCAAGAAGGAGGAATTTGGAAAATCATCTTTAACCGCCCAAAGAACAAAGAAGAACAGCGCAAAATATTTATTACGAGAACTATTGCAGAGGTCGTTCAAGAGCAACAAGTATACATCAAAGAATTATGGGGAGAGGATTGGCATTACCTGTTCTGTCACTATCGTGGGTTATCAGATGAAGACCCTACTCAACCTAACCTTCAACCTGTTAGAAGAGTAATGCCTAAAGTTCCAAACATATTTTCTAAAGTTATTCGTTGTTTGATTAAGGCAGAAAATATCTGCGATGATAACGGTAAGCTAGCTAAATTTAGTCACAGGTTAGTACGTCCTACCCGACTCACACAACTATATAATTGGGGGCATGACATTACAGTAGTCCAACATTGGGCAGGACATAAAAAGTATTCAACAACTGCTCGTTATTACACAAAGATTACTCCTGAAAAATTTAAGCATGAAATAGGGCATATTCAGCAAGCCTTATTTAATGCGGAAGGGAAATATGTAGCTTATGATTCTCTGCCCAAATCTTTTTGGGAGAATCGCCAAGCTCACCAGCTTCACCCACCCGAACAATACGAAAATTTCTTTGTTGAATATAACATGAGCAATACTCCTATCTATGGATATTGTGCCCAGCCATTAGAGGAGCGTTGTGATAAGTTTCGGGCTTGTTATACCTGCCGCTGTTTTGTTGCTGCACCAGAGAAATTACCTCAATATATTGAACTTCGGGACAAGTTAAAGAAGAAATCTTCAGAGGCATTAAAGCAGGGTCACGATGTTTTAGTCGAACAATTTGAAGTGCAAGCTGTGCAACTTGACAAGATTATTGCTGGGTTGGAGGAAAGAGCATGAGTGAGGAACAAATAAAAATCGGGACTGAGAATTTACTAAAAGCTCAATCATTTCGCAAGGATGATGCAAGAGAGAGGGCGTTACAAACAATTGAAAACTTGGAGAAGAGGGGTGCAAAGGTTACTTTTCGCTCTGTAGCAAGAGAAGCAAACCTTAGCGTTAGCTACCTTTACAAGTACGATGACATAAAACAGCATATTGCTGAAACTAGGAACAATCAGGGTTCCTTACCCAGGCAACTACAACCTAAAACTGATTCTTCTTACAATAAGATTTTGGTTCGCCTCAAAGAACGAATAGTAAAGCTAGAATCAAAAAACAAAAAACTTAAGGGTATCAATGAAGGGCTTGCAGGCAATGTTTATCGCATTCATTTCTTAGAAGACCAAGTTGAGCGACAGAAGCAAATTATTGAAGATTTGCAAGCAAGAATGAAGGAGTTACAAGTACAAGTAAATCAAGCAAAGGTAATTCCGATTACTCAAGGTAAGTCGATTGAGGAGAAAAAATCTGAGGAAGAAAGTAGAGATTTTATTTTCACTGAGGCACTAAAAACTAAAATATCTGAAGTAGGAATTAAACTTAATGATAACTTAATTCAAATGATTAATTCCTCTACCGAAAAACAAGTTTTCAATGCTCTTGCGGTAGTTGAAGAAAGACTAGCAATAGGAAAAGTTAAGTCAACAACTGGTCTATTTAGAAGTGCCTTGGTAGAAGGCTGGGAACCTAATGAAACTGAGTTAGAAATACAAAAATCTCAGTTCAATGAATGGTACGATTTGGCAAAAGCCTATGGAATTGTGATTGGTAGGAAAGAGGAGGACGGTGTAATCTTGGTACAAGAAAACTTTAGAGAGTGGATACTTTACGAAGAGTTATCTAAAAAGTGGACATTGGATTACCTGCGACAAGCTGTAAAGGGTAGGTAAGCTACTGTATATTCACAAATTTGATGTCGCCCTTCACAAATTCATGTCGTTTTTCACACATTGATATTTCTGTGGATTGCAAGTTATAAATTTACTTAGCCGAAATATCTTAGATGGGGCGCACATTAAACCATTTGCAGAACTTTATGATGATAGAGTTGATAATGGAATATCACTGTGTAAAAATCATCACTGGGCATTTGATCACGGTCGGTTCAGCATATATGATGATTACACGATTCTTGTATCAAATGATCTTCGGGAAGAATCACTAAATGAAAAACCTATAAAAGAGTTTCAAGGCAATCGTATCCTTTTACCAATTCAAGAGCAGTACCGTCCCAGAATGGAAGCGCTTCGCTGGCATCGGGAGAATGTTTTTAAGTGTTGATGAGCTACTGTATAACGCTGGACTTCAGCGGCTTTCATGAAGCGAAGCGGAATGAAAGTTCGCTGCAAGGACTTGCTCGGCGGCGGGCAGATTATTTACGCCGCGCTGCTGGTTTCATCCTAGACCTCGGTTTTGATGACGAAAGCCTTTAATTCGACGATCTTACCGCCGTGAAAGCGCCAGATGTCGCAATATGAGTGATGCAACCGCCTTCCCGTCTTCGTCCTTTATAGTTATGTCGCCGAGTACCGTGAGGAATTCACCTTCAGCGATTAAATTATCGACCGTGAACTTTGGCGGCTCTATGTACGTCGTTGCCATATATTGGCGAACGGCTTCTTTCCCTTTAAGGGTCCTGTCGCCGACAAACGTCCATTCCGTGTCGTCGTCGCAGAACAACAAAAATCTTTCATAGTTGCCTTCAGCGACAGCCGCATTTGCCTCTTCTAAGATTGCTTTATTTTTCTCTGACATCTGAATCTCTCCTCTGTTCAAGTGGATGCTTTAACGGAGCGGTTTCTCTACCGGCGCATCCTATCCAGCCGATAGCTGCCGAACGTTCCGCTTGAGCGGCTGCAAGTAACTTTTGTAACGTCACCGAGATCTCTCAACAGTCCGCTCCAGCCGGGTTGTTAGCTGGCTGGCAACTACTTGAATCTAGACTGACACCAGCCCAAGCTGCTGCATCAATGCCATCAAATTGCAGTCATACCACCACTCCACAATCTTCCCCTCAGCAATCCTCAGCAAGGTAAAATCATGAATTACGGCAGATTTACCAGTAGCTGGTATTCCCATGAACTCTCCTGTATTGGTGCCTTTGAGAATCGTGTGATACACCACTTTGTCATCTTCAGAAATCATGTCTTTGATCGTGTGCTGAATATCAGGAAAACCTTGGAATAGCGAAGCATTGAAAACCTTATTTGCTTCTAGCCCCACGATCGGTGCTGGAGAACTGTTGAAATGATGGACGACATCATTAGCCATTAACTCATCCCAAATCCGCTCCCAATTGGGTTCGGTGCCCCAACCTTCTTGCTCAAAGCGCCGCGCGATTAGTTTATTTTGTTCTGCTTGGGTCATCATATTTTTCCTCTACAGTTCTACCATACATAGCTGTATGGTAGAACTGTAGCGAGTCATTTGAGAATGTCAATACACTACTGTATGGAAAAAGAGAGCGCATCAAAACTAGGTCGGCAAGACTGGCTAAATATCGGCATCCAAGCCCTTATAGAAAAAGGAATTGAGGCAGTTCGAGTTGAGCCTTTAGCCAAATTATTAAATGTGACCAGAGGTAGCTTTTACTGGCACTTTAAAAACCGAGACGATCTGCTAGAAGAAATATTGAATGAGTGGGAGGCTCGTAATACCAAAAACATTATTGAGCAGATTGAAGGCTTAAACAGTTCTCCTAACGCCAAGTTATTGACTTTGTTAGAGATTGCTGCCAAAGACGACAATCTCTTAGAAAAGGCTATCCGAGTTTGGTCGGTCAATGATGCCAGGGCGGTAGGAGCGATCACGCGCATTGACCAACAGCGATTAGATTATCTTCAGAATTTGTTTGTACAGCTTGGTTTTTCACAGATAGATTCCAAAGTACGTGCTCAAATCGCTTACTCTGTAAGGCTAGGTTGGTTCGTCATGGCATCTTCAGGCTATGCATCAGAGCGTCTGACGGAAATCAGACTCGTTCACGCTATTTTGACTCAAACAAATAATCTTGAAGTGCGACCCCAATCATTAACCAAAGCCAGCTAACGCCCCCGTTCACCCGCCGCTATAATCTTTCGGATTTAACCAACCATCTTTATACGGTCGGTGTGCAACGGGATTGTTATGCGGCGTTTATACACTTTCTGTACATAGCAGATGAAATACTTGCTCCGCATAGGTTTTAGCTCGTGGGCAATGTCAACCCTACTAGCTCTGCTTAGCTCAGCTGGGAATACGGGCGATGACCTTGATCTCGAAGTCGAACCCCGCGAGCCAGTTGACGCCGATCGCCGTCCAATTCGGATAAGGAGCCTCCGGGAAGACTTCGCTTTTAACAGTCATGATCGTGCCAAACTGATTTTCGGGATCGGTATGAAAAGTCGTCACGTCGACGATATCGTCAAGCCTACATCCACCCGCTTGCAGGGTCGCCTCGAGATTGGCGAATGCCAGACGGACCTGAGCCTCAAAGTCCGGCTCGGGCGAACCATCGCTGCGACTGCCGACCTGACCTGACACGAACAGGAGATTGTCTGATCTGATCGCTGCGGAATAGGTCTGTGAAGTGTAGAGGTCATGGCGACCGGCGGGGAAAACGGCGTCACGCTTGGCCATATGAAATTCTCCTGTTGTGGGTCGTTGGAAAGGGGTGTCGACGAACTAACGTCCGTTGGGCAGTCCGCTAAGTCGGACGGCTCGTTCGCAAATGGATGTTAAGCACGCGACCAAGCTTGCAATGCAAAGGGCGAGCAGTAGTCTCATAGCCGCATAACAATTTATTATACAGAGTTTTACTGTAGATCCGCCCGTCTAGGGGGAATCAACGCATCCCTTGCTGTAGATCCATCTAAAACCGCAAGATCTACAGCAAGGCTGCTGTAGATCTGCCTTAGTTCGGGTGGATCTACAGCGAAACTCCGTATATCTGCCCAAGCGCTCTCAGTAGAACATTTATGCTATAAAAATATATTTTATACAATGACGCTGAACGACCTCACGTTGGAACCTCGTCTCCGAAAGCTGCTCGACCAAGTACGCTCCGGCAGTAAGGGGCAAGCATTACTCTTATAGCACCGGGAAGACTTACGTTTACTGGATTCGCCACTTCATTCTGTTTTACGACAAACGCCATCCAACGAGATAGGTACACCAGAAGTCACGGTATTCCTAACGCACTTGGCAGTGACAGAGCGAGTGATTGCTTCGACGCAAAATCAAGCACTCAATGCTATCTTTTCTCTATCATTGCCGTCGGTTACAAAGTCTATCCTTGCGGGAATTGAAGATAAAGATTACCTGGTTAGTAAAACCGCTATTGACTTGAGTTGAAGGGGAAAATTGCCGATTACGCCATTACTTAGCTCGACTACATCGCCAAAGCCTGTGTTATTCCAAATCGCTTGAGATGTTGCAGGTCTCTGTGCGATTGCTGAATTGCTATCTCAAGCATCAACAAACTCCTCACCTCGTCTTAAATTATTCTCCATTGTGCAACACCAGGTTTATCAGTGGTCAGGCGATCAACTGTCTATTGTAGAAAACATCCACTATAGCAAAGTCTTGGTATATCTCTTTTGTAGACGTTGTGTGTACAATATAACTTCAACAAGGAAAGCTGGTCGTTTTGGAGTGCGCCGTTTGTTTAAACAAATGTTGATGAGCTAGGTGGAAGACAAAGACTCTTGCTGCTTGTAATCCTAATACTGTCTATCTTTAATCTCCCAATATTTGTTAACTGTCTTAAGAGCGATCGCGGCTTGCTCATACTCTTCGTCCTGCTCTACCACTAGTCGCTGCTTCACTTGTTTTCGCAGGTTAGAAATAATCTTGCCGTTAACTTTCCGAGTTTGCGACCAGTCCAAAATAGGCTCTGGATAGGGGCTTTCATTGATGTAAGCCCCTGCTAAAATCTCTGGCAGGCTGTATCCGCATAGTTCTGAAACCCAATAGTAGATAAACTTCAAATCCGAGTCTCTGTCTTCAATATTTTTGTTTGGGTTATAAATACGGAATGTCTCAGATAGCGGATTAGTTACTCCTGCCTGCATCTGCCACTGCCAATTGTCAATCGCCAAGTTATGTCATACACAACGTCTACAGCGACTACTTGAAGCCATTTTATTTGTTGTGAATGTATTCCACAACATAATATTTTAAATCCTCACAACTCGGTAGTTTTTGGTAGGGGTTGGAAGTATTGTTCCAGCCGACAACCTCAAGCAGCCTAATAGTACACTCGAGCGGCTATACACAACCTCGAACTCAGCACAAAAAAAATTCGACGGTCCGCTCCAAGCGAATTTTTAGACTTCTGTACAACTTATGTGCGGAGTGTACATTGATTCCAAGGTGGCGAGGGTGGAGCAGTATTACTAAGGTTTGTGACTCCCCAAACCCCTCCAGCACTAAATTGTGTTCTTGCTCCAAAGCCTTTGCTAATAAGGTTCATGTCATCCTTGGTTGTTCCGGCTTCAATTCCTTCAGCTGTGTGGAGACAAATATATTGATCAGGAAATTGTAACGCAACTCTAATAAATGGATATAAAGTGTAACTACTTAGGTTTACTACTCTCGCAAACCTACCAGTAATAGCTTTTGCCTCAAAATCAACAAATACAAATGACTCGTTCGCAAGCCCATCACCACGTTTCTGAATTTGTGTTCGTATTTGCGTGACAGGATCGTAAACTTCTGCGTTTCCAAAACGGAAAATATACGTAGGTGCAAATTTTTCAAAAGTCACAATGCTTAAGGATGTTTCTTCAGATCTAAGAACTGTAGTGTCACCTTCGGTGAGTATACGAAGTGAATCTTCAAAGTCAGAATTTGCGTAATCTGTGTTCATGTATAAGCTCCTTATTGGAAAGATTGGGGGATAATGTCTAACTTCTAACTATGTAATTAGACTGACTTCGTCTGCCTAACAGCCTTAATCTGGGTGATTAAACAGATTGTTTCTGCATAATACCTCCGATGTGGGTGATTAGACATAAAATTCGCGGTCTAACATTCCTAAAGGGGTGAATCAGCACGTCTATAAATCGTACGATGGGCAGGGACGGAGTATTTATACACAAGCAAGAGGTATGCTTGCCTTGCCCATCAACCTACGCAAGTAAAAAATAATTATTAGTATGGTATAGAACTTTAGTGGTTTGGAGATTATAGAAATGTTCAAAAATGTAACCCAAAATATAGCTAAAGCATTAAGTAGTAAATATATATGTAAACTTATAGCAATAGTTTTAGTAATAACACTATTCAATTTTGTGAGTTTGATAGGGGAGTTAAACTACGCTTTGGCAGATACTTTTGATTGTTATGATAAAACTTGCCGTCTAGAAAAGGCTCTCGTAAATTCAAACGAGTGTAAGAAAGACCGCGATTACACAATTACTGCTATAAATAACGAAAATGAGATTACAGTACTCTCTATTCATGGAGGAAAAATCGAAGACTATACAAGTGAAATCAGTTGGGATTTATCAAAGCGATATGGCTGGAACTTTTATGATTTTAACGGACATATAGAAAAAGATACCCCATGCTGGAATTTAGACACTTCAGAATTTGAAGATAAAAATTTTCCTGTTCTACATATCACTTCTACTAACTTTGATGAACCCGATGCTATTGATCTCATAGAGTCTCATAAAAAAGCCGTAAGTATTCATGGTTTTCGTAGAGAAGAAAAGATACCTAAAACTCAAACCATTTGTGTAGGTGGTGCTAATGAAGCACAAATTTCAAAGTTCATTGAATATCTAAAAGACAAGAGAGATGAAATTGATAAGATAAAAAACTTACTAGATTACTCATTAAATATTATAAATGTTCCTAATCCTGAAAATGCTTCCCAACAGGAAAGAGAAATTTGCTTAAAGCCTTACCCACTAAAAGGAACTAAAAAGGACAATATTGTTAATAGGACAAATAAGAGGTCGAATAACAATGATAGAAAGGGTGGACTACAAATTGAACTTAATAGAGAAATTAGAAAAAGCCTTGCTAAAGGTAAAGATTATCCTAATGCTAGTTCTCCTGATGAAAACCAACTTCTACGAAACATCATTTATGAAGCAATTAATCATGCGATGGTCAAATCTTAGAGCCTTGCACTCTGTATAATCCCTAACAATTATATGCATATCTCAGACTGTTAATATTTAGGTGCGTTTGCCCTGGTGATTAGCTTGTAACTTGTCTGTATATTACCTCCGTACCGAGGGATTAGACTGCAAGGTTCCGTATTTCTTCCAGGAACGTACTGACGGATTTCAATGTGTTATCCTAACTCCTCTGACATCAAGAACTGCTTCTCATCCGTAGCTTTAATCTGATACTAAGGCATAGGAGTTTACGGTTCTTAAACTGAAGCTTAGTTCATAGTAAACCTACCAGAGGGTTAATTAAGCCATTTCTCGCAGCTTCTCTAGTGGGTAGTCAGAAGCCATTTGTCATTCATCGCGGCGCTCACCATTGGTTTGCAAAAAGTTGTTCAGCCCCAGGTGGTAATCGAGATTATGCCGGTGGTAGAAGTCAAGGATAGAGCGATCGCGGTCGATGCCATACTGTACTTGCACGTCGCGGTTGAAGAATAGTTTGGGACGTTCCTGTTGTTGTAGCAGTTGTCGAGTTAGTTCTTGCAATACCCTGACGGCATTGCCTTCAAACAAGTACAGCTTGCTGCCCCGTTGTCTAAGATTGAAGTCAAGGTCTTCTAGAGATTCAAACAAAAATCTGACCCGCGCTTTCCCCACATCTGACCAAGCGTAAAACCAAGGGTCGATGATGAAGCAGGGTAATACTGGTTGATCGTCTGCTGCCGCTTGGGTAACAATTTCGTTGTCCTCCAGGCGAAGGTCGCGGCGAAACCAGAGAATGTGCATTGTGCTTATTGCTTCTCAAGGCTGAGGTATTCACTGTAACTAATTGAACAATAAGATTAATTAATTACTTACTAGGCTTGATGAAGACCACTAATCCAGATTCTGAAGCAATCAACCGCATTCTTGAGATGGCGTGGGAAGATCATACACCATTTGAGGCGATCGCCCTTCAGTTTGGGCTTCAAGAGAAACAGGTGATCGTTTTGATGCGACGTGAGATGAAGAAATCAAGCTTTAAGATGTGGCGTGAGCGAGTCACTGGACGTAAAACGAAACACATGAAGCAGCGAGATTTTGTTGCTGGACGCTTTCGTTCTCAAAATCAGAAAGGTTCGTAAGTGTAGTAGACGCGCTCTCAGCTATGTGTTATCGAAAAAGTAGGTAGTTCACGAAATGGTGCGATTCCGTCAAAAACATTGCCAGCTTTGCGACCAACTGAAGCTAGTGCTTTGCCGAGTGAAATATGACGAGTCTAGTCAATGGTATTTTGTTTGTCACCACTGCTGGGACAGCGTGAGCCAAAATAATCTCTTATATGTTTATGGCGGAACAAGGACAAAGCGCAGAAGTAGGGCAATGGTCTGACAATACGGTCTTAGGGTAGCGACTCGCAAGCAACGCGATCTCTATCCCTGTCTAATTTATGAGGGTCTTCTCCAGGGGTCGAATCAATAATCCTTTGACTCTCAGCCTGAGTTTTAAAATCACTACAATCAAAATCAAGAGCAGGTGGATCGCTGGAGTGATCGCGCACCCCATTACCAGCTGGCTTAGGTGTACTAGTTGCCCTTTTACCACGCCTAAAATCTGCTGGTAATATTGGACTCGTCTGACTCCAGAAATCAATTTTACTACTTTTAGCATTAGCTTCAGCTTTTAGTAGCTGCTCCCTTAACTCTGGACAAGCGTTAAGGTACTCCCTATAAACAACTGCCTGTCCTTCTTGAACTAAAGCTAAGTTGATAGAGAGGTTGCCCTTATAGACCTTAGCAACAGACCTGCCATAGCGATCCGTATCTGCTACTCTTAGGGTTACTTGTTGACTTACTGGTAATAGTTGTCTCAACCTATCAGTAGCTACCTTAACAAATGGGGCTTGGGCGGTTTCTGGCGCGTCAATACATGCTAGGCGTACAGTTACAGTTTTTCCATCTGTTACAGCTCGCAGCGTGTCACCATCACCAACGGATATTACTCGACCAGTAAGAGTTTGAGTGATGCCAGCAGAGCTAGCTTGCCCCAACGTGAGGGTTGCTACTACTGGTACTGGAACTAATAGCAAAGTAAGGATTAAAGTAGAAGTAATTGATGTATGAGTCATTTAAACATCTGCGATTCTTTACTAAGCGTTCCCAAAAACTGAAAGAAAGCGATGGTCGCTCCGCGAATCGCTTTCGGCATCGCATTAAAACCACCGCTAGTTGTAATTACTTAAAGATATGGAAGACACTCTATTTAATCGAACTTTTCGGGACAGCGAGGGCAATATTGTTCTGGCTCAGATGCCTAATTTGCCGATTATAGTCTGGCTGGCAGCGACTTTATTTAACCTGATTCCCACGAATAGCAATATCCACACCGGACTAGACGCACTCGCATTCGGCTCATTGTTCACCTGGGCGTGGCTGGAACTTTTCCAAGGCATTAATTACTTTCGGCAGACACTAGGCTTAATCGTTCTGGTGGGCGCTCTAGCCTCTAGACTATCCTGGGTGTGACAGTTCACAGCCATTGCTCCAATTGAACTTGAGTAGTGGCTGCGATCTCACAAGCTTATCTCAACTCCAATACTGGTAGCATTGCTAAAGACATTGACAAAACATAGTGCAATCGCCTTAGACGCTATCGTCAATCCAGCCACAGGAGGGACAATCCCAATGTATAAGCGGTTTTTCAGCTTGAAGGAACTGTCGGTTACACTCTGGACATTTTTGGGTAAACAGGGGATGAGTGTCTAATAACTCCAACTGTTCAGCTCGTGTCCAACGCTCTTGAGGTTGTAGAATCAATTCCCCTGCATAATACGATGCACCCTCTGGTTCCCACAGGTCTTCAACAGGTTCCAGGTCGAAGGGGTTGCTAAAAGATTCGCTGCTGTTTCTCGTCTCTCTACTTTGTTGGAGTAAGCCAATAAAGTCTATAAATCGCTTCCCCTCTAGCTCTGGATCTGGGCTAAATTCAAGGCAGGTGTCCTCATCTGGGCCATGAGGGTGTGCTGCACATAGCAAATGATGGTCATTGGCGTAGTAAAGACAGTGAGCGCACTGAGGGATCTTAGGCATGATTAGAAGGGTGGGAGTTTCTAAGCTCCTTTTTGTTGTAACTCACAAGAACGCAATCTAGCTTGCTACAGTATGTACTGTATTCCTGGACGTATTACGAACTGGATATGCAAACCACGTACACGAAAGCTCGTGAAAACCTAGCTTCTCTTCTAGATAAAGTTGTCAATGACAGGGAAATTATTATAATTGAGCGTCGTGACAAGCCAAACGTAGCGATGATTGCAGAAGATGAATTAGCAAGTCTCTGTGAGACAGCGTACCTACTGAGAAGCCCCAAAAATGTAGCACGTCTACTAGGTGCTTCAGAGTGGTCAAAATCAAGGGATGAGGAGATTTTAGAGTCAGTAACCGTTGATGAGGCGATCGCTTCGTTAAAACAGGAGCTAGGATTTGGTAAAGAAGAAAAAAGTTAAACATCAGTTATCACCGCCATCAATAGTACGCTTCCCTGACTTTAGTCCTCAATTTAAAGAAGATTTAGGCTGGTGGTACAAAACTGCTCCAAATAAAGTAGACAAGATTTTTGAGTTAGTTACAGACACAATGAAACAGCCCTTTAAAGGGATAGGTAAGCCAGAATCACTCAAGCACATAGACTCTGATACTTGGTCGCGCCGCATAGATTTAGAGCATCGACTCGTTTATAGAGTTAGACACGACCGAATAGACTTTTTGTAAGCCCGTTATCACTATTAAGATGACAATTTCCCCTGTTAAACCGCTTGGACGTTATAACGCGCCACCCCTGGCCGCCTGACAGTTGGGCAAGTGATTGTTGCAATTCCTCAAAAGTCTAATTAATTACTGTTTTTGCAGCACTGCTAGAACTTTACGGGCAATGCTAATTGAAACAGATGCTACTTCAGCAGCCTGACGTAAAGAACAGCCTTGGTGTAATGCTTCAATTACAAGTTGAGAAGCAGGGCTAGATAGGAAAACTCGATCTAATTCACAGTAGTGCGATACCTGCTTTGGCATTGTTTGGGTATAAAGCGCTTGCTCAATTAAATTAGGTTTACCCTCAGTTAGAGTCGATGAGGGCTATTAATACCCCGCACCTCTCTTACAGAACCGGACGTGAAACTTTTGCTTCATCCGGCTCCCAGATATTCTTAGGGTTGTTGTTCCCTTTTGCCCATGTGGATGTAGTTATGACAAGATTCATGTATCGCTACTAGATTTTTATTTTTCCAGTTGCTATGATTCCCGTCGATGTGGTGTAGATGTACCCGCTCATCGCTGATGTACTTTATGCCACAATATCCGCACGTATGGTTTTGCCGTTTTAAGGCTCTAGAGGTGTGATTGTCGTATAGCTTGGTGTTGCGTTCGCTCCAGTAGGCTATATCTCCGTCATAGGGTGATTTGCTCCCCTTGACGTTCACGAATCTGTTTTCGGAGTAGGGAACTGGTGGGAACGCTTTATTTAATAACTTCTTACTAGAATGGCGGTCTTGTTTAGTTTCCCTGTTAAATACCTTAAAGGCTCTGTTTTGAGTGTGGTATAGCGAAAAACGCGAACCCTCCATCTTGCAGAACTTGTGGTAATTTCTCCACCCTCTAACTAATGGGGCTAACCTTGTAGCCTTTTCATTAGCTCCATAGTTCGAGCAATTGACGATTGCTTTTACCTTATGCCGGAATTTCTGGAAATTCTCCACTGAGGGAGTACATCTAAATTTTCCGTTGCTTTGCACTTTGAAGTGCCAGCCAAGGAAGTCAAAGCCATCTGTCGTAGCGGTTAGCTTCGTTTTCTTCTCACTTACCTTCATTCCTCTGCTGGCTAGAAACTGATTAATCCTTTCAAGTATCTCCGTCGCATTATCTTGGGGTCGAAGTATAATGACCATATCGTCCGCGTATCGGATTGATGGTGTTATGGTCTGTCCTTTCAAATTGTATGAGTGACAGTCTTCGATTCCGTTGAGTGCGATATTGGCTAATAATGGGCTGAATAGAGTAGGGACAGAGCGCACCTTCAGGGCTTTCGACCCGCGTGTTTCTCCATCCCTCTCCCCAAACGAAGCGTGACAGTTTCCCGTCACTTCGCTTTCCATCATTGCAATCGACTGTGCTCTCCAAAGGTCGCAGTTTTCGCGTGACAGCTTCGACAGAGCAGTTGCAGATTCTCTTTAACAGCTTTACCACTGTAGCGACGAGCTTTCAGGTGGTGGAGGTCTAAATTCTCCGTACTGCTACAGAGGTCACACTTTGCTCCGCGTTCTGCTTTGATCTCTTCTTTCAGTTCGCGCCATTCTTCGTTGTTCTCGGCATTACCCAGCCAAACGAATTCGGGCTGTGGGGCTTCGGCAAGGTTAAGGATTGTGACCCATTCGCCTGCTAGATAAGGGTTCGGTGGGTTGCGTGACCGATATTTGGTTATCGGTTGGTCGCTCATCCGGTAGAGATACCGCATGGTTTCGCCATTGCGGATACCCCAATTATCTCTGGTTCGGTTCTCTCGCTGCTTATACAGGGCGATGATTTTAAGCGGCGGCAGCCGATGTCGCTTTTGCAGCCAGCGAAACAGCCGTTCATTAACCCAGAAATCTAGGTCTTTAGCCGTTTCTTTGGCGTTGCAGTGGCGAAAGTAAGTGACCCATCCCCGTAATACGGCATTGAGAGCGCTGAACTTAAGCAGGGGTTTATCCCGAAACCGCTTACGGTCAGTCATTTCCTTGATTTTGGCTTTCAATCGCTTGACCGCTTTCTGACTCGGAGTGACTAACAGTTTAGGTCGGTCATTCTGGCAGGTATAGCGTCTGACATGAAATCCCAAGAAATTGAAGCCGTCGTTTACGTGTGTAACGTGCGTCTTTTCGACTGACAGTTCCAGTTTGAGTTCTTCAGTTAAGAAGGTCTGGATTTCGTCCCGCAGGCGATACGCTTCTGTTTTGCTGCCGTTGGTTAGTAACAACCAATCGTCAGCATAGCGAATCAAGGCACAGTTTCCCTGTTGCCGAATCCTCCGGCGTTCCTTCTCCTTGCGGTTGAGGTTCCCATATTTATTCCACCAAAACAGATCGATTTGGTGTAAATAGATGTTTGCCAACAATGGCGAGCAAATACCGCCCTGTGGCGTGCCAACTTCCGTAGATTTGAAGAGGCTACTCTCCATTACTCCCGCTTTTAAGAAGCGGTCAACCAGATTGAGAATCCGCCCATCTGCAATACGCTGTGCCAGAAGTTTGAGCAGTATTTCTTGATTAATACTGTCAAAAGCACCTTTGATATCTCCCTCAATAACCCAGTAATACTTGTTGCGATTGTTGATGTAGCTGTCCAGTCGGGCGATGCAATCCATCGTTTTGCGTCCAGGGCGAAAACCGTTGGAGCAGTTGAGAAAATCGCTTTCCCAAATAGGTTCTAGCACCATCTTCAACAGCATTTGCACTACTCGGTCTTTCAGGGTAGGGATGCCAAGTGGTCGCAGTTTGTCATTTGACTTTGGAATATAGACGCGACGCACTGGAACTGGACGAAAGCGCTTTTGGCGCAGTTCTGCTTGTAGTTCTAGTACAAAGATATCTCGCGCCGTTGCTGACACGAGTGCTTTCTTGGTCACGCCGTCGATTCCCGCCGTCCGCGCTCCCTGATTGGAGAGAACGTGGTTTAAGGCAGTGCGAATCCACTCCTCTCGGCACATGAGGCGATACAAATCCTCGAACTGATGAGTTCGGTGATGCGTTGCTTTTCGAGCAAGGCTGCGTTGGGTTTTGATGATATCGGACATACATCTTAGTCCTCTCTACTTCCCGGACGTTCCTTTGGCAATGACTGCGGTTCTTCGCCATGTGCCAACCCTTCGCTGGCTCGGACTACTACAACCGCTCTGCCACGTTATCGTCACTTCAGTTGCAGTTAACCCAGTCTTTTCAGACCGACAATAACGCTTCCTACGTTCACACAGTGGTACGTGGTGCGTTTGACCGTAGGCTCCCTCTTTACGCCCGTAAGACACAGACCTAGTGTCCGCGACATCAGCCGTTGGTTTATACCCCTATAACTAGAGCGGTTTGGTCGAGTCGAAGACCGTTTCACCAGTTGCGTAAATGGCTGGCTACCTGATGTTTCGCACCATCCCTGTTGTTTAACAGTGCGTTCAAGGTGTGGACGCTTCAGACAAGGGTTTCTTGCGTAGCCATAGTCAAACTCAGGCTTGGAGCCTTGCGCTGTAACAGGGTGTCAGCGGGTTGCCCCTTGTTTTCCGGGCTTCAGACGGGTTCTTACTCATTGTCCGCCGCCTGCCGGATTAGCCTTGGCGCTGTGGGGGAAACGCCATCCCATTCGTTGGTTATCTACTTACCTCCTTTTGAGAATTACCACTGTGCGCTTCGTAGCGCACCCACTCCGCCCTGTGGCGTTCCTTGTTCTGGAAATTCAGGGTTTATTCCGGCTTTTAGGCATCGGAATATTCCTGTCTTAACGCCCTTGGGGGCGATAAGATTGTCCATTATGATTGTGTGGCTTATCCTGTCGAAACATTTTTCAATATCGAGTTCGATCACTCGCTTATTTATTCCACTTCTGTCTGAGCGTAGGTTTAGTTGTAGGATTTTTTGAGCATCATGTGCCGACCTACCAGATCTGAACCCGTAGCTCCTAGAATGGAAGGTTGCTTCGTGTGCTGGTTCTATTGCATATTTTGCTAGGCACTGCCAAGCTCTATCTGCAATAGTTGGGATTTTAAGCATTCTGGTATTGCCGTTCTTTTTGGGAATGGGAATACTGCGTAATTTCTGGTGTTTCCAGTCATTACTGGATGCTTTCAACAGTTCCTCTAGCTCAAAGCGCTCCTTAAAAGTGAGGGATTTTTTGCCGTCAATTCCTGCTGTTTTCTTTCCAGCGTTTAGCTGAGTTACTTGGCGAATTGCTAATAATCTAGCCGCTTTGGACTTCAGAATAAGTTTTTGAAGGGACATTGCTTTACGCTTGTCGCCTGCAAGAATGGCTTTGTATATCCTCTTTTGTAAGCGGAATTGATTACGTCGGAATTGCTTCCAAGGTAATGTCTTCCATGATTCACTATGGTTATCCATGTGCCTAATCACGCTTGTACTCCAAAGAATATAGTCTGAATACCTTGCAGCAATTACGCCGCATCCTACCCGAATCAAAGGGATTCCGTATCTCGCCTTACCTACTTGGGACTCGACCGCCCCCAGACCTTTGACTCGTTTTTATTCGTTCCCTCAGATGATTGATTGTTCTTTTAGGTGTAGCCATTTCGACCATTAGAAACCCTAGGTTCTGGCTGCTATTTATTGTAGAATGCAGCAGGTTTTTGCTCTAATGAAGTCAGGGGTTTTAGTTATGCCCTGCTTGCAGGTAGGTCGCTTTTCTAGGCTCGGTTTCACCATGAGAACGCCCCGTTAGCACCAGTGTCAACCCATAACAGTTGTCTGATTGTACCCTGTTCCCAGCTTCACTCTACAAGAATCGAGCTTGTTCGGTGTGGGCAGATAGGGAGTCACGCCTGAACCTGGCGGGTAGGACTTTCACCTACATCATTCTGAGAGTTCAGCTAGACTTGGGAGTCTTGGCTGGAGTGGTTATTTACGGATTAATACCGTGATTCACACTCAACGAATCGCACACAATATACTGCTCTACTTGTGACAGCACTTTGGGTTTCATTTGTTGCAGGTCACGCTTCACAGCTTGTGCATCCTCTGGGTTAACAAACCTAAAATATTCAGTTAAACTACCAATGGGATAATTGAAATCAGAGTAACGGTACTTGAAATATTTTTCAACATTACCACGCTCCGTCCAAGTACCAAGTACCTTAATTGCCACTTTTTGGAAATGAACTCGCAGATCCCTTTGTATTTCCGCAATACGTTTAGAAATCAGTCGAGTCGTCACCCCAATTTTATGAAGAATCTGCCCATCTGCCTGTATTTCTAGGTAGTACAGAGTGGACAGCAAAATCTTTCGCAGTTGAGCGCCATAAATTCTAAGGTCAGTGAGGCAGAAAGATAATTCTGGTTCAGGTAGCACCATACCCTGATTACTGAAAACGGCAGCTTCTAGTTGAGTTAACTTCTGGAGAATCAGTGGCTCCTGAATAAAGTTGAAGCGTGACAAAGATAATGCTCCTACAGGAATCTTGCCCAAATCAGTGAATTGATAAGCTCCACTACCACCGCCAGAGTTGAGATGTTGATTGTATCTCACTAGATTTTCTCTAGTGAAGGCGGGCATAAGTTCTAAGGAATGAATGCCGTTGTTGTGTGATTTATGCCGATACCAAAGTTTGTTCAGCTGTTCTAATTCTTTGCCAGTTAGAAATATATCGAAAGAGTCGTAGAGGGGTAAGGTAGGTAGAGTGTGCGGCTCCCTTTTAATCACCATGCGGCAGGTTTCGTCGTTGTGGGCGAAGTGATGCTGTTTCACCCTGCCTTTTTTAGCAATTAAACGGCTTCCACAGTAAGGACATCCTAAATTGGTCTTGCCGCTTCGCGTGTCCTCAATCACAACCAGCGTATTATTTACATCGACTCCATAACGTAACCACATACAATTATTTTTTCAAAGCTAGTTTCAATGTCCAATTCAATCAGGCAATTGTTTAAATCGCTAACAATTCTCCTAAGCGGGATTGATTTATTCTTAAGCTGCTGGATTGTAGTCCCAGCTCCGACTGATTTTTTGCTAATTTTCAGTGTAGCAGTGCCTGAACTCAGCCCTTGGTTACTAATGGTAAATGTGTTCACTACCCTAGCATTAATCAAAATTCGTCGTAGTCGGCTGCAACAATTGGCTTTAGTTTGCGCCCTGACCGGAAGTGTATTGTGTGTGCTACCGCTACTACAACTACCTGCAACTGAGCAGCGAACGGCAGTTGCTATGCAAGAAGCACTAGGAAGAGACTACATAGCCCAGATTCCAGCGAATGTTCGTCGCATGAGAGCGCGGCCCTTTGTTGTAGCTGATGTATTCACAGGTATTCCTCCAAGTAAATGTCGAGTTTTAGAAAATATCGAGTTTGCCAAACCAGACGGAGTGCCGTTAAGCATGAATATATATCAACCGCTACAGGTAGGTAAATACCCAACCCTTGTAGTAATTTACGGTGGAGCTTGGCAAAATGGCAGTCCAGCAAAAGATAGAGAATTTAATCGTTACATGGCGGCGCGGGGCTATACAGTCTTTGCAATTGATTATCGCCACGCGCCGCGCTACCGTTTTCCAAGTCAGTTACATGATGTACAGGCAGCGATTACTTTTATCCGCCAGCACGCTAATAAGTATGAAGCCGACCCGGAGCGCCTAGCAGTGCTGGGACGTTCATCAGGCGCACATTTAGCAATGTTAGCTGCGTATCAGCCAGATGCACCACCGATTCGAGCAGTAGTAAATTACTACGGTCCTGTTAATTTAACCTCTGGGTATGTTAAGCCACCGCGTCCTGACCCTCTGAATGTTCGCGCTCTTTTAAAGACATTTCTAGGTGGTTCACCCGACGAACTACCACAGCAGTATCAAGTTGCTTCACCAATTAATTACATAACGCCTCAACTACCGCCGACACTGTTAGTGTATGGCAGCCGAGATCATGTAGTCCAAGCGCGATTTGGGCGGCAAATTTACGAACAGCTGCGTAGCGTTGGTAACACAGCTATCTTAATAGAAATACCTTAGGCTGAACACGCCTTTGATACTACTTTTCACGGTGTTAGTAATCAACTTACCCTGTATTATACGGAGCGTTTTTTAGCTTGGGCGTTGCGCTGAATTTCTAGTTGAGCTAAAGTATTTTTGGTAACCCAACCCCTGTTATTTTCAACTTTTGACCTATAGAAAGTAGGACACCAACCAAAGTAGTGCCTACCAAGGCAGCACCTCGCCATTGCTGTGCCAAAAAGTGCCAGTGTTGTCTAGCGTCAACTCATCAATTCGAGCTAGCAATCCTATTACTGATGCTTCCGGTGTAATACCGTTCGAGTTAAAGTTGGTCATGCGAGTTTGGACTAATCCTGGATGGAGAATGGCGACTGCAATCCCCAGTGGTTTGAGGTCGTGAGAGAGCGATTTACCTGCCATCGATAACGCTACTTTAGACATCCGATAGCCATAGGAACTGCCAGAGGTATTATCTCCAATTGACCCCATGCGGCTTGTCATCATTACAACCTTTGCACCCGCCTTGAGGTGGGGAAGCAACACCTGAGTAACCCGCAATGCGCCGGGAGCATTGACCTCAAACTGTTCCCGAATACTATCAAAGTCGAGATATTCCAGCATGACGCGCTTGATAATTCCGGCGTTATTGATTAAAACATCAATATTTGTTTTTCCAAGCTGCTTGCTCAAGTCCGCAACAGAAGCATCAGAAGTAATGTCGATACCCTCTTCCAATCGGACTCCTAACGCCTTTAGCTCATCTGTTGCAGTCCGACAAACTGCAATTACGGTATCCCCTCGCACCTGAAGTTGACGGCAGTATTCGTAACCGATACCGCGATTTGCCCCTGTGACTAAATACGTTGCCATAGAACTGCTCAATTATCTTTTTCTAAACAGATGTGGGATGACATATCTTGGAGTCATTCAGT
>JBGTCQ010000210.1:0-5649 GCA_041748755.1 Chroococcidiopsidaceae cyanobacterium | reverse complement strand
CTAATTCCCTCTAAGTGATCAGCCAAGTTGGTCACGGTGTAGTTGATGGGACTGCTCAATAGATACTGGCAGTAGTCGAGTTTGCTGAAGCTCATTCCTTTAGTTTATGAGTTGCCTCAGTTGCCCTTGCGTAAGTCCTGTAGTAGTTACTCATCTATAGTTCCCAAAACGTCTGAGCTAAATAACACAGACAAGGCTGCTTGGAAAAAGAAGCTAAGGGTTGGCTGGCTCGGCATAGGGAATGCAGTTGAAAGCACTCCCTATGTGTTGAGGCTTGCAACTATAGCCAGCAGTTCGGCTCAAAGCTGCCCACTGGTATCTTAAGAATTGACAGCAAGACAATTGTGTATGGCTCTTAGCCACTAGACTGCATTAGCGAGCTTCCCCAGAATATGCTTATGGTTTCTCACAGCAGGAATCGCTTGACGAGTCTAATGAGTGCATATACACTTAAACTATGAAAGAGCAAACTACTCAATTAGATGGGGTCAAACTGAGCATAGTCGCAAATACCTGTGCCTGTTTTAACTTGCGTAAGGCATCCCGCACAGTCACGCAGCTCTATGACGAGATATTGCAGCCGAGTGGGTTGCTGGCAACACAGTTCACCCCTCTGGTCGCAATCGCGCTCGCAGGCTCAGTGACGATTACCCGCCTAGCTGAGGAGCTAGTTATGGACCGAACTACGCTGACACGGAACCTGAAGCCGCTTGAGAGACAGAATTTGGTCGAGATTGCGCCGGGTCAGGACCAGCGGACGCGGGTTGTAACGCTTACAGCCAGAGGTCATGAAGCCCTAGCTTTAGCTATTCCGCTCTGGGAACAAGCGCAAGCCTCTGTTGTTGAAGGTTTAGGTCAGAATCGGTGGAGCACCCTGCTGTCAAATTTATCTGATACCGTGTTGCTGACACACAAAACCTAAATTTTTTGAGTAAAAAGTGTATATACACTAAAGTAAGCTACGAAGGAAAATTATGACCACAAATTTACCTGTAGAAGAGATAAAGATGGACAGAGCAGACAATTACAAAAACACTAGGAGATGGTTCTTTCTGGCACTATCAGTTTGGGCCGCCGCTGTTTTTGTGGCAGGGTATT
This sequence comes from Chroococcidiopsidaceae cyanobacterium, assembly GCA_041748755.1. Taxonomy (GTDB): domain Bacteria; phylum Cyanobacteriota; class Cyanobacteriia; order Cyanobacteriales; family Chroococcidiopsidaceae; genus JAHHHE01. The sequence continues at coordinate 4,551 of JBGTCQ010000210.1, read as the reverse complement.
ACGGAGTGTTCACTAAGGTTGGGAGGATCTGGATTCCGCCTCTAGTTGTAGCAGGCATAACGATACCAGTCTTGGTGTATTACCGGAACGAGAGCTTCAGGTCTTATATCTGGTCAATTGACCTGAAGTATCTTACAGTCTTTCACCTGTGGCGGATTGCAGCAGGACTCTGGTTCTTGTATTGCGGTAGCCAAAACCTGCTTCCCGAACAGTTTGTTAATAAAGCTGCCTACGGAGATTTAGCTGTAGGGTTCCTGGTGCCGATTGTTTTGATGCTTAGGCGAGGCAGGGGTAAGTACCTGGTGTTTCACCTGTTTGGGTTGTTGGACTTCGTTGTCGCGGTTGGGACGGGTTTGACGTTAACTGTATTAAAGGTTCCTCTTATGGAAAACATTGCTACGTTCCCAACGGTTCTCATTCCTCTGTATGGTGTTTGTGTGACGGGAGCACTCAGCATCATGACCCTGGATAGACTAATCAGGAGACGGTTATCCGTCAGTAGACCTGCTCTGAACCGTTCTTGGTAACCCATATTTACTGATAGTGAGGAAAACCCATGAGTCACGATATTATTGACAATCCAAACGTAATCGCATTTCCCCCACTAATCTACGCTGTACCAATGGCTGGTGGAATACTACTACACACCCTATTTCCCATGAATCTATTACCGCCTGTTTTGGCGAATGTATTAGGTGGATTGTCATTTATCCTTGCGGTCATACTGGCTGTATTAGCTTCTCGTACTATGCGGCAGGCAGGTACAAATGTGAACCCTAGTCAGCCAACGACAGCGATCGTCAGCGACGGGCCTTTTCGCTTCACTCGCAACCCGCTCTATCTATCACTCACACTTTTGTACAGTAGTATTTCACTTCTGGTAAATGCACTTTGGCCAATGCTGATGCTGCCAATTGTTTTAATCATCATAGATCAAGGTGTGATTGCCCGTGAGGAGCGTTATCTAGAAAATAAGTTTGGCGAGGAATATACGCACTATAAAGCTCGTGTGCGTCGCTGGATTTAATTTTTAGCTCAGTGATGATTGCGAGTTGGTTGCAGTTAATCCTGGTTTAAAAATGTCGGGAAGTGCAGGTTGGGGCGTTTATGATTGCAGGTCGCTACAGTTAGTTAACAGCTGCTCTTTACTATCGCCGTTTGTGGCTTCCCGATTAGATAACTGGGGCGGGTAAGAAGAAAGCTGCCCGATTACAGATTTTACTGTTCCAGGTAGGGCTGACTCGATGCTTGAGTGCTCAACAAATTCACCGATGGCAGCCAGAGCTTGTTGCGGTATTTCGGTCCGCCGATAGCTGGCGCTCGCTATCTTCAGCTGCATTACTTGATCTTCTTCCTGGTGCTGGCTTTGGGTCAGATTTTCGGTTAACATTTGCAGATTATCAGCGACGGTACTGGATTCAAGCGCCGCCGCCTCAAAAAAGTCAGAGAGCGCAATTAGGAATTGTCGGGTGACTGGTTGCTCACTGGCTGAGTTTTGCTGTTCAATATTCCCACCACTTCCTGTGCGGTCAAGACTTGCTGGATTTTGGCGCTCAACTGCTCTTGGGATTCTCTCTGCTCCTTGACCTGGAAGCCAACCATTTGCAAGGCTTCGGTTAGTTTTTGCAATGTCGGCTCCAAGCTGCTCGACTTCTTGCTGTTTAAGATGTCCGTTAATTGCTTTAAGAAATTGTTGTAACTGACTTCCAAGCTGTTTAAACTCTTGCTCTGATTGGTTTGTAGCTGGATAATTTGCTCGGTGAGCGGGGCTATAGCGTTTGTTACTGCTTTTTGGACTATCTGCTCTACGCTCTGGTTTGGATTGTCGGGGCGTGAAGTCATGAGTTTGTGCCTTCGATTCACTAGGGTTTTGCACAAGTACAAGTTGTGGTTGAGCAAACGTTGCTTGAGGTTGCTTCTGAGGCTCAACTCGAAAAGATGCAGGCAGCAGATGACCATTGCGGCGGCTCAATTCTTTATCGTTACGAGTCCGATGCAAGCAAGCGCTTCTAGCAATTTCAACAGCCTATTTTGATAAACTAGACTCCTACACAACTCTATTTCTGGTACTCTTTTCTAATAGTTTAACTTATCTAATTTGCTATTCACTTTTGAATTCTATAACTCAGATTTGTTATAATTAACACAGCAGTTACTTAGATATGAAATACAGCGTATAGTCTATCTTTTACATCTCCTATGTTTAACCATCCACTCCGAAGCCATTTGTCTAATTCAGGTGTTGTTACTGCTTTCAACTGTTCGGCAATTTGAAACAAACTACGTGATTGTTTAGGAAAATCATAATCTATTAAATTAGCTAAAACTGTCGCACAACAGGCAGCAATCTCTAAAGTTTTCGCTGATGTACTTAACTTCTGCCATGAGGCTAAATCTGGACTCTTCGCTTGCTCTGCCATAAATTCGATTAGGGTTTCTTCCCAATCTCGATAAGTGGCAAAACTCTCTTTCTCAAACGGATTGTTAGCCATTAAAAACATCCGAGATACTGCGACTATAACCTGTCTTTACATCTCCTTTCACTAGAAGTAAAGGAATTATCTTCAGTCACACAATTACTCCTTCTTGCCGAACATTACGGAGTAATGGTTCCTGACTGTGTTGAAAGGCATTATCATCTACGAATATACAGTTAATAACTTCTGTATGCCGCAGCGACAGCTGTGCCACAATCTCACTCATCTGCCGGTTTTCTATTTCAAAATCAACTGGCTCTTTCAGTACAACTAAAACATCAATGTCTGAGCCTGGTTTAGCATCGCCACGAGCTTGAGAACCAAACAATATAAGTTGCACTAGGCGCTCCCCATATAGTTTTTTGAAGCGTTGCTTTAACTCTATTAGTATTTCTTTGACTTTTTGTTTCAGGTTGTAACTGTATTGTTGAAGCAAAATTGCTAAAGGATGCTTTAGAGGTAGAGATTCAGCAAATGTGACAGCAGCTAGGATCGGTCTATCAGTGGAAAAGCCACAGATATCCATAATGTCTCCAAGGAAGTAACCTGCTGCCAGCTTCCCTAAAACCTTTTCTACACTGACCGAAGTTCCTGCAATAACAGGTTGCTTTTCAGAGTCAACATCAATTTGTTGTCCTAGAGTTTGTTCCATGTTTCTAACTCAAAGCTCCAAATCTAAATCGCCTTTTTGTTGCCGTTGAAGTGAGCGCACTTCTCGTAAATGCTGCGCTTGCTCGTATACCTGATGAATGTATATCTTCCCCTTAGCCATGTATTCATTCTCTGGCAACACCGCCTTCCACTCTTGTAGCTGATCGCTCTGGGTAAGAAGTCGCTTTACCTCATTATGGTCAGATGATTCTTTAACCACCAATAGAGCAACGCCTATATCTACTTCCCAGTTAGGACTGTCACTAAAGCCAGGGTAAGAGCGCACCCGCTTCTGGAGTTCTTGATATTTCTGCCTATAAACGAGTCGCTGCTGCTCTAGGGCTTGTGCCTTTTGATCAGTAGGCGGTTTTTGTTCGTTCAGATCATCAATTTGTTTTTGAATGGCTGGGTTTAGCTGTGCCTCCATCTGCTGACGATACTGTTCGATTACTTTTGAGAGTTGCTGTAGTTGTTTAGGAAGCTGAGATTCGCCCAGTTGAGACAAGTTTTGCACCAAGCGCTCAACATCTTGGGCAAGTGCTTCACTGATTGCATTTTGTTCGCGGTAATCTCCAATTCCCTCTACTGTTTGAGTCAGGGCTTGAGTTCGCAGATAAGTTTGGTAGGCAGTGACAATTTCCTCTAGTTGCTGCATTGCTGCGCCTAACTTTGGCTCGCTCAGTTGAGAAACTTGGTTGCTTAGGGTTTGCAGTTCTTGAGGATTCAGGGCTTTTTCAACTGCTGAATGTTTGATGTAGTTCGACAATGCCTCTAAAGCATGAGTGCGAACTTCCTGTTGTTTCCTTCCAGATACAGCTTCCAACTGTTGCAAAAGGTGTGAAATTGCTGCATCAAGTTTCTTGACGAGGATGGAATTCTTTGGTTGAGTTTGCTTTAATTCCCCAGTCAATTCATCTGTAACTTCGGTAATTTCAAATTCAACAGCAGTCTGCTCAATAAAACTTGTGATGCTCTTTGTAGCAAGCTCCGACATATCTGAATTAGGACTTACTGGTATCAGGGGTAAAGACTTGCGTGTTTGTAACGTATCCAGGTCAGCTATTAGATTCTCTAGAACTGGCAAAATCTCAAACTCGAAAGCTTCTTGCTCAACATACTCAGCGATGCCTTTGGCAAAGCCCCCTTGGGGCATCGCCTTCAGGCATGGATTATTTTTCTGCTGAATTTGACTTAGTTCTTTTTGTGGCTTTTTCTCGCTCAAATGCTCAGACGTTGGTTCAGGGCTAATATATTGCTCCTGGTTAGCTAACTGAATTGCCTGATCTTGCCCTGAACTGTACTCAACTCCCCTGTATTTTCGCAAACCCTGAAATGTATAGTCTCGACCTAGTTGAGTACCACTAAAAGTAATGTAGTTTAGCGCGTAAGTGACACCTTTTACTTTTCCTGTACGAGTATAAAT
>JBGTCQ010000209.1:0-3448 GCA_041748755.1 Chroococcidiopsidaceae cyanobacterium | reverse complement strand
TTGCTGGTTTGGAGTCGGCTCAAAACAATCGCGTACCAGAGCGGCAGAACGATCTATCAGATTAAGCACGGAATGTTCTCAGACTACCTGATTGAGCAACTCAAGCGCCCGTCCGTTCAAATGTCCCTTGCGTAAGTCCTGGATAGTGCTACTCCTGCGCTGCTACGGCTAATACTCTGCCTTGCGATGGATGTCTTTAACAAGGAAACCATCACTATCAATCAATAGTCGGGCTTAGATAAAATGAACCAATACTTATAGATTGCAGCCTTGTTGACTAGCAATGCAGAATGTTTAAGGGTTGCCAGAGTGGTCACGGAACGAGTGGCTGAGTTGTTGTGCGCCCAAGTTTTCGTGATTGACCAGAATTCTGTGGCGATCGCTAGTAGCAGACATGAGCTAGTCGGGCTTTCCTTCAACAGTATTTGTGCTAAAGAAGCAATCAATTATCTGCGAGTGCCGTTTTCCCTTGACACCCTAGTGGGTGAAGTTGTTGTTGGAGCGCTGAATGGCGAAGTAATTTCGCCCCGTTTGGCACAAGTGTTAGTTGAAATGGTTGTCAATCAAACAGCGGTCATCGACACGTTGTCAAACCAGCACCAGCTAAAAAATAAGTTTATTTACGATCTACTCCACGGTTTGATTAAAGATGAGGCAACTGTGCTGCGTCAAGCGAAGCTTTTGGGACTGGACTTGTCGCCACCCCGCGCTGTGATCTTAATCGATGCCTCTGACTACATTTTGATGTCTAACACCCAACTTGGGCAAGAAACAGTCGAGGCACGAGTCCGGCGACGATCTTCTGTGGTTATCGGTAGCGTCGTTGGCTTTTTCCATTTGCCTGATGATACGATTTGCGCCTATATCGGTGATGGTGAGGTTGCTGTCCTGAAGGCGAGTGATACAAAAAACTTAGTTAACTGGGCAAATTGTGGAGATGTTCCGGAGCAGTCCACCTGGGCAAATCTTACGGCATTGAATCGGGCGGCTGAGGCGCTACTTGTACGCTTAAGAGCGGACACTCACTCGTCGATTAGCATTGGTATTGGTCGCTACCATCCAGGAATTCGGGGACTCGCTCGCTCTTACGAAGATGCTCAGGCGGCGCTTTCGTTGGGCTGTCGCTTCCGCGATCGCAACCGAGTTCACTGTCTGGATCGATTGGGCATTGCTGCCTTTATTGGGGTTTCAGATAAGCAAACGAAGATCGAACTGGCGACATATCTGCTGAGTCCCCTGGATCACGAGCCAGAAATGCTTGTTACGTTGGATGCCTTTTTTACTTCAGAACTTAGCCCATCTGCAACAGCAACTAAGCTTTCAATACATCGCAATACTCTCAGCTATCGCTTGGATAAGATTACCTTGCTCACTGGTCTCGATCCACGTCGGTTCGATGATGCTGTGCAAATCCGCCTTGCTCTGCTGTTACGAACCCTTGGGGATGAGCCACTTGTGGCATCACTGCGTTAAACATACAGGTTTTTTGTGCAAATGCCCAATTAACATCCTGCAACGACAAAGATTCTTTGGTCAAATGCCCAATGAACTAGGGAAAGGGGATCAGTAGAGTAAAACAAATCGTTGCAGGAGGGAGCCAGTGGTCAAAAAACACCGACTAGGAGAGCCACTACCTCAAAGTATTGCAATTGTGCGATCGCTCCCAGGTCTGGGCGATTTACTTTGTACTGTGCCAGCATGGCGATCGCTACGGGTAGCACTGCCAAAAGCCCAAATTACGCTGATTGGCTTACCTTGGGCGCGAAGTTTCGTTGAACGGTTCAGCAACTATCTCGACAACTTCCTAGAATTTCCTGGCTATCCGGGAATTCCTGAAGTACCGTTACAAATAACGAAACTACCAGTATTTTTTGCCAATCAGCAGCAACATTTTGACTTGGCGTTGCAGATGCACGGTAGCGGTATTATTAGTAATCCGTTCACAGTGATGTTGGGCGCTCGGATCAATGCTGGTTTTTACATGCCGAATCAGTATTGCCCAGATGCAGAGCGGTTCTTGCCTTACCCAGAATACGAACCGGAGGTATGGCGGCATTTGCGGCTGATGGAGTTTTTAGGGATACCGCTCAAGGGTACATCCCTGGAATTTCCTTTGCGGGAGGATGACTTTGCGGCGTTAGATGCCATTGAGGAAGTGCGACATTTCAAAAATGGGGAATATGTCTGCGTTCATCCTGGGGCGAGTGTACGCGATCGCCGCTGGTCGCCGGAAAAGTTTGCAGTTGTCGCTGATGCTCTTGTTACTCGTGGGTTCCAAGTAGTTCTTACTGGCACTGCGGTGGAAGCTGAATTAACGCAGGCGGTACAACAGGCAATGCGTTTTTCAGCGATTGATTTAGCTGGACGTACCAGTCTGGGTGCGATCGCAGCTTTGTTAAGTAACGCTCAACTGCTGATTTGTAACGATACAGGAGTTTCTCATCTGGCAGCAGCACTGCGAGTTAAGAGCGTTGTGATCTTTAGTAATTCTGATCCAAATCGTTGGGCACCGTTAGAGCGCGATCGCCATCGTGTGTTGAGGCAAGCATCTCACCTGGATGGAGTTACGCCACAGGCAGCGATCGCTCAAGTGGAATTGCTTTTAGAGGAGGTGACGAGTGTTGCCTGATTGCTGGCAGAATGTCCGACGACTTCTTGTTGCTTTGGGTAGTGTTGAGGATGTGGTGCTGACTGAACCTGCGTTAAGGACGTTGCGCCAGTTACTACCAGACGCTGTTATTACTTTGATGGCTACCCCAGCTTGTAGTCAAGTCGCTTTGCGGCAGACTTGGGTGGATGACGTTTTGGTGTATGAAAGTGGTGTCATGTCTGCGAACACTGAACGCGAAATAGCGTTGATTGAAACATTGCGCGATCGCTGCTTTGATGCTGCTATCGTCTTCACCAATAACCAATCACCCTACCCTTTGGCTTACATCTGCTATTTAGCAGGAATCCCAATCAGGCTGGGACAGTCACAAGAATTCGGTGGTAGCGTTCTTTCTCAGTGCGTGAAACCTCAAGAGTTGGACACTCACTTATTAGACAAACAATTATTTTTACTTGAATCAGCTGGATTTCCCCTGGAACATTCTAGTGGTTTGGAATTAAAGACAGCTGAAAAGTTATAGCTATTCTAAATTTTTTAAACTCAAAACTATTTATTCATGCAACCATTACGTATCCTAACTTGGCACATTCATGGCAGTTATCTCTACTACCTGACGCAGGCTAATCACGAGTTTTACTTGCCGATTAAACTCCTTCGACCAGAAGGCTATGGCGGTCGTAGTGGTAGCTTTTCTTGGTCAGACAATGTTCACGATGTACCAGCTGAAGAAGTAAAAAATCTCCAAATCGACTGTATTTTGTTTCAGTCGCGGCAGAACTACCTGGAGGATCAATACGAAATACTTTCAGAATCGCAAAGACGGCTACCTCGGATTTA
>JBGTCQ010000208.1:0-69200 GCA_041748755.1 Chroococcidiopsidaceae cyanobacterium | reverse complement strand
ACCATAAGCTAACTTACTAGCTGCTCTAGTAATAATTCAAAGTCGCAGAAGTGGGATTTGGAGATTAGAGCTAGCAAATTCTTTAAGTGATACGTGGGGCGATCGCCTTCCCCAGAATTTCCTTTCTGTAGCAGAGGTATTGTTAGCCCATCCTATATTTCCTGTTAATGCGATCGCATTTAGGTTTATTAGAGTTGCAAATTTCTTCCACAGTTTTCTGGAATTTAACGTAATCTTGTTGAAGTCAATGTTAGTGAATGGTAAGGAGTTCTTTTCACCAATAGTGCTGAGATTGAAAGTGTTGTGAGTTAGAGAAGCAGAAGTAGTCAAATGATAAATAGTAGAATAATTCTACTACACCCGCACCGCATCCTATAGTTAGTTAGCTCTTAGATTGAGAGTTCCAGTATTCGTCATTAAACAATTTCAACATCACTCAGTAAATTAAAAAGTAGAGGAAAAGCCATGAAAGACCATGATGAGATGATGAATACAAAAGACACTATTAGGCAAGAATTGCTTGAGGTTCTAAATGAAATTTCGTCTAGGTTTAGCGAGGTATTACAAAAACACGGCATGGCAGAAGACAAAACCTTGACAATTGAGTTCAAGTTCTTTGACAAGACTCAACTGGAAATTGATAATACTTCTGAAGAAAACTTTAGATTTTTGTCAGCCCCTCTATCCCCAAACTTTCTGCAATTTGGAGTGACATGGTGTCCCTCGCCACCATGTCCTCGTCCTGGCAAATTTATTTAACAACGTAAGTCATGGCCCCCGTTTATTCATACCTTAGTTGAGGTATGAATAAACTTACTGTTTTATAAGTTTGTCAGAGAGTCAGTAGAACTAGTCCGCTAGTGTCTCTTTATCTAAATTAACAATTAGCAGTAGTCCGCTGAACTAGTGTTTATTTATAAGTTAAGCAGATTTTGGAATAAATCACTAGATGAGTATTTGGCGCTGGAAATTAGGGTTAGTGACTTCTTTAACGATTTGTGGATCAATCTCTAGCAATTGCTCCCTTGCCCAAATTACTCCCGATGGAACTCTACCTAACAATTCTATCGTTACTTCCTCTGGTAACACCAGCGTTATTGAAGGGGGAACCCAAGCCGGAAGCAACCTGTTCCACAGTTTTGATAAATTTTCTATACCCACTGAAGGCGAGGTTCTTTTCAATAACGACCTAAAGATTCAAAATATCGTTAGTCGTGTGACGGGGCCTTCTGCTTCTAGTATTGATGGATTAATTAAAACTCAAGGCACTGCTAACCTGTTTCTGCTCAATCCCAACGGAATTATTTTTGGTTCAAATGCCTCTCTGAACATTGGTGGTTCATTTCTGGCAAGTACGGCAAGTAGCCTTAACCTTGCTGATGGTACCCAATTCACTGCCACAGCTCCCCAAGTCACACCCCTGCTGTCAGTAAGTGTCCCTGTTGGCTTACAGTTTGGAACAAATCCAGGACGTATCATTAACCGCTCCCAAGCTAGTACAAATGGAGTAAACAATAGCCAGGACTTACCACCTGTCGGTCTACAGGTACAGGAAGGTAAAACTTTGGCTTTAGTGGGTGGGGATGTGTTGTTTGAGGGCGGAAATCTAACAGCAGAAAGAGGACGGATTGAGCTAGGAAGTGTTGCTGGAAATGGTCAGGTCAGCTTTAAACCAACACAAGAAGGCTTGCTTTTGGGATATGAGGGCGTACAGGACTTCAAGGACATCCAACTATCCCAAAACTCTGTAGTCGAGGCTAGTGGCAAAGGTGGTGGCGAAATTCAGTTGCAGGGTAGAGCGATTAAACTCATAGACAGTTTATTGATTGCTAATACAACTGGAGAATTACAGTCAGGAAATTTGACAGTGACTGCCTCAGAGAGCATAGAGTTAACCGGAGTTGGTACGTCATTGTCAACTCTAGCTGAGAGTTCTAGAGATGCAGGAGACATAACTATCAATACTAGGCAATTAATTGTCAAAGACGGGGCACAAGTTTTCACTGCTACTAATGGTAAGGGTTCAGGAGGACAATTGACCGTGAATGCCTCGGACTCAGTTAAACTAATCGGCAGTCACCCAATACCATTAACAGATCGTATTGAATATGCACCTAGTAGCTTGATTAGTTCAACCGTCGATGACGGAAATGCAGGTAACTTAACTATTAACACGGGGAGATTACTTATCCAGGATGGGGCCCTAGTGTCAACAGAATCTGCTGATAGATTCGATCCCAATTCAGGGCAATCTATACCAGCAAATGGACGAGGAGGGGATTTAATGGTGAACTCCTCTGACTCCGTGGAGTTGAGAGGGACAAGACCAAATGGTTCTCCCAGCGGCTTATTTACTAGCACTAAAGGCGCAGGAAATGCTGGAAATTTAACAATCTTTACTACAGGTAACTTGATTGTCCGGGATGGAGCAACAGTAAATGTTAGCAGTGTAGGAACAGGAAATGCAGGCAATATAAAAGTTACAGCTGGCTCTATACGTCTGGATAACAAAGGAAAACTCACAGCTACAAGTGAATCTGGTGAAGGTGGGGATATAAGGCTACAGGATCTGGATCTATTGCTATTGCGCGACAAAAGTGAGATAGCTACAGATGCTAGTCGCGGTAGTGGGAATGGTGGCGATATTAATATCGATACAGATGTATTGTTAGGCGTAGAAGATAGTGATATAACTGCTACTGCCATTGGGGGACGAGGGGGTAATATCCAAATTAATACTCAAGAAATCTTTGGAATAGAACCTAGAAGCAAACGTACCTCAGAGAGTGATATTACCGCTAGTTCTGATCTAGGAGTAGACGGTGTGGTAGAAATCAATAGACCAGAAATCGACCCTAGCGGCGGGTTAGTTACCTTACCAACAGAGCTAGTCGATGTCAGCGGACTGATTGCCCAGGGCTGTTCAGTAGGTGGAGGTAACACAGCTAGAGGAGCGAGTAAATTTGTGGCTACTGGACGCGGTGGCTTACCGCCTACTCCTACAGAAGCTCTTAGAAGTAACTTAGCTCTAGCAGATTTAGGCACGCCCGTTCAAGGCGATCGTGATCGCGCTAGTGCTGCTTCCACTAATCCGACTAATTCCCAGCCAACTCCTCTTGTAGAAGCCCAAGGGTGGGTGATAGGCTCCAAGGGTGAGGTAGTCCTTGTAGCCCAAGCTCCTACCGTCACTCCTCATACTCCTTGGCTAAAGCCTACTACCTGTAATGGGTCATAGAATTCCTCTGCGCCTCTGCATTCACCCATCTTGTCTTCAACTTAGTTTGGTTGTGTTGATCAGTGTCATGACTGCTGAGTCTTCAAGAGCGCAAACTCCTCAACTCCCGCCAACGCCTCCCCCGCAAGACATCCTACCGCCTACTGATCCTACCCCACAACTCCCAACACCTGCGCCGCTGCCACCTCCAGAAGAGTTATTATCCCCGCCTCCAACGACAACTCCTGCACCAATTCCAGGTATTCCTGAAAAAATTACGGTTAAACGGTTCGAGGTAGTTGGCAGCACTGTATTCAGCAAGGCAGAATTAGATCAGGTACTCGCTGGGTTTATCAATCGGCCTCTCTCATTTACTGAACTTTTCCAAGCTCGTTCCGCCGTTACCCAACTCTACATTGACCGGGGATATATTACGTCGGGTGCTCTGATCCCGCCTCAAACGCTTCAGGGAGGCGTGATTAAAATTCAGGTTGTCGAAGGCAGTTTGGAAGCAATTAATGTAACTGGCACACGACGGTTACAGGCTAGCTATGTGCGCGATCGCCTACCCAGATCCATTCCCCTAAATCAAAAGCGCCTGCTAGAAGCCTTACAACTACTACAACTCAATCCTTTAATTCAAAACTTATCTGCCGAACTAGCTGCCGGAACGCGCCCAGGAACAAGTGTACTAGAAGTGCAAGTGACAGAGGCAAAAACTTTCAATACTCAACTTGTAGCTGATAACGGGCGATCGCCTAGCGTTGGCAGCTTCCGACGGCGGCTACAGCTAAATGAAGCCAACTTACTGGGACTGGGAGATGGTTTGAGCTTAGCTTACAGTAATACTGATGGCAGCAATGGTTTAGATACTGGTTACACATTGCCGCTCAATCCTCGCAATGGCACTCTTAGCCTCAGCTACGGAATTACAGACAGCAGTATTATTGAAGAACCATTTGCTGAAGTCTTTGATATAGATGGCAAGTCGCGCTACTACGAACTGACACTGCGCCAGCCAATTTCCCAAACTCCCACTCAAGAATTTGCCCTTGGTTTCACCGCTACTCGAAGAGAAAGTGATATTTCAGCTGCTCTAAGAGAAAGTGATATTTCAGGAGATGCAAGTGAAATTCTCCCTTCCCTGCTTTCGCCAGGAGCTGATGAAGAGGGACGCACCCGCATTTCGGCACTACAATTTTTTCAGGAATGGACGAGTCGGAATGCCTTTGAAGTTATCGCGGCGCGATCGCAATTCAGTCTTGGCATTGGTGCGTTGAACGCTACAGTAAACGAAGATACCCCTGATAGCCGCTTTTTCTCCTGGCGCGGACAGGCACAGTGGGTACGTCTGTTAGCTCCAGAAACTTTGCTATTACTACGTGCTGATGTGCAACTGTCTCCTGATGAGCTTGTGCCTTTAGAACAGTTTGGGTTAGGTGGTATAGAAAGTGTCCGAGGCTATCGTCAAGATGCTCTACTAACTGATAGTGGCGCACTTGTCTCCGCAGAGTTTCGCTTCCCAATTTACCGTCAACCACGGCGGCGATTGGTTGTCCAGCTTACCCCATTTATTGATTTTGGCACTGCCTGGAATTTAGGAACTAACCCTGATCCTAATACTCTAGGGTCTTTAGGTCTTGGCTTACGCTTTCAATTGGGTAATATCACTGCCCGTCTGGACTGGGGTATTCCTTTAGTCAATATCTCCTCACAGGAGGAAAGAACATGGCAAGAAAACGGTGTGTATTTTTCTATAGTGTCCAGCCCTTTCTGAAGCAAGCCTGTTCAGGAGCAAGTCTAATCTTGTGGTCTTTAGGTGCAGGAATATTACCCACTTGGGCAAGCATTCCGGCGATAAATCCTATCGTCCAATTACATGATGCGAAACAGCTTGTTCAGCAAGGCAGAGAACTATATGAAGCAGAACAATTTTCTAAAGCGGTAATAGTTTGGCAACAAGCTTATCAAGCCCAAAGTGATGTACTGAATCAAGCTATGGTGTTAAGCAATCTTTCGTTGGCTTATCAGCAACTTGGACAGTGGGAGCAAGCAACAAAAGTAATTGCCCAAAGTCTAAAACTACTACAGACAAAACAAAATGCAGGCAACTCCAAACGTTCACAAATTCTTGCCCAAGCTTTAAATACTCAAGCTACTCTACAGTTATCACTGGGACAAGCTCAACAAGCTCTCACCACCTGGCAAGAAACTGCTGCTACTTATGCTCAAGCAGGCGATCAGACTGGAATTACTCGTAGCTTGATTAATCAAGCCCAAGCACTGCAAGCCTTAGGGCTTTACCGTCGAGCTTTGGCGACATTAAACTCTGCAAACCAAACGCTGCAAAAACAACCAGCCTCATCAATTAAAGTAGCTGGATTGCATAGTCTTGGTAATACTTTGCGGGTAGTGGGTGATCTAGACAAGTCACAGCAAATATTGCAGCAAAGTCTAGCCCTGGCACAGCACATGCGATCGCCTCAAGATATAGCCGCTGCCTTATTTAGTTTAGGCAATACAGCGCGATCGCAGCAAAACCCTAAAGCAGCATCAGCGTTTTACCAACAAGCCGCAACCTTATCTTCATCTCTAATCACAAGAACACAAGCTCAACTAAATCAACTCAGTCTGTTACTAGAAACCAAGCAATTAAGCGCTGCACAAGCTTTGTTGCCTCAAATTGAATCCCAAATTACTGCCTTACCTCCAAGTAGTAAGTCAGTTTATGCCCAGATTGAATTTGCCCAGAGTTTGATGAAATTAGGCAATGGCAAGGCTTTTGTAGGAGGAGACAAAAGTATCTCTTCTAGCCCCTTATATATTGCCCAGCTATTAGCCAAATCTGTTCAACAAGCTAAAAGCTTAGGAGATCAACGCGCAGAAGCTTACGCCCTTGGTAATCTAGGTGGGCTGTATGAACAGACTCAGCAGTGGTTGAGCGCTCAAGACTTGACTGAGCAAGCCCTGTTGCTTGCCCAATCGATTAATGCGCCGGATATTGCCTATCGCTGGCAGTGGCAGCTAGGACGCTTACTAAAAGCTCAAGGAGATACGCAAGGCGCGATCGCTACCTACACCGAAGCGGTTAGTACCCTACAGTCTTTACGCAGTGATTTAGTTGCGATTAATCCAGAAATTCAGTTTTCCTTTCGAGATGAAGTAGAACCCGTGTATCGAGAGCTAGTTGATTTGCTCTTGCACGCGCAAAACTCCAAACCCAGTCAACAAAATTTAGTCCAAGCTCGGAGTGTGATTGAATCTCTGCAATTAGCTGAATTAGACAACTTCTTTCGGGAAGCGTGTTTAGAAGCTAAGTCAGTGCTAATTGATAAAGTAGTTGACCAAGATAATCCAACGGCAGCAGTCATCTACCCGATTATTTTGCGCGATCGCTTAGAAGTGATCCTGAAGATACCCAAACAGCCCCTACGCCACTACACAATTAATGTATCCCAGAGCCAAGTTGAACAAACCCTACAACAGTTGCAGCAAAAGCTCACAGAACCCGACACCATCAAAGATGTTAAAGCTTTATCTCAAGAAGTATATAGCTGGTTAATTGAACCGAACGTGGCAGAGTTGGAGCAGAGTGGAGTCGAGACGCTGGTGTTTGTTCTAGATGGTCCTTTGCGGAATATCCCAATGGCAGCCCTCTACGACGGTAAACAGTATCTGGTAGAGAAGTACGCTGTAGCATTAAGTCTAGGTTTACAACTGCTAGACTCCAAGCCTTTGCCACTGGGACGCTTAAAAGCCCTAACTGCCGGACTAAGCATTGCCCCTGCCAACTTTTCCTACCCGCCACTACCCGCAGTTAAATCAGAATTCGATTTAATTGAGAAAGCTGGGGTATCAATTAATCAGCTCCTCGATTACAAGTTCACCAGTAAAACCTTGGAAAAAGAAATTGACTCATCGCCTTTCAATGTGATTCATCTTGCTACTCACGGTCAATTTAGTTCCCAGGCAAAGAATACATTTATCCTCGCTTCAGATGGTCCAATTAATGTTAACCAGTTAGACAATTTACTTCGTACTAGAAACCAAACAGAGACAATTGAATTACTAGTCCTCAGTGCCTGCGAGACAGCAGCTGGAGACAAACGAGCTGCCTTGGGACTTGCTGGCGTATCTGTACGGGCTGGAGCGCGTAGTACATTGGCCTCTCTGTGGCAGATAGATGATCAAGCCACTGCCATTTTTATCGGTGAGTTTTATCGAGAGCTAGCCAATCAAGTAACTAAAGCCGAAGCCCTGCGTCGTGCGCAACTAACTCTGATGAAGAAGTATCCTAATTACAGCCGTCCAGGTTATTGGGCACCTTATGTTTTGGTAGGAAACTGGCTATAGCTATTTATGTGGCAACAATTTTAATGCAGCGCAAACCCACATCAGAAGAGATTCATGCAGCAAGGGGGAAGACGGTTCCAGATATTATTGCCCCAGGCTTAGATGTCTTGTTCTGTGGCATTAATCCTAGCCTCTACAGTGCAGCAGTAGGACATCACTTTGCCCGTCCAGGAAATCGCTTCTGGCGATCGCTTCATGCAGCAGGTTTTACAGAGCGATTGCTGACACCGTTTGAAGATGGCGACATGAAGCAGGTGGGGTATGGTCTAACGAATATTGTGGATCGCTCAACAGCAAGAGCAGATGAATTAAACGCTGAAGAACTGGTTATAGGTCAGCAACAGTTGGCAACTAAAGTGCAGCACTATCGACCACGTTTTCTGGCTGTTCTAGGTATCAGCGCTTATCGAACGGCGTTCAATCAACCCAAAGCAGTTATGGGGCAACAAAACGAGTCCTTAGATAGTGCAATCATCTGGGTACTACCAAACCCCAGTGGGTTAAATGCTCATTATCAACTGGAAGATCTCAAACGGGTGTACCGAGAACTGCTAGTTGCGATTAAGGCTTGAGGAAGTGGAGCGATCGCTTTGGGAGAGAGACAGATCGTTTAACTAACGTAAGTTCAGGATAAGGAGGGACAGAGCAAATAGAGTTGAAAGTACCTAATTTTCGAATTACCTGAGCACCCCATGCTTAGTCTAGAATCCCTGTTCTGCCATGTCGATGACTTTTGTCAGTGGTTTGAACCCAGTTGGCAGTGTCAATTATTGAGCAATGGCTTACAACGTCGTCACCGTGTTCGTAGTCCTTGCTAGAGCGAGATGATGACGAAACGGAATTGCGTTTTATTCCTCGGCATCCCGCAATTTTCTTGTGGTTTTAACCCAACTGGTTTGTCGCTCCTCGATACGTTGACTGAAATGTTTGCAACGTAACATAATAAAGTACTGTACCGGATAGCTGGTTCAAGTGTCGACTAAGATCCAAGAATTATCTGCTACTGGCTAACTAATTCGTTTGAGAAACCACGAAGACCCATCTGAAGACCTTCTCGTAGGGTAGATATAGAGGATTCACTAAGAATGACGATACATTTTATCACCGCAGAAATTGACCTTCAGGAAACACCTGCCCAACTGCATCAGGTAATAGAGGCAGAATTAAGAGAACACGGAGAAGCATTGCGATGGGCAGTTACAGATGTAGATGTTGAACGACAAAAAGCCACTATTGAAGCTGTTGTCACTTTTAAATCTGACGTTTCAGCTGCTAAACTGTGAATCAACGTCCCTACACTGTTGTATTAATTGTACCTAGTGGCGTGGGAGCGACGATTGGGGGTTATGCGGGAGATGCGTTGCCAGTTGCCAGAGCGATCGCCTGTGTTGCAGATTGCTTAATCACTCACCCCAATGTCCTCAACGGCGCACAATTATATTGGCCTTTGCCCAATGCTTTCTACGTTGAAGGCTACGGTCTTGACAAATTTGCCGCAGGGTGCTGGGGTTTACGCCCAGTACATCAAAACCGCGTGGGTCTAATTCTTGACCAAGGAATTGAACCAGATTTACGGCTGCGACAACTCCAGGCAGCTGATGCAACCAGAGCCACACTAGGACTAAATTTAACTGATTATGTGATTACTGATGCACCAATAGGTGTAACATTACGGACTTCTGGAACGGGTGCTAGCTGGGGTACGGTTCAGAATCCAGATAGTTTGTTACGTGCGGCTGAAGTATTGATTCATCAAGCAGGGGCAGAGGCGATCGCAGTTGTCGCTCGCTTTCCTGATGACACTGATAGCGTTGCCTTGCAAGACTATCGCCACGGTCAAGGCGTTGATCCTTTAGCTGGTGCAGAAGCCGTTATTAGCCATTTAATAGTACGAACCTTTCAAATCCCCTGCGCCCATTCTCCTGCCCTGTTACCCCTTCCCCTTGACCCAGATCTATCGCCGCGTTCAGCTGCTGAGGAATTAGGATATACCTTCTTACCCAGCGTTCTTGTGGGCTTAAGTCGCGCACCGCATTTTGTCGTAGAACCATCTCTAGGCAGCGATATTTGGGATAATCAAGTTGATGCTGTAGTTGTACCAGCAACCGCTTGTGGTAGCAGCGCCCTTTTGAGTTTGAGTCACTTAGGGGTGCAAGTTATTGCTGTCCGGGAAAATCAGACACAGGTGCAAGTTCCGCCAGAACCGCTGGGGATTAAAGCTATGCAGGTAAACTCATATTTAGAAGCTTTAGGCGTATTGGTTGCTCACAAAACAGGCATCAGTCCAGCTGCCCTTAGTCCAATTTCATCTTTGCACTGCCTATCTCCAACAGGCGATCAGTAATAAGCAATCATTTCCTTTCCCTTGTCCCGTGACTGAACACAAGCCCAATCCAAAAATTCAACCCCTGACACGCACCCAAATTCTGGGGGCAATGGGTGTTACTGCGATCGCCTTGTGGCTAGTTGCTAAGTTGTGGTTGCAATTTGGCAACGTCTTTTTGTTGTCCTTGAGATGGACTGCAACGGACTTGTCTTGGGGAGTTGGTTTGGCGCTAATTATCACCGCTTTGAGTTCCCTAGTTTATCGCCTTTGGCCTGCCTACCGTAGCAGCGCAGATTTTTACCTAGAATTTGTCCTCAAGCCCCTGCTGTGGTCAGACTTGATCTGGGTAGCACTGTTGCCAGGGTTGAGTGAAGAATTATTATTTCGGGGTGTGATGCTGCCAGCCTTTGGCTTAGATATTACAGCCATCGTCATATCGAGTCTTTGCTTTGGTATTTTGCACCTTAGCGGACCTCAACAATGGGCTTATGTAGCTTGGGCAACTGTTGTAGGGTTGCTACTGGGTTATAGCGCTTTGGCAACTGGCAATTTATTAGTGCCGATTGTTGCTCACATACTTACTAATTTAGTTTCTAGCTGCTTTTGGAAGCTGAGGAGATGAAACCAACTATTCATTCTCAAAATACTGAACTTTTTAAGTCTTTAATTAGTAAGAGAATCATCAGTGTTAGACGGCAGGTATTTGATAGTGATATGGATTTGGATAATTATGAGCGAATGGCTGACGGACCTACTGAGTTTAAATTTGACAATGATAAAATTGTTTGCTTTTTTGCTATTACAGAAACTAATAGCGTAGGAATCACCGATGATGTAATGCAACGCTATGGTAGTAGTTATATAACCTTGAACCTCAGTAGTAACTTGTTCTGGCAGCAAAGAATCAATCAAGAAGTTGAAGCAATAAGCATCCTTCAATCAAGATATGCTTCAACCGATAATCCGAGTGAGTTTGGAGTTGAATTTAAACTAAAAAATGGCACTTGTTTATGCATTGAGTATTTAGATGAGGAAAACTTTCCAGACACTATCAGAGTGTTAGAAGAGTATAAGGGACCCCAGTGCATAAGGCGAATAATCTATTAGCCAGTAGCGATTGTCTTATTTTTCTATTTTATTAAAATAATCAACGAGAAATTCCATTAAGCCTAAAACAGTGATAGAAAGGAAGTAAGTGAGTAACACTACTTTAAGCTAATGCTAAAGTCTTATTAATCTGGAATCGTAATGTTTTCCAATCCCTGTTCTGCTGCTGGATATTGCGGGTTCATTGCTTCTAGAGTGTCTGCGATCGCTCGTGCAATTACTAAATCCCGATACCACTTCTTATTCGCAGGCACGACGTACCAAGAGGCGTAAGATGTCATTACTAGAAAACTTCCAGCGTTTATTTTGGTTTGCCAGCCAACTCTTCAACCAAGGTAGACGCGAACCTTCAGGGGCAAGCCTCCTTATTAATAATGAGGTGCCAGTTCGGATTACCCCAAATCCTACTGCCTGGAAAAACTAGCATAGAAATAAACAGACTCGGAGAAAAGCAGCAATGGATACAGTTCAGCTGCAATTACGGGGCATGAGTTGCGCGGGTTGCGCCAGTGCGATTGAAAAAGCAATTCGCGCCGTCCCTGGAGTAGTTGACGGCAATGTTAACTTTGGCGCAGAGCAAGCGACAATCAGGTACAACCCCAAAGCAACCAACCTAGATAAAATTCAACTGGCGGTAGTTGAGGCGGGATACGCGGCTGCCCCACTCAAAGAAATGGGATCAAAAGAAGATGATGCAGAAGCTACCGCCCGCCTAGCAGAAAAGCAAGACCTGACGCGCAAGGTGGTATTAGGTAGCATCATCAGCGTTTTGTTAGTAGTGGGGTCACTGCCAGCAATGACTGGGTTACACTTGCCCTGGATTCCGATATGGTTTCATAACTCCTGGGTGCAACTGGTGTTGACAGCACCCGTCCAGTTCTGGTGCGGTCAATCTTTTTATCAAGGTGCATGGAAAGCTCTGAAGCGTCGTGCTGCTAATATGAATACCTTAATTGCTTTGGGTACGAGTGCGGCGTATTTCTACTCAGTATGCGCCACTGTTTACCCTAATTTTTTTCGCAGTCAAGGACTGGAACCGGATGTATACTATGAAACTGCCGCAATTGTAATTACTTTAATTTTGCTAGGGCGGCTTTTAGAAAATCGGGCAAGGGGTCAAACGTCTGAAGCAATTCGGAAGCTGATTGGGTTGCAAGCTAGAGATGCCCGTGTGATTCGGGATGGCAAAGAGATTGATGTTCCTATCCAAGAAGTCAGGGCAGGGGAAGTAATTTTAGTGCGTCCTGGCGAAAAAATTCCCGTAGATGGCGAAGTGATAGAAGGTGCTTCTACTGTAGATGAAGCAATGGTGACGGGCGAGAGTTTGCCAGTCAAGAAGCAGCTGGGTGATGAAGTAATTGGGGCAACAATTAATAAAACTGGTAGTTTTAAGTTCCGGGCCACCCGCGTCGGAAAAGATATGGTATTGGCGCAGATTGTCCAGCTAGTGCAACAGGCGCAAGGATCGAAAGCACCGATTCAAAGAATAGCTGATCGAGTAACTGGCTGGTTTGTACCAGTTGTAATTGCGATCGCGATCACAACTTTTGTAATTTGGTTCAACGCTATGGGAAATTTGACACTCGCCCTGATTACGACAGTAGGAGTGTTAATTATTGCTTGTCCCTGTGCCTTGGGTTTGGCTACGCCTACTTCAATTATGGTAGGAACAGGTATCGGCGCAGAGAACGGGATTTTAATCAAGGATGCTGCAAGTTTAGAACTGGCACATAGAATTCAGACGATTGTATTAGATAAAACAGGAACGCTGACTGAGGGTAAACCGACTGTTACTAACTTTGTTGCTGTACATGGAACAGCAAATCAGAATGAGCTAAAACTGTTGCGATTGGCAGCATCGCTAGAACGTAATTCTGAACATCCCTTAGCTGAAGCTATTGTTAGGTACGCTCAATCCCAGGAAGTGGAATTAGCACCAGTGCAGAACTTTGAAGCGATCGCGGGTAGTGGTGTTCAAGGAATTGTTGCAGACAGACTTGTCCAAATTGGTACGCAACGCTGGTTGACTGAATCTGGAATTGATACACAACCACTGCAACAGCAAGCAGTTTGGGAAGCCGCTGGTAAAACCGCTGTCTGGATCGCAGTTGATGGCGAAATTCAAGGAATAATTGGGATTGCTGATGCCTTAAAACCATCTTCAGCAGCAGCCGTCAAGACTTTACAACGTTTAGGTTTAGAGGTGGTGATGCTCACAGGAGATAATAGTCCAACGGCTGAAGTAATTGCTCAACAAGTCGGGATAAAGAGAGTCTTCGCCGAAGTGCGTCCCGACCAAAAAGCCGCCCAAATTAATGTCCTCCAAGCAGAGGGAAAGGTTGTGGCAATGGTGGGGGATGGAATTAATGATGCACCAGCACTGGCACAGGCGGATGTAGGAATTGCAATTGGTACAGGGACAGATGTGGCGATCGCTGCTAGTGATATTACTCTAATTTCTGGCGATCTGCGGGGCATTGTGACGGCAATTGCCCTAAGTCGTGCCACCATCCGTAATATTCGCCAAAATCTCTTTTTTGCTTTTATCTACAATGTAGCTGGCATTCCAATTGCCGCCGGGATTTTGTTCCCCTTCTTTGGCTGGTTACTCAATCCAATTATTGCTGGAGCAGCAATGGCTTTTAGCTCGGTTTCCGTCGTTACTAATGCTCTACGCTTGCGTAACTTCAAACCAAATTCATGAGCAAGGAGCGATTCAGTAAATGTCAACTAAATTTTGGGGTAGCATTATTAGCCTGGGATTGTTGCTAGGAATGACCTTGGGAGTACAAGCAGCAGAAATGCCAGCTACGTCAGGAAATCAGTTTCGCCGAATTGAGCAACCTCTGTCCTTGAAAGTTGGTGTTACTGTAGTTGGTTTGGCGCTGATTGGTCTAGAGCTATGGTGGTTTCTATTCAGTAAAACTAAGTCCAACAAGCCATAGTACTCGCACTTCAATTGAAGAATTCTTCATCTGGGCAACACTTGGCTTAACCTACTTAATCAGATTACTGGGATAATATTCTATACACTACTCGAGCTTGCTTCTAATGTTGGGTTTAGTTTCCTATCGTTGAGCAGTTTACATAATTTTGAGCAAGCAGGCGTTGCTCAACCGTTTCAACAATATGGCTCTTCAACAGTTTAATTTAGGAATAGAAGTGTTTTAAGTACCCTCCCTCTAAGTTCGTAGCTGGAAATATAAGATAATCTTGCATCAGTTAATTTCTGTGCTGCTTCAATTGCCAAGTTCTCCAAAGCTGTTGTCCTAATCCTGGTACATAAGGTTTAATCAGACCCTTAAATACACAATTCAATTGAATTGGCATCTTCAATTGGCGTGTTACAATCGAAAGCAATTCGAGTCCCTCTACTGTCTGTCGACGACGTAAGAGGTTGTAACCTAAACGGCGTAGGCGAGGACCCCAGAATTGCGGGCCACCAGCGTGGTCTGCCAAGAGTTTCCAAAAAGGCCAGAGACGTTGGATATCCATCCTCTGTAACTGAGTATGGTTACTACGGTGTTCAATCCAAAACCGCTGATCAACGTCTTCATCTAATACTTGAACGTAAGACCACCAAAACCTTTGATAAGCATCTTCATCTAAGGGTTGACCTTTTAAACTTTCTTGTACTATCCTGAGAGAAATTTCTAGGGCAGACAGTAGCTGCTCGTGACGGTATAGTTTAGATATATTCTTAGCAGAACGTCGCACGCGAACCAGAATATCGGGCAAGTTCTCTATCCGTGCCAACCGACTAATACGCCACCAAATGTCATAGTCTTGAGCGTAGCGCAGTTCCTCTCGGTATCCCCCAAGAGCTTGCATAAGGCTCCGGCGTACCATCATTGATGAGTGAAATAAGCAGTTATTCACTAATAGACAAGCTTGTATGCTTTCGTGCTCTCTAATGACATAACTTTGTTCTAAAAATTTACCTTGCTCATTAATCACTTCCGCAGAAGTTCCTATTGCACCAACGTCTACATTGTCATCAAGAAAGCACGTTTGAAGTTTAAATCGGTCTGGCAGCGATACGTCGTCTGCATCCTGACGAGCAATATATTCCCCTGTTGCAAACTCTAGCCCTCTATTAAGGGACTTAGTTAGACCAATATTTTCTTTGTTCTTGAATAATTTAACACGCTGGTCTCTATTAGCGTATTGTGTAAGAATTTCCCAAGTCTTGTCAGTAGATTCATCATCAATAATGATGAATTCAAAATCAGTAAAAGTTTGGTTTAAAATACTTTCTACAGCTTCCTGTAGGTAAAGTGTGCCGTTATAAACCGACATTACAACAGTAACTTTAGGTTGCATTAAACCTACCTCTGAAGATTTTTGATACACTTCTTGATGGACAGTGCTTAGTACGTTGTTAAGGCAATATTTTCTTTTTTTAAACTCGAAAGCACTTTCTAGTTTACCATAGCAATATATCTTAAAACATCGTATTAATCTATCTATCTATAGTTAGATTTGGAGTATTTGCTAACAACTACTAAGATGATTTATGGGGGAAATCTATAGAATTATTTTGCAAGTCTTTCTTATAATTCCGTCGCACTAAAGTACGTAATATACGCAGCTGCACATTCCAAAACTGTTTCAACCAATAATCTAGCACTCCTAGTGGATGCCAAACAAAAGCATAAACAGAAATCTTAATTTTTGCAAGCAAATTATGTCGTGTAGGTAGAAATCGTATCCAGTGAATAAATTGTTGTCCAATTAAGATGCGTAGCCGACGGGATATTTTAAGAGAAGGGAAGTTTTGATGGGTATTTTGTTGAAGAAACATTCGATAAATTTCATTCAATCTGGAGTGCAAAGTACCAACTTTTTCACTATCTGGAAATTGTTTGCCCCAATGTCCTACCCAAAAACATCTAAGATCTTCTGCTTCCTCTAGGCTAATTTCTTTACCAATTAATTGTTTAATATTATGCCTCACCTGATTTAGACTATAAGCTTTTTGCTCGGAACCCTTCTCAACAGAAATACTTTTACTGTGGATGCGTTGTTGCAGTAACACTTCAGGTAATACAGCAATTTTGCCAACTTTACCTAAACGGCACCAAAGCTCGTAGTCTTGGCTATAACGACGGTTTTCGCAGTAACCACCCAAACTCCTAATTGTCTCTCGCTTAAAAACAACTTGGCTGTGTCCAGCTAGGCGGTTGTAGAACAGTAAATACCAAGGTACTAAATCGCGATCGCATGCCCGTTCTAGCTTTCCTGTAGAGTGTCCTTCAGAATTGATTGACTCTAAGTTGCAAGATACCAAAACTATTTCTGGATGTTCCAACAGCACTACTTGTTTCTCAAACCGCTCTGGTAACGATATATCATCTGCATCTTGTCGAGCAACATACTCTCCGTGTGCCAATTCTATTCCCTTATTGAGCGACTTTGTTAAGCCAATATTTTCTTTATTTTGAATTAAGATAATGCGCTTATCTTGGTCAGCATATTTAGTGAGAATTTCCCATGTATTATCAGTAGATCCGTCATTAATGATGATGAATTCAAAGTTAGTGAAAGTTTGAGCAAGGATACTTTCTACAGACTCTTGCAGGTAATTTGCACCATTGTAGACAGACATTACAACGCTGATGCTAGGAGCTAGCTTACTCATACTTTTTATCCATTATTTTGCTGTATCCAAAATGAATTGAATAATCAATGCGATCGCTTACTAATGAAGTGAATTTTGGTATTTCATATTGAAACTAAAAATCATAGCCAAACATTTGAATATCTTTTGAATATCTTTTACTTACCATATCTCTGACATCGGGTGTGTAGTACTCTCTATAGTGTTTTTTGTTGCTATTCTTCTTAAAGTGTGGAATTAATATATCAGTCCTATTTAACCTGTTAAGTACGTATAGAAAATCTTCTTCTGCATTTTCTAATTTACCAATGAAGTCAACAAGCTTTTCTCCAGTTTCTTTAGCAATAAAAGTATATTGAGATTTGAAATGGGGATCAGCATCTACATCTGGTATATTTACGACAGCCCTAACAAATTCATCAAATGACATTCCTGCTTTAAATACACCGAATCTCAAAAAACCACTGGCTATTCCGTTTGTGATACCAATTGAATTAAGACTCGGATCTGTCTTAATCTTATTCCCATAACAGGACACTAATCTGTCCCAAGGGTTTCTCACAAAGCAAAATTTAAAGTAGTTTTTGTATTTCACAAGCTCTTTTTTATTTATACCAGGGAGATTTTCAACTCTCCTCTCCTTTTGGATAGCAATTGGTGGTATATCAACATTTAGCAAAATTGCACAAATCCTGTGCCAAGTTGAACTTCCTACTTTAGGAATAGCAAAGTAAATTGCTTGGTATTCGTGTAAAATAATTGTTTCATAGTGACAACTTCCTTTCTTAGGCTTCATCCCGCTCTTGAGATTGTGAATCCCGTTGCGTAGCCTGTTGACGATAGTAATTTTGTCTTCCATTAGCTCCTCCTGAACAAGATATTTTCTATTTAAAATTTTCGTAATTTTATTTAAATGCCATGAATCAAGTTTCGTTTTATATATTTAAACAAGCTTTTTCTAGGACTATTAGTACTCTCGTTAACTTCCTGTAGCCTTAACGCTGCAAACTGCAAAATACGCTCTACTCGACTATCCCAAGTAAAGTTTTGTACCTCTTGAAAAGCACGTTCAGCAACAGCATTTGCAAGTGTTGGATTTTCAAATAGATTGACTATTGCATTTTTGAAGGAGACAGCTTCGTCAGGTTCTGCCAGAAGTGCATTTTCGCGATCGCGCAACACTGTCATTATGGTTGGCAAAGCTGAAGCAACAATTGGTCTTTTGGCCACCATATACTCAAAGAGTTTCAGAGGACTAGTAGTTTCACTTAATTTCCAGGACTTACTAGTAGGAATAATCAAGACATCGGCTGCGTATAAATACGATGCTAACTCTGATTGAGGTACATGACCAATAATGTGTACGTTGTGTAAGTTAAGGTTTTTACAATCTTCTTTTACTTTATTAATATCATTAGCCCATCCTCCTACCAAAACGAAATTGCATTCTGGCATCAATAAAGCAGTTTCTAGAAGCGTTGGAATTCCTTTATATTCATATAGGTGACCTGAGTATAAAACAATTTTTCTATCTTGAGGGAGGGACAGCTTTTGGCGAGCTAAATCTTTTGTTTGATAGGGGAGAAAATTTCTAATATCCACAGCGCTATAAGCAACTAATACCTTTTCGGGGCTAAGACCATGGTTAACATAATGTTCAGCCAATTGTGAGGATATGGTAACAAGACCGACAAAGTTTTTGTCAGTAAAAAATTTGCAGTTAGAAAGATTTTCATTAATTGGTTCATGCTTTTCCCACAGCACAGGTATACCAACCTTCAGCAAAAGCTCAACAATTTTAGGTGAACGAGCATAAACTAAGGAGGGAGATTTAAGGCAGGCATACGAGACAGCTAACTTAAAATATCTTTCACTTTGATAATGTTGGGAGAAAGGATGCTTTACCTTAATATGCACTGGTAAACGCACTAGCTTAAAGTTGCAGTATAAGCCATACCAGTCTTTAAATTCTGAATTTATCCCCTTAAAACTTGACCAAATGTCTCCACTAGTCACCAACTCGAAATCTTCAATTTTCTGAGAGAGTGCTTGCGCCATCTTAGCAACTTGTATAGAGCTAGCCATTCTTGAGGGCAGGTTCCCAGAAGATAAATAAATTAACGATTGTAATTTTGCCATATTACTTTTCTCCACAGTAAAAGAATAGTGCAAGGCTTTGCTTATAAACTTCCAGAACCTGTTTTGTAAAACATACATTACTTTTATTACTTAACATTACAAACTTGATTCCTCTAAGTCCGTAGTGGTAAATACTGATTTTTCTAAATGATGGCAAAGCCTCCTGGATAAGGCTAGAATAGTGTAAGTAGGATTAGCATTTCCGCCAGTAGGAAAAATAGAACTCCCAGCTATATAAAGATTTTCTATACCAAACACTTTACAATTTGAATCAACTACTCCATCATCAGATGAAGCAGCCATTCTCGTGGTTCCCATATGATGACTAGCATCTACTAAAAAATTAAGGTTATCAAAACCATTATCTATAATAATTTCGCCCAAATTACTATCTAAAAATACTTGCTTTATATGCTGCACAAAATATTTAAATGATTCTCGCTCCAGCTCAGAAAATTTCCAGTCAATAGTAATCTTTCGCATGCCGATTGAGTCTAGTTCTTCATTCAAAAATAGTCTACTTTCATAGTTAGGCGATTGTTCAAGGTAATGAATTATTTCATAATGAGATATTTCGGGAAGTGGTTTTCTTAACAACCTGCTAATAAAAGTTTCAAAAGCGTTACGAGTATCAACCAACAATTCCATAACAGTCTTTATAAGTTTACGGTATGTACGGGTAGCCAAAGCATTGCTAATTCTTTTGATAACGTGAGTATCCAAGTTTATATTTCTATTGAGAACAGGCTTAAGATACAAATTATGATTTAAAGTTTGAAGTTCTACTTGTTTAGTCTCTGTTAAAGAAAACCCGATTTTGTAGATTTTATCTTCTCTCACTCCTTGATAAAAGTCTTTAGGGAAAGGAGTAGTTGTTGAAGGTATAACTATGCCAAGCTTACCTTTAGGGTGATCCATATAGAATCTTCCTACCAAACCTTTAGAGTTGCCAATACCAGAAGCAATTTGTTTATTAGATGCAAGTAATAACCGAGCATTTTCCAAGCCTCCACAGGCTAAGATAAAATTTCTAGAAATAATTGAATATTCTTTACCATTTAAAGTTTTAACAGTAAGTTTTTTAATAGCAGTATGACTATCATTTAATATTAAACTGAAAGCGTTAGCATTCAATAAAACATGAACATTTTTACACTCTTCTAGTTCTCTGCCAAATTTAAATTTAAAGTTAAGCGGTAATTTTTCTTCATAATGTATTGTATATTTAATGTCTTTTAGTTTACTAAATAAGCTATTAGTTATTTCGGTTTTCCACTTTTCATTGCAGTAAGAATAGATATCTAAAAGCTCATACTCTCTACCAATTTCTTTATAATAATGAAGTAGATCATTATACGAAATTGGCCAACCACTGTTAGGTATCCAATCTCTTTGTTTGAGATCTATTGGGTCTAATATCTTCCATTTACCGGACCAGATGTTGGTTGTACCTCCAAATTGTCTGATTCTAGACTCATTTTTGAATTCACTTTTTAGATGAGAATTAAAATCATATCCGCCATTTCGGATGCCTTTACCTATACATTTAATTTCATATAGTTTTTGGGTTTCTGGATCGAAACTTAGATTACCGCTCTCAATCAACAAAACAGATTTATTTTTACCATTAAAGAATCTGGCAATATCAATTCCTGCTGCCCCACCACCTACAACACAAATATCTGACTCAAATATTTCTCCATTCTTGAACTCATTGATATCGTTAAACATCTATGTATTCCCTTACTATGAAAGGATGCTACTCTTATCTATTTAATCGCAACAGCAAAAATTTCGTATGGTAGCATTGAATCAATTTCTGTCTCTTGGTTTTTCGGATTTCTTGTAGAATATTGCTTCACTACATATCTATCTAAGTTTGGTAGAAATAAACATAATAATTCAATAGATAACCGGATTATTCGATGTTTTACTTTAGACTGAAGCAAAATGCGCTGCAAGAGAATAGCTATTGTTTCAAAAGGTAGAGAAGAACCTTTTATATTAATATTTTTCCATTGACTAAATAGTAACTTAAAGCCGTATGGAGTAAATCGAAAAAAATCATTTGGTCCTTCATGGAACGAAGACACAGCACTAGCAGCAATTACCAATTTTCCTTCAGGCTTCAATATTCGATAAAAGTCATCAATAATTCTCTGGGGATCTGGAATATGTTCCAGTAGTCCTGTACAGAGAATAAAGTTATATTCTTCCCCATTAATCTTATCTAAACTCTTGTAATATAAATCAACGTGTAAATCTGCCTTGACATTTTCATTTTTTGTTACTGTATATGCATTTGGGAAATAGGATTCATAAGGTACGTCTTCTGAATGAATAACTAATACCCTATCTTTTGTGGCATTTTCTTCACATAGTCGCCTTAAGTTCTTAGTAGATAATTTTTCTTTAAGTATCATCATTTCTTTCATTCTAATTTTCCTTATATTATGTGAGATTTGTAAATTACTTTTGACAAGCAAATCATGTTTGATTAATCATAAAAATCAAATTGAAGTTATTTTTTCATCTATACTTTTTAGCTCCCACGTGTGAGGTTGATAAAATATTGACTGACTCATATTTTCCTGTGATTTTACTTCAAACACGAAATCATGAAAAAGTTCAAGGGTATTAATTGGTCCATCTCTTACTATTAGAAAAATATTATAAGTATTAGGTCCTAAAACAACACAGGGCATCTGAAGCTGTACTTCATGTTCTCCAACAGATACTTCAAATAATTCTTGGTCGTTCCAGTTGCTTAAATATAAAATATCTCCTTCTGCTGCCGGATCTTTTACTTTTACACGCATGTTAAGGTTGCTAATTTTTTTATAAGCTTTAAAGCCTATACAAAAGTTTGCAGATTCACCGCTGACTAGAGATTTAAGAACATTACCCTGTGCATCTTTAAACATTAGGTAACTTAAACTAAATCCTATCTCTTTACTTTCGGGCTTTTCCGACATAAACATTGCCCCGTTTGAGTTGATTTTTTCTAACCCAAATAAATCTTTTTCATACTGAAAAACCACATCACTTGTCTTGCCAGAAGTAACTGCCTTACCTTTAGATAAATAAATAGATTTGCTGCATACAGACATGATCAACTGAGACTTATGAGAAACCATAATAAACGCTACACCTTTCTGTAGCAGTTCACCAAGCCTTCGCTGACACTTTACTTTAAATCTGACGTCACCCACTGACAGGACTTCATCAATTAATAAAATATCTGGCTCTGTATGAATAGCACTGGAAAACCCTAATCTTGCTGCCATACCAGAACTATATGTTTGTACTGGCGAATCAATTGCCTCTCCAACTTCTGCAAACTCAACAACTGCATCAAACCGTTCATCGATTTCTTTCTTAGATAACCCCAAAATTGACATATTTGCCCGGACATTTTCTCGCCCTGTCAAAATTGGATTAAACCCTGCTCCTAATGCAATCAGTGGCGCTAATCGACCATTAACTTCTACAGAGCCAGTATCTGGCTTAATCACACCCGCGATAATTCGGAGTAGTGTCGTCTTTCCACTACCATTTGCCCCTACAAGACCCAGTGCTTCCCCTCGTCGCAATTCCAAGCTAACATCCTTCAGTGCCCAAAACTCCTCTAGTCGCAGGTTCTCATTTTCTCTCCTAATCCCCATTAACTCAGTGGCAATATCTTGAACTCCGTAAAATAAGGAGCGTCTCAGTTTTCGACAAAACTTTTTTGAAGCTCCTTTAACTGAGAGAACAATCTCACTGTCCTGCGGTTTTGTCACTATTTCTTGTTCTTGAGCGTCAACGCTAATTTTCATTACAAACTTATCCTCTCAACTACAAACGGACAGCATTACCAAAAGCTAAATAAGCCTAGTTAGCAGTAACTCCACTCTGGCAATCAGACTTGTTATCCAAAATCCATAATGGTCTTGTACCACACCTTTAGTTACCAATTCCTGCATTGTCACAAGCATTGGGGTTAAGTAAATTCAGGTTGTAGTTTGTAGAAGTGGTACTGCTCACCAAGACCCTAATCTGCAACTTGTATGCGACGCTGGTAGCGGTTTGTAATGTATTGGTTTAGCGTCCGCTCTACTTTAAGGATCGCTCTCTCTACGGGCTTCAAGGGCTTTGATCGCTTTAGTAACGGTCCCAAAAGAACCTGGTAGCGCCTATTTCCCAGGCGTTTGTAGCGCATACGGACATACTCATCCTCCATCAGCTCCCACTTTTTGAGGAAGTAATCTAAGCTGGATCGCTCCCATGCATCGCTCCAGCGCAGCATAAAGTAGGGTAAATCTGACCAAGTAAGCGTCCCACGCTCTTCAACAGGAACATAAGTGACAACAGATGCTGGTTCACAGTAAATTGTGCCGCCTTTCTCCTTCACACTGAGGCACAAATCAACGTGTTCCCGCGTACTCAGTAGTTCCTCATCTAAGCCTCCAAGTTGTTTCAGCATCTCGGTACGCACCAAAACACAGTGGAGATCGACCATCTGGCATTTAGTACGATGTAGTTGATCGCGCACCTTCGCCAGCGGGCGATTTGGAAAATAGTGCTTCACGAGTAGGCGGCGACGCGGCTTCGCTTTCCCTGGCTCGTCTTGTAGTTCAATCCTGGCTTCTCCCCCTGCTAAGTGAATCTTTTCACCCAGGGGTTCACCAATACATACTAGCGGCGCTACGATTGTTGCCTCAGTTTCTTCTGCACACTGCACTAGTTGCTGTAGCCAGCCTGGACCTACAAACACATCGTTGTCAATAAGAACGACGTACTTACTGTTAGCCTTCTGCATTCCAAGGTTGCGAGCCTGAGAAGGTGAAAGGTAGTGCTCCGTGCGAATTAGTTGAAAACCCTTTACCTTAGCCTGAGCTTCCAGGTAACGACGAATTGCAACTGGGGAACCACCATCAACATAAACTAGATCGAACGGATACTGAGTATTTTCATAAATGCTTTCTAGGGTTTGTTTAGTGCAGCTAAAACGTTCTGCTGCTGAGACTATGATTGTAACTTGTGGCATTGTCATTATTTGTTGTTCCATTATTGAAGGTTAAGCAAGGAAGTTTAGTACTAAATTTAACATTGGAACTGAAGGACTAGGTAATCAGGGCTATACTTTTTGGTCAGCGGAGAGTGTAATGAAGCGATCGCATCTGAACTATTAAGTTCCCAGACAAAGTCTATTTTTCTTGGTTAATTCTTACCTTTACAAAAAGCATATTAAATATATATGTTAGTAGTTAAAAATGGTAATTTCTTCTTTGTTTAACTCCCAAGCTTGTATTTTAAACCAGTTTAAAATTTGCTCCATTAGAAAATAAATTCTTCCTTGTTTGAGATTTCACGAAAAGAAGTTCTATTTCTATTCACACCACCAATAAAAATTGGATAGTCCATCGACTAATTCTCCTTACTAGCAATTTGACTGTTGTATGATGTAGAAACGTCTTTCTTAGTTGTACTACTATCAAGAACTCATTCTTTCTACAACAAAAGGCATTGCTAGACGATACACCAGCCATCCCAGCAGCAACCCCACTATAGCAAAAATACTCGCTGTCCAAAATCCATACGGGTTCGATACTATGCCCGTTGTCGCCAACTCCCGCGTTGTCACAAGCAAGGGAGTGACTGGGTTTAGTTGTACAAGTTTTGCTAATCCTCCTCCTCTAGGTTCTGGATAAACCACTGGCGTTAAAAATAGCCAAACTCCGATAATTAAGGTAACCCCTTTTGAGATGTCGTTATATAAAGCACTTAGGGGCGCTAGGAACAAGCCGAAACTTGTTCCTAATATGACCAAATGTATTAATGCCACTGGCGCTAAAATAACAGTCCAAGTCACTGGTATCTGAAATAAGACAAATAATGCCACAATCAAAATTAACTTGATGCCAAAGTTAAAAAATACCTCGCCCAATTTAGCAAGGATGAGCGCTTCACGCGGAAAATTGACTTTAGCTAGCATCTGCTTGGCAGTACTCACTCCTTGGATAGGACCGTTTAGTGCTTCCGTAAACGTTTGCCAGAGGGCCATGCTAAACATGACATAAGCTGGGTAAGGAATATCTGTTGCTCCAATATTAACGATTTTGGCATTGTTAGCAAACGTGAAACCTATAGCGGTTACGATTGGTGGAGCGAAAGCCCAGAAAATGCCTAGAAAGGACTGGCGATATTGAGCACTGAGATTTCGCACCAAAAGCTCCCCAGCTAGTTCCCGGGAAGCAAGCAGATTTTGCCACATTTGTTTGAATAATTGAACTGGATGCCTCAGTTCACTTTCAGATGTGTAAACTACCCTAGTCACTCTTCGATCTGATACTTTTCGCTGCAATTTACCCATTAATCTACCCATATATCAGTTCTTTAGCTCAAATGCAATGACTAAGATTTACTCCATTGCGATCGATGCTGATGCGTCAAGCGTCTGTATCGACTTAAACTACTCTTTTTAACTCAAAGGAATTACCTTTAAAAGACAACATTTTTTGTAGAGAAGGCTTGCGAGTTAGCAATTTACAATTTTCATCTTAACGACTTTGCAAACTTCACAATTACCTCATAGCACCCTTGTTATTAGTATCTAATTTTACTTATTGCTTGGGCAGTGTCAACTAAGTTTTTATTTAAATAATTTTGTATAAATTACTACTAAAAATCCAAGATTACTATTTTCACAAAGTGCGTTACCAGCTAGAAGATAAAGTTCCCTTGATTCTAAACCATTAAGTATAATTTCTACGTAGCAGCAAGCTGCAAAAACATCCGCTACAAACAGCTTTACTCTGGGAAAATTACTAATTTTTATAGTATTCTCGATACCATTCAACGAAGCGGTGAATGCCTTCTTCTATAGGTGTAGCAGGTTTAAATCCTACATCTTTAATCAGCTCATCCACATCGGCATAAGTAGACGGCACATCTCCTGGTTGCATAGGTACTAAATTCTTTTGCGCAGTCTTGCCGATAGCCTTTTCAATCACCTCAATAAATCTCATCAACGCGACTGGACTGTTGTTGCCAATATTGTAAAGCTTGTAGGTTGAGGCATTCCCGTCTGTATTTCCTTGGGGAAGCTTATGCATTACCCGCACCACCCCTTCAATTACGTCATCAATGTAAGTAAAGTCGCGCTTCATCTTGCCGAAGTTGTAAACATCAATAGGATTGCCTTGAGCGATCGCTTTGACAAATTTGAAGTAAGCCATGTCCGGTCGCCCCCAAGGTCCGTATACTGTGAAGAAGCGAAGCCCTGTTGTCGGTAAATTGTATAGGTGACTGTAGACATGAGCAATTAGCTCGTTTGCTTTTTTGCTGGCGGCGTACAGCGAAATTGGATGATCGACGTTATCTGTAACTGAGAAAGGTACTTTGGTGTTAGCTCCATAAACTGAACTGGAGGAGGCAAACACTAAATGTTTAACTTGAGTATGGCGACATCCTTCTAATAAATTAACAAACCCTGACATGTTACTGTCGACATAGGCAAAGGGGTTTTCTAGGGAATAGCGCACTCCAGCCTGAGCTGCTAGATTAACGACATAATCAAATTTCTGCTCTTGAAATAGCTGAAGCAGGCGATCGCGTTCAACCAAGTCAAGCAACTCGAAAGTAAATCCAGCTTGTGAATGTAGCTGAGCTAACCTATCTTTTTTCAGATTTACGTCATAGTAGTCATTCAAGTTGTCGATGCCGTAAACTTGGATACCATCTGTCACTAAGCGCTGGGCTAAGTGAAATCCAATAAACCCAGCGGCTCCAGTAACTAGTACCTTCATCTATAATTTAGTTCCTTAGTTAGAAGGGACAATATTTTCAGTACCAGACTTATCCCTGCTCCAGGTAGTTCCTGAACAGTAAAGTTCGATTTCTATATAACGTATCTAGTTATACCTAAAAAATATGCATTAAGTATATTCGCGGTTAAGCACTTAGTCAAAGTACTATGCCATTTCAAAAAAGTCAAGCCCTACTGCTTAAATGACTGGATGCTAACCTATATGACATCTTTTATAAGTATTTTAATCCTGTCCCCAAGTTTTTAGCTGGAGATAGACCAATAACAGCGCGATCGCCAGCAGCACTGTTGCCGCAGCAGCTGCATAGCCGAAATCAAATTGAGCAAAAGCTTCCTGGTAAATGTAATAAACTAGCAGATTAGTGGAGTTCAAAGGACCGCCGCCAGTAATTACATAAACTTGCTCAAAACTCCGCAGAGTGAAGATAGCAGTGGTGATAGTTGCAAAGCCGAGCGTAGATCGTAATCCGGGCAGTGTAATATGCCAGAACTGTTGCCAAGAATCAGCCCCATCTAGTTCCGCAGCCTCATAACGACTGGGAGGAATTGCTTGCAACCCAGCCAAAAATACCACCATATTAAAACCCAACTGTTTCCAAATACTCAATAAAATCAGCACTGGCATTGCCCAAGTGGTACTGCCTAGCCAAGGAATTGGTTCCATGCCTATAGAACTTAAAAACGCATTAACTGGCCCTTCGGTTTGAAACAGCCAGCGAAACCCTAAGCCAGCTGCTACCAAGGAAGTGATTGAGGGCAGGAAATAGACACTTCGCAGCAATCCCTGCAAGGCAAAGGTACGGTTCAACAGCACCGCAAGTCCCAAGGGAACAACCAAACTGGGGATGACGGTTGCCAGGGTGAAATATCCGGTGTTACCGAGAACCTGCCAAAAATCAGGGTTGAGTAGCAACCGCAAGTAATTTCTCCAGCCTACCCAGGATGCGCCAGATGATGTGAAACTACCAGCAGTAAAGCTGAGGTAAAACAGATAGGCGATCGGCCAGATCAGAAATATGCCTAGGAAAATCAGCGCTGGAGTGAGAAAGATCCAGGCGGCGATCGCGTCATTATCCAGCCACTTGAAGCGTTCAGAAGCAATTTTCACAAAGATCTCTTAGTCAAGCGTTAGAGTAAAGCTATTTTATGGAACCAGGTGTTTACAAGTACGCCGGAATTCTGTAGTTGACCTTGAAAGAATGTTGATATCGTATTCTTCAGTGAAAGATGCTGTTATGATAGTTTTTCCTACTTTACACAATGTGCCATCTTCGATATGTGTGGACTCCAAAGCTTATAACTTTTGCAAATAGTAAATAGCGCAGATTGAGCCATACACTTCAGTGGTGCTTGATTCCTTTCTCTAGTAACAATTTTTTAATGTCAATTACTTAGAAATAACGTAGTGAAATTTCTGACCTAAGCGTAAATTTTCAGAATGCCGCACCGAGGACGATTGTCCCCGGCGCGTCAACCACATACTTCTTTCAAGCATTTGGTTAGACCAATACAATTACTATATTATGATGTTATTAATACTAAGTCAAGCGTTTTTCCTAAATTTAATAAATGTTTTTGTACACAAAAATCAGCTTACTTAAAATGTAGTTGTTTTAAAGCAATTAGTTTTAATTTATTGAAATTATAATGTCAATACTTGAAGTTTTGTAATTCAATTGTAATTGCCCAAATTAGATAAAATGATCAATAACAGGAGTCAAAAGTGCAAACTTAACAATTGAGCTTGGTGGAAATACGTGTTGAAGTATGGGTTATTGAGAGCGATCGCACTGAATCATCTAGAAATGCCAGGTAGGAACTTATGCTGAATTTCCCCTGAATTGATTCTGACCTGATAAGCAGATTTTATTAATAATTTATTTTATGTTTCTAGCACCATGACTCCCGTCGTACCATCTGATTCTACTGATTCTACTTCCAGTCTTGTTTCTCCAAGGATTTCACCTACACCCACAAAAGGCGTACCTTTAAAACTGGGAATTATGGCTTCTGGTAATGGCAGTAACTTTGAGGCAGTGCAGAGCGCGATCGCTTCAAACCAACTCAACGCCCAAATTCAAGTCCTGATTTACAACAACCCAGAAGCACAAGCCGCCCAACGAGCAAATAATTGGGGTATTCCAAGTGTTTTATTAAATCACCGCGACTTTCAGCGCCGCGAAGATTTAGATCAGCGAATTGTCCAGACTTTGCAACAGTATCAAGTGGAATGGGTAATTATGGCAGGATGGATGCGACTGGTAACACCTGTATTAATTGATGCTTTTCCCAACAAAATTATTAATATTCATCCCAGTTTGTTGCCGAGTTTCCGGGGTGTACGTGCCATCGAGCAAGCAATAAATGCTGGAGTTAAAATTACTGGCTGTACAGTTCATCTTGTCTGTTTAGAGGTCGATAGCGGCCCAATCTTACTCCAGGCAGCTGTACCAGTTTTGCCCAACGATACACCAGAAACGCTGCACGCCCGGATTCAAGTCCAAGAACATCGAATTTTGCCACAAGCGATCGCCCTAGCAGCTCAAAGCTTGAATCAGGTAAGCGACTAAATTCATCAGGGAGTTGAGCATGATGACTACAATTTTCTTGGCATATCTTCTAATTGCCTTTTACTTCGTAATGGAACGGCTCCAGAGAAAGAGTGAGCAGGCTCTGAGTCTTCAAGCAGGTTCGTCTGATCGCGGGAGTACACAGTTGTTTCTTGTCGGCGGGCTGATCGAAATTGTCTCTCTTTTACTAGCACCTGTACTCAACATAAATGGCTGGGGATTTCTGGGAAGTGGTGCTTGGATTAATTGGATAGGAATACTAATGATGATTGGTGGACTGACTCTGCGGTATTTTGCAGCGAAAACCCTGGGTAAGTTCTACACGCGGACGTTACTTGTGATCCCAGAACAACAATTGATTGCACAAGGCCTCTACAGAGTAGTCCGACATCCTGGCTATCTAGGAATTCTCATAGCGTCTGTAGGAGCAGGATTAGCTACAGCAAACTGGATTGTGATTGTGACAATCATGGTTACAAAATTCACTGGGTTGGGTTATCGCATCTACTCAGAGGAGGTGATGCTGAAAGCGGCATTTGGCGATAAATACAGAGCTTACATAGAAAATACTTGGAGACTAATCCCATTTATCTACTGACACTAGCGTCTAACGAAGTCAACTTAAAACTCACGGCGCGAGAAGATCAAAGTAGCGATCGCCAATAACAGTACTGTGTAAACCAATCCATAGCCAGCGTTAGCAATTAAAGTAAGTGAATTTGGCAAAAGTTCATCACCATAAACTGCCTGATTTTTCAAGTCTAAGCGGGAGAAATCAGGTAAAACGAGATACAAAGCTTGTGTCAGGCGTTGCAAACCAGGATTCTTACTCAAGCGACCTAATTCAACTAAATCTTGGCTAAAGTTCCCCATGAAATAGATACCAAAGCTAAGTAGCGTCGCTAGCACTGAACTGGTAAACACACCAAATACAATAGTGACAGCTGTAACTAAGGACAACTGGAAGAACAGGAAAAGCACAGCCAGCAGAATGCTACCTAACGGATAAGGAATGTTGCCAAATTGCAACAGTGCCAGGTAAATTGCCGTCATTGCAGTAATAAGTAAGGCTAACACTGCTGATAACCCTAAGTGTTTACCTGTGATAAAATCGACACGGCTGATGGGCTTGGCAATTAAAACTAGGACAGTCCGCTGCTCAATTTCTTTGTTAATTAGCCCAGTACCGACAAATACAGCCACAATTAAGCCGAGTACATTCATCGCTGCCAAACCAAAGTCCAAGAAAATTTTGTCCTCTGTTGCAGCTGCAAACTCAGGAAGAAACCGAAATGCAGCCGTCAGGATGAGAGCATAAAAGCCGATGATGTATAGGATGCGATCGCGTACCACTTCCCGAAACACATTCGTGGCGATCGCGAAAATTCGGCGCAGATTCACTCTATCCCTCCAAATTATCTAAAATGAGGAGCAACAAAGCCCCCAGATTTATCTATATTGTCAGTAGCAATGGTACAAGTCCTCCATTAAAATGAAATACACGCAATTCTTAGAACAATGACAAGGAACGGCATTGGCATTCGCACGGCGCAACTGCGTTCCCATCGTGTAGTAGGTCAAATTCATGTCTACGATGGTGCAGGGAAAGGTAAATCCCAGGCGGCTTTGGGCGTAGTTTTGCGTTCAATTGGGTTGGGAATAAATACGCGCAGCGCCACTCGCGTCTTGCTGTTGCGGTTTTTGAAAGGACCAGGAAGAGCCTATGACGAAGATGGGGCAATTGCAGCGCTGCAACAAGGGTTTCCACATTTAATTGACCAGGTTCGCACAGGTCGGGCAGAGTTTTTTGGGGCAGATGAAATTACGCGCTTTGATAAACTAGAAGCACGGCGGGGCTGGGATGTAGCGAAAGGCGCAATCGCATCGGGGCTATATTCGGTTGTCGTCTTGGATGAACTTAACCCTGTTCTGGATTTGGGCTTGTTGCCAGTAGATGAAGTCGTTCAGACGTTGCAATCAAAGCCGGAGGAGTTAGAAATCATTGCCACTGGTAGAGGTGCGCCACAACAGCTGTTAGATATTGCAGATTTGCACTCAGAAATGAGACCCCACCACCACCCGACTGCCGCAGCGCAGGGAATTTCAGGAATTGAAATCTATACTGGTGCTGGTAAAGGAAAGTCTACCAGTGCGCTGGGTAAAGCATTGCAAGCAATTGGCAAGGGTATTAGTCACGATAATTCTCACCGCGTTTTGATTTTGCAGTGGCTTAAGGGTGGGACTGGGTATACAGAAGACGCGGCGATCGCTGCTTTACAGCAAATTTACCCCAGCCTTGTAGATCATCAGCGCTGTGGTGGAGATGCAATTGTGTGGCGCGGTCAACAGCAAGAGCTAGACTATGTGGAAGCGGAACGTGGCTGGGAAATAGCAAGAGCGGCGATCGCATCTGGGTTATACAAAACAATTATTTTAGATGAACTCAATCCTACTGTTGATTTAGAACTGCTGCCCATTGAGCCGATTGTCCAGGCTCTGCTCCGCAAACCTCGCGATACAGAAGTTATTATCACTGGTCGCTGCCAAAATCCGCCCGCCTATTTCGACTTGGCCGGAGTTCATTCAGAGGTCTTTTGTCATAAACATTATGCAAATCAAGGTGTTGAACTAAAGCGCGGCGTAGATTTCTAGAACCAGGCATTTTTTACTGAATTAAGGAATAAAAATGGAAAACACTAATGTGCTGGATCTAATTACAGCGGGTCTTGCGGTAGTTATCTTAATTGGTGCAAGTCTGATGATGAACACCACTATTTTGACTACAAAAAGGAATAAATCAGAAGATTAGTAGGCAACAAAACAAGAGACAAAAGATTAAGTATTTTGTCTCTTTAGCAATAGCTAGCTCCTCGTCTAAAACTAGGCAAATTGGATACATAACAGCTTAGACTAAGATAGGGATCAAGGAAGAAGTAGCTTTTAGAGACGTTGTGACTATGAGTCGCAAAGAAAGTAACCGAACAATAACGCGATCGCTGCAAGAATATTTGCGGGGCATCACGGGTGGGCTATTGTTCAGTTTGCCGTTGCTCTACACAATGGAAGTCTGGTGGGCTGGTTTTATCGCCCATCCCTTACGCCTACTAATCTATATTCTTGCCAGCTTCACTTTACTATTGGGATACAACCGTTATTGTGGTCTGCGGTGCGATGCTAGTCCAATTGAAGTGGTAATTGATTCGATTGAAGAGATGGGGCTAGGTTTAGTAATCGCGGCATTTGTTCTTTGGCTACTTGGTCAGATTACTTCTGAGATGACGGTTAGTGAAATTGTCGGCAAAATTATCATTGAAGCAATGACGGTGGCGATTGGTGTCTCCATCGGTACTGCTCAGCTAGGTGGTAGTGAGGATAATCAGGAAGACGATACGGGGATGGACAGTGATGCCGCACCATTTCTCACAGAAGATGACGACAGTGATTTTGGCGGACAAATGACGATTACTTTATGTGGTGCTGTTCTCTTTGCTGCCAATTTTGCACCGACAGAAGAGATTATTATGGTTGCTAATGAAACCGCGCCTGCAAAAATTCTGGGTGTGGCGCTCCTGTCAATACTAATGGGAGCACTTATCCTGTTTTATATTGACTTTAGTGGTTCGCAGCGATTTAGCAAGTCTAGAGGCATTAAAAATGTTGTTTTTGCAACTGTTATTACGTATGCGATCGCCCTATTTGCCTCTGCTTCAATTCTCTGGTTCTTCGGGCGCTTTGATGGCATTGCACCGACTATTTGCCTGTCAGAAACAATCGTACTTGGACTGTCCGCTACGTTAGGCGCTTCCGCTGGTAGGCTTTTACTCCAATGAAACTAGAAAAGAATTGGCTAGAATGGGTCGTCTTTGCCGCTAGTCTCGTACTTGTGGTGAGTACGCTGGGGTATCTGGTTTATGATAGTGCCACGTTGGGGGACGCACCGCCCAGTATTCAGTTTCAGATAGGTAAACCGCAGCCACAATTAAACCACTTCATTGTTTCTGTATCAGTAACTAATCAGGGTGATGAAACAGCAGAAGGTGTCCAAGTCGAAGTTATCCTTGA
Source organism: Chroococcidiopsidaceae cyanobacterium (assembly GCA_041748755.1). GTDB lineage: Bacteria > Cyanobacteriota > Cyanobacteriia > Cyanobacteriales > Chroococcidiopsidaceae > JAHHHE01. The sequence continues at coordinate 35,999 of JBGTCQ010000208.1, read as the reverse complement.
AAGCGGCGGTAAGGAACAAGAAAGTGCCCAATTTGAGATTGCTTTCCTGCCACGGCACTCCACGCGCAAAGGCTGGGTAACTTTTGAAACTGATCCGCGTACCGTGGATGAAATGAAGGCACGGGTATTGGGCTTTGAAAAACCTTAACTTCATCTTTTACACCTACAAGCATTAAGCTATGCATAGTTTTAGTAATGTAGGTTTATAGCTATATAGCAATCTTACAGGAGCCATGAAGTGAGGTTATGGGATGGGCTTTTAACTTACCCTACCTTTGCTAATTCAAATCGGATTGCTATCTAATAATTCTGCCTTTTCAAGGTGGAATTTACCCGCTTAATAAGCATGTTGTTCTGATCACTATTAGGATGTGACTTTAATCACTTACAAAAGAATTGCTCTAATCTCATTATCTTTATTAATACGCCACGTGCAATTAAAATAAGCACTCGCTTGGTGAAATGACAACGCCTCCAACATTAGGAAACGGTGAATAGAGCGTAGGGAAACTTTACAGATAAATCTAGGGTCTTTATTCAAGGAATCAGAATTTAGTTTTCTCTGTAGATAAAAAGCAAGGAATTTAAACCGATCAAGCGAGTAAAGCGTACATTCTTTAGAAAAAGCTTTTAATTTCTTCTCTCCTCTATTCCATGATCTATTCAGATATGACTGTGCGTAAGCAAAGCGCCGGACGTTACCCTTCAGTCCAAGCATCTCCAGAAGGTATTGAAAAAGCCAGAAAAGCCTTAAGGCACTCGTCTTTGACTCAGAAAGTTCTAGCACAAAAAGAGTTAAAAATTAGTACTTACACAGTTAATGAATTTTTTAAAGGAAAGCCAGTTAACCGTAAGTATTTTTACCAGATTTGCCAAAAGCTGAATTTGGAGTGGGACGAAATAGTTGCTAAGTCATCTAAAAAACCCGATCTACGGTTATTAGCTGCACAGGGCATCAGCAGTAATATTGATGCCCTCGTGCAAGAGGTGCGCCAGAGGAGTCGCAGCGACATTGTGATGCGGTGCGGCACGATGCAAGTGCTAGATATGACTCAGCCCGTTGGTTTAAATGACATTTACATTAGCATCAACATTCTGGAGACAATTAGTGGACGTAGACCACTGGAAATCTCTGACTTACTACAAAGCTGTGATCCAGCTGATTTTAACCGCTTTGGACTGGGTAGAATTACTGAGGAACGAGTGCCAGGGTCAACAGCTGTTGAAAAATACTCAAAGCTAATGGTGCTGGGTAAGCCAGGAGTCGGTAAAACTACCTTTTTGAAGAGTTTAGCAATTCAGTGCAGCTTGGATGACGTTCGAGCTGATAAAATCCCATTTTTCATCGCTCTCAAAGATTATGCTGAAGCAGAAAATCAACTAAGTTTATTAATATACATAACTCAATTACTTCGGATCTACGGCGTAACTGATAGTCAAACAGTTGACCTGTTAGAACAAGGCAGGGCAATGATTTTGCTGGATGGTTTAGATGAAGTCAGAGAAGAACATAGTTGTCGTATCTTAAAGCAAATTCATGAGTTTTCTGACCAGTTTCACCAGAATCAATTTGTGATCACTTGCAGGATTGCCGGCCGAGAATACAACTTTAAACAATTTAAAGAAGTTGAAGTTGCCGATTTCGATTTCCAGCAAATAGACAGTTTTGTAACAAAGTGGTTTGCGATTATAGATCCCATTAAGGGTGACATGTTTATCCAAAAGCTCAAAAGAAATGAGCCGATTCAAGAACTGGCAACTAATCCGCTATTGCTGACGCTACTATGCTTAGTATTTGCCGAATCAGCAGATTTTCCCTCAAATCGTTCACAGCTTTATAAAGAAGGGCTGAATCTGCTGCTGAAGAAGTGGGATGCAAATCAGAATATTGAGCGTTCTCAAGTTTACAAAGAGCTATCTATCCAACACAAGCAAGACTTACTCAGCCAAATTGCACTGAGAACGTTTGAACGGTGTGACTACTTTTTTAGACAAAAAGAAATAGAGCAGCACATTGCTGATTACATCTGTAACGTACCTGGTATTAATAACGAGTTTGAGACTTTGCAACTCGACAGCAAGGCTGTACTCAAATCAATTGAAGTCCAACATGGGTTATTAGTGGAGCGGGCACGTTTAATTTACTCGTTCTCTCATCTAACATTTCAAGAGTATTTTGCAGCCAGACAAATTGTTGGCATTTCTAACCCCCAGGCATTAGAAACGGCTCTAAAACAGCTGGTAAGTCGAATTACAGAAAAACGATGGCGTGAAGTCTTTTTGTTGAGTGTGGTAATGTTGCGAAATGCTGATTATCTGCTGTTGTTGATGAAGCAACAGATTGATCAGCTAGTAGTCCAAGACGAGTACTTGCAAGCATTTCTGAGGTGGGTGAACCGAAAATCCCGTGCAGTTACTGCTCCCTACAAACTAGTAGCTGTTCGAGCCTTTTATCTGGCGATCGCGCAGACAATCGTGCTTGTAAGTAGCAAAATTGATATTGAAAATGCACTTGCTTTTGCTGGTGATATCTTTGAAATTGCTTTTATCCTTGACCCTACCTTCACTCTTAACAGTAGTTGTACCACTGAGCTTAGTGTTGATCGTGCCCTTACCCTTGCTCTAGCGCAGGCAATTGATCTTAACCATAGTTATAGTTGCGCTGGAATTAAATCTTTCTTTGTCTTTGTCCGTTCCCTCGCTCCTGAAGTCGAACGTGAACCAAAGCAATCGCCGCTAGCAAAATCGCTACGACTACTCAAAAATCAACTACCCGATCCGGATAAAGATCCAGAGAGATTTGAGGAGTTGTGGCAAGCCAATGGTGAGATCTGGACTGAGCAATTAAGAGCCGTAATGATCTCCGAGCGCAATATTGGTCATGATTGGCAGTTCAACGACCAGCAGAGAAATGTACTCAGGCAGTATTACGATGCTAATCAATTGCTGCTAGATTGCCTGAATAGTGATTGTTATGTGACCCGTGCCGTGCGAGAGGAACTTGAAAAGACATTGTTTTTACCCGCCGCCAATATTGAACAGTAATTGTCAGGTTTTATTTGGATTGAATTTAGATGTAGGAACCTTTTTTTGTATCTATTGTCTCCATAAGTAATACTATTTCACTTTGTTACTGTACCTGTTAAGTGGAGAGTGAAGAATACTAAACAGCGCTATTTGTTGCAACACCAGCAGGTAGCTTACATAATTCTTTTGACATACTTATATCGTGGAGAATCTCATGTCTAGTTTCAATTCCTGGAAAGCTGGAACATCTGCATTAATGGCACTAGCGATCGCCACTGGGTCAACTGCCCAAATTGTGTTTACTGCTCCTGCTTCTGCTCAACTTTTTCCCCAATCTCCCCCATCAAGGACGACAACTCAGGTCACAATTCCAAGTGGTACTTCAATTCCAGTTCGGTACGACCAGGCAGAGAAAATCGTGATCACTCCTACAGAAACGATGCCCGTAACCTTAACAGTGGCAGCCAACATTGTAAACCGCAGTGGCAGTATCCTGATTCCAGCTGGAAGTTTGGTTGTTGGTCAAATGCAACCCGCTGATGGAGGCTCTGAGTTTGTTGCCAGAGAATTGGTGACATATCAGGGTAGGCGGCAACCGATCAATGCCTCTTCCAACGTAATTAGCACAACTCAAGTCAGTCAAGGAGCCAGCACGGGTAATATTTTAAAAGGTGCAGCAGTTGGTGCAGCCGCCGCAGCAGCACTCGGAGGACTCACGGGCGATCGCAAGATCACTCTCGGAGAGGTCTTGATTGGTACAGGAGTTGGTGCTGGCGGTGGACTGGTTCTGGGTCGCAAAAAAGCTGATGTCGTTGTCGTTGACCCCGACACCGATTTAGATTTAACCCTACGCTCTAGTCTTGCCCTGCGCTAGGGAATAGTTTTGAGTTTTGAATTGAAGAGTAATCAGTTTTTAACTCAAACTTCAAAACTTAGAACTCATAACTATTTTTTGCTTGCCCCTAGTCCCTAGATCTTTCAAACTGATGTCGCAAGTGGACGAAATTTTGGACTTCTGGTTTGGTCGACCTGATGCAGCAGATTATGGGAAGCAGCGCTCGTTCTGGTTTACTAAAAAACCGGAAGTTGACCAAGAAGTGCGAACCCGCTTCTCGACTCACTATCAACAGGCTGTAGCGGGTTCTCTACACCACTGGAAAAACTCGCCCCGCAGTTCACTCGCACTAATTCTCCTGCTGGATCAGTTTCCCCGCAATATGTTTCGCGGTACTGCTCAAGCTTTTGCGGCAGATCTGCAAGCATTGGCAGCGGCTCAGCACGCTGTTGCCAATAGTTTCGACCAAGAACTCCTCATGGTTCAGCGCTGGTTTATCTACTTGCCGTTTGAACACAGTGAAAATATCGAGCATCAACGCCAGTCAGTCAAGCTGTTTGCAACTCTAAGTGATGACTCAGACAATGCCGCCACTCTTGACTACGCCATTCGGCACTATTATGTGATCTCCCGTTTCGGACGCTTTCCGCATCGCAACAAAATTCTTGGTCGAGAAACAACTCCAGAAGAAGCAGAGTTTCTCAAGCAACCAGGCTCCTCTTTTTAATAAGAGGCAAGGGGTGAAAGCCAAGAGGCTATAAATTTATCTCCCCTGCACTCCTGCTCTATATTATTGTGGTATTTGTACTGGTTGTTGTTGACGTTCTTGTAAAGCAGCTTGAATGCGTGGTGTTTCCAGAAACTTTCTCGTATCAGTGAGCAGGCGATCGCCCCAAAGATTTTGTTTAAGGAACTCCAGATCACCGTAGCGACCATCTATTTTTAGAGCCGCTTCTCCCATTGCTAGAGCTTGTTCGCGATTACCTTTAGTATATAGAGCGACTGCCATTGCCAATTGGGGTTCTGCCGCCTGCTTCTCAATCGCTAGCGCTGCCTGCCATTGCTTCAGCGCTGCTGTGACATCACCCTGTTCGTATTTAATTAAGCCAATATTGTTAATAGCAGGCCAGAATTTTTTATCAACAGTGCTTGCTTGATTGAACTGAGTAATCGCATCTGACAACTTACCCAGCTTGTAGTAAGCATTACCTAAATCAAAAAGCCCCTCTGGGTCATTGGGTTTTAACTTTAAACCAGCTTGCAAACTTTGCACCGCTGCGTCGTACTTTTCCTGCTGAAAGTTTGCCGAACCCAAAGCAAACAAAATTGAGGCATTTTTAGGGTCTAGCGATCGCGCTTTTTGCAGCGAGGCGATCGCCTCCTCAAACTTACTCGTTTGCAAATACAAGCCTCCTAAAAGGAACCACGATTGGTAACTTTTGGGAGCCAACTGAGTTGCCAGCCGCGCTCTTGGCAAAGCCAGTTCATATTGCTGAAATTGAGCCAACTGAGCTGCTTCCTGCGCCAAACTCAACCCTTGCTGTTCAAGCTGAGCTGAATTTAGTTGCAACGTGTGGGGCACAAGTGCCTGTCCTAGCACAGGCGGAGCCACACTCCATATCCCGAAGAAAACAAGCAAATATACCCAGGAATTGCGATTCGGCACAGTACTGCCTCAACGAACTTTTGCAGAGAGTCTTCAGCTAGCTTAAACGATTCTCAACGCAATCGCGCACAAAATTTTAGATTACAACATTACCGCTCAGATTTAGCAGTATGATTAGTGCCGTGAGTAGGCTGTTTTGGATAGGGACTTTAGTGTTTTTGATGCCGCGATCGCTTGCCTTCAAAATCATCAAATATCTCACTACCCGCAAATTTCCCACTGTCCACTGGATTAATACCGAAGAGTTTGCCTGCTGGCTAGAAGATCCTGCAAAGCCGCAGCCTGTAATACTTGACGCTCGGGCTGAGGCAGAGTATGCAGTAAGCCACCTCAAAAATGCACAGCGTATCGATCCTGAGCATCCTGAGCCGATGATGGCATCAAAGGATACGCCCATTGTTGTATACTGCTCGGTGGGCTACCGCAGTGCCAGAGTTGCTCAGCAGCTAGGACAAGCAGGATTTTCTCGCGTATCCAATCTTGAAGGCAGCTTGTTCAAATGGGCTAATGAAGAACGCCCATTCTTTATAAATGACAATCCTACCCTGCTTGTTCATCCCTACAATCAGCTTTGGGGAAGACTATTGAAACCTAAATATCGCGCCAAGCTTAAGAGGGTCGAGGGATCAGGGAATCCCCTATGAAACAAGTCGAGCCTATAGCCGCAGCAAAAACTAAGCCCGAAAGACGCTACGACTTGGATTGGCTGAGAGTACTTGCGGTATTACTACTAATTTATTTTCATTCAGCAGCAATTTTTTATACTGGTGATTTAAGAGAGTTCTACATCAAGAACGACTCATCGAGTAGTGAGATGCAGGGCTTCATCTTATTTGTACATCAATGGCATATGCCGCTGTTTTTCTTGCTCTCAGGAGCCGCCACATGGTTTGCGCTTTCGTCTCGGACAGTAGGCGAGTATGTGATGGAGCGATTCAAGCGACTTTTCATTATTCTTCACCAAACTGTTGTTGTAGCGATCGCATTCTACGTTGTGCGCTGGAATATCGGCATCAGCGAGAAGTTTTTTGTTATCAGTACCGCCTCGCTGGTGGCAACGATAGTTTTATACGATTTGTTGGTACGGAGCAATGTAGTGCGATTTCTTTTTGGATTGAAGCCAATCAATCATAAGCTAGTCGCATCTTAGCATTCGTCATGATGTGCTTTTGGAACAGTTAACCGGACAGAGATTTGCAACTCAACTGACAACATATGCTCCCCTCCGGTTCAGCGACTTATTATGCCGCGTTTTCAGTCCTACGCTAACCCTAAAATACTTTCTACTTTACTGTCCCCAAACTGAGCGCTCATCGTACTTCTTCTCTATCAGCTCATAAGTTAGATTCAGTAGGTTTGCCACTTGAACAGCGATCAGCCCATTCCTGATAAGTTTTCTGGCGCTCAGCATCTTCAACAACGATTTCTACTCGTACCTTTTTACATCCTTGACGGCGCTCAAGAGCGATCGCGTTTAAAAGTAAACTCGCTATTTTAGGTGAATTAAACTCGCCTCTAACAGTAAGTTCATTGCCCGAATTGGTAGTTTCAGTCCACTTAGTCCCAGTAATTTCCGCTTCACTCAGTTCAATCGCCGAGATTTCTTCTAGTCCCAAGTCAATTTCTGCAAGTTGTTTGCGTTCTGGACTTACTTGTTCAACAATCAACTTTTCACGCCGAACAGGAACTTGTACCATCCGAGTTTCAATTTCTTTGCGGACGATAACCTCACCAACTTTACGTCTGCCGCGATCAACGATTAATCTCTCTCCTAGCAACCGAATAATCTCTTCTTCCAACACCTCTGGCGTGTTAGTAGGCTTTATCGTCCTCTCATTTGATTGCTCTTGCACACTAGCTGATACAACGTCAGACGTTAATGTAGCATCTACTAGGTCTAAGCTAAAAAGCTCAGCGTTTGCTATGGGATTAACATCACTCTCCGGCATTATGTCTTGCTCCTGCACATTAGCTGATTCAATATCAGACGTTGATGTATCATCTAGGTCTATATTGAAAATATCGTCGAAAATATCAACGTCTGCCGCAGGATAGACATTACTATCTTGCATTGTGTTCTGCTCCTGCACACTAACTGATACAACGTCAGACGTTGATGTATCATCTAGGTCTAGGCTGAAAATATCAGCGTCTACCGCAGGCGTTGCTATAGAATTAACATCGCTATCTTCCGATGTATCTTTATTGACTGCGTTATGTGCAGACCTTGAACTGTCTAAAATATCTGAAGTCTCCATATCTGGTGTCTCTTTTGTTACGTATTCTGGGAAATGTTCAATTTCCGCTCTGTTGATATCTACGATAACCGATTGATTTGAAGGGTCAACTTTTTGGACAAGCTTACTAATCAATAAAAACAGGCGGGGGCTTTGGTCGCTATAATTTTGAGACACAACAAAATTAATCTGACGGTTAGGCTCCAGAATTAAATCTTTCACTTCGCCTATTAACTGTCCCTGCCTATTAATTACAATAAAATTTCTCAGTCTAATTCTTAGCTTTTCAATTGAGCTATTGATCCGAGCATTTTCTTTTATAGATTCGAGCTGGTAGCGAGACGTTTCGTCAATCATTTTTCCCAAAGTTTTATAATTTTTATAAAAGGCTCTAGGCAATATATTTTTGAAAGTACAGGTGGGTCTAAAATTTACCCCACCTGTACCATTTGTAATAGCAAGCTATGGATTGCCCTTACTTAGTCAACTGACTCAAACGTGTGACTTGGAAAGGAACTTAAATGCGGTCTTTGGGCAATTTCTTCTTAGAGGTGTCTGTAACCGAAGTACCGCCAGCATCAATGTCTAACTCTTCTCGACGAATCGTTTCTTGTGCTTCAACCGTACTCTGCTCTACTTCTTTTGTAACTCTGACTTCCTCGCGCACAAAGGCTTCTTTTTGAATGTTGGCCTGCTCTTCGTAGATTTCTACGCGGGCAACTTCGCCGCCGCCGAATGCAGCTTCCCCAGGAGCAACTGCTCTTCCCGCATCTGTTGGTGTAACGCGCTCAATCACAACTCGCTCTTTCTCGACGGGAACTGACATCCGTGCTGTTTCAGTTTCAACGTGCTTGCCGATCGCTACTTCACCTGATTTGACCCTTTGTTTGCTTGCAACCAGGCGTTCTTGGTACAACTTCAGGTTTTGATGATCCTGTTCATTCATCTGATACAGAGATGCATCTTGCTCGTAATTATAAGTATCACGGGTATAGGTGGGAGTGGTGGGCATAGCTGCCATAGCGCTCATACCAGCCATAGATGTTGCATCCAAGGGAGCTGATGCTTCTAGTGGTACTGATGCTTCCAAGGAGGTATCTGTCATTGAGCTAACTGAAGTGCCAGTAGTAGGAGTGCGATATACACCTCTTACCTCCTCTTCGTAGTCGTAATCAATTTTATGGAGATCGCTAAACTCAGGTAATCTTTCCGCTTGCTCTCTAGTCATGCCAACGGCGTAGACGCGTTCAGCACCATAGTCAATCCGAGTACGGCCAACAGGTAGTAAGACTTTTTTGCCAAAGATCCAAAAGCCTAAGTCAACGACAAAATAACGGAAATTACCTTGCTCATCTACGAGGACATCATGAACTGTACCAATCTTCTCATCTCCTTCTGCATAGACACTAAGACCTTTAATATCACCGCCATCAAAAGTCTCACGGTAATTTGGGTCAAAATCTTCAAGTTTTAGTAGGGCCATTTTTTTAATCCTCGTAAAGTAAATTTCGCATCTCATCACATACAATGCTAAAAAAAAAATGATTCAGCTTCCTCTTCCTAGCGACTGAACTTAACTTAGTTTGAGTGCTTAAAAGTGTCACATTAATTTTACTTTTTACCAATAAAATCGCTTGGCGATCGCCTATTTCTTACAGATACCTCTGATTCTTAATTAGAACATAATAAAAACCAAAAGCAGGACTTTATATAAGCCCTGCTCATATTGGTTGATTTGAAAACTTAGATATTCCTCATAAGGAAGATTAACTAAATCAACCTTAGGTTAGACAAGTTTGAAACACAACTTTTCACTGCTGATTAAATCTTCTATCTTCAACCCGACGACCGTCAGTATCAACATCTAACTCTTCACGGCGCAGTATTTCTTCAGCTTCAACTGTATCTCGCTCTACTTCTTTCCTAATTTTGACTTCCTCACGCACAAAAGCTTCCTTATGAATATCAGCCGTCTCTTCGTATACTTTCATCCGGGCAATTTCCCCTTCATGAAAGTCAATATTGCTAGAAGAAGGTATTGTTTCAGAACCTGTTGGAGTAGTGCGCTCAATAATCACTCGCTCCTTTTCCAGCGGCAACGAAACCCGTGCTGTTTCAGTTTTAATGTGCTTACCAACCACTACTTCTCCTGTCTGACGACGTTTTTTGTTGGCAACTAACCGTTCTTCGTACAGGTTAAGGGTTTGATGGTCACGAGCATTTAAGTTATAGACGGAGGGGTCTTGCTGATAGTTGTAGGTATCGCGCTCAGAAATAGTATTGCTAGCCTGTGCTTGGGGGACCAAATAAGCTGCTTCTAGGGGTGCTGATGCCTCCAGTGGTACCGCAGTGCTAGCAGATGGATTGCGGTAAATCTTGCTCACCCGCTCTTCATAGTTATGATTAACCTTTGTATTTTCGTGGTACTCAGGTAAATCTTCTACTTGCTTTTTGTTCAAAATGCCTGTGGCATAAATACGTCGTGCTTGATCGTCAATTTGACAGTAACCGACTGGTAGCAATACTTTTTTTCCAAAAATCCAAAAGCCGGTGTCAATCACAAAATATCGGAAACGGCCTTCCTCATCAACTAATGCAGTTTCAATAGAGCCGATCTTATCACCTGTTCTGCCAGCATAGACATCAAGTCCCTTGATATCATCCCCATCAAACAGTTCTTCTTGATAATTTGGATAAAATTCTTCGATTTCGTAAAGAGCCATGTAACGTTTCCTAATTTATTTACAGCACTCAAGGTTTATATTAATTTATCATTTTGATGCCATAGTTTTGTAAGTAAGTTGAGCTTATTTAATTTTTTATCGTAGTTAGATATTAGTTAAGCATTTTACGAATACAAATATGTATTATTTTTTAGTTACATCAAAGCTTTATTTTTATATATTTTGAGTAGGGGCAATTCACAAAATAACCCCTACATGTATCAATTAATCAACTCCACCACGTATGAAAAACTACTTAAATACGCTCATTCAATCCTGGATTTACGTCATTTACAACCGGATTTCCATCAGTATTAACGTCTAACTCTTCACGACGAATTGTTTCTTGAGCCTCAACTGTATCCTGTTCCACTACCTTCCTAACTCGGACTTCTTCACGCACGAAGGCTTCTTTGTGAATGTCAGGCGTTTCTTCGTATACTTCTATCCGGGCAACTTCTCCTTCTTGAAAGTTAGCTTCTCCAGGAGAAACTACAGTACCAGTATCTGTGGAAGTTATTCGCTCAATCACTACTCGCTCTTTTTCAATTGGAACTGAAACCCGTGCCGTTTCGGTTTCAATATGTTTACCAACTGCTACTTCCCCTGTCTTGACACGGCTTTTATTTGCAATTAACCGCTCTTCATAAAGTTTAATGTTTTGATGCTTCTGCTCATCCAAATCATATAAAGCCGCGTCTTGCTGATAGTTATAGGTATCACGGTTATAACTAGCCGTGCTAGTCTGAGCAGACATACCTGCTGTAGAAGTCATGGGGCGATAGACACCCCGCACTTGCTCTTCGTAATCGTAGTCAACCGTCATTCGGTCGTTGTACTCAGGTAGATGTTCAACTTGCGTTTTGCTGAGACCGTCAACTGTGACACGCCGTGCATTGTAATCAATGTAGGAAAGCCCAATGGGTAGCAATATCTTCTTACTCATACCACCGATGCCTGTATCAATTACCAAATAGCGAAAACGGCCTTCAGGATCAACTAAAGCATCATCTACTGAGCCAATCTTTTCTCCGCCTTGGGTATATAAACTTAGACCCTTAACATCATCCCCACCAAACGTTTCCTGGTATGTTGGATCAAAGTCTTCGAGTTTATGAAGCGGCATATTACTATTTTCCTGCTTATTTACGTATTTCATATCTAGACTAGGAATATATCTGCTTAAATCCATCCTTCTGCCGACTGAATTACCTCAGTTTTAAGACTCGAATATGAGCTTTTCAAGACAGATTTGCTTAGCATTAAGAGAGAATGTCTGATCAGTGTTGGTTAACGCTGTTGCAGGGAAGCAACGCGCATGCTTCAAGCGTCGGCAAAGTAATCGCAGTTATCCGTGCTGCCAAAATGGAACAAGCCCACCACATGGCAAAAGCGGTTGCCTCTGGGGGAATGCAGCTAATCGAAATTACCTGGAACAGCGATCGCGCCGCTGAACTGATTAGCCAACTACGTGTGGAATTACCTGCTTGTACCGTTGGCACGGGGACGCTGTTAACGCTCTTTCAAATGGAACAAGCGATCGCCGCTGGTGCCCAATTCCTCTTTACCCCCCACGTCGATCCAGTAATGATTCAAGCCGCAGTCCAAAAGGGTGTGCCAATCATCCCAGGGGCGCTCTCCCCCACAGAAATTGTGACGGCATGGACTACAGGAGCCAGTTGTGTCAAGGTGTTCCCTGTGCAAGCGATGGGAGGAGTTAGCTATATCAAAAGTCTCCAAGGACCACTAGGGCATATTCCGTTGATTCCTACTGGCGGTGTAACTTTGGAAAATGCCAAGAAATTTATTGCAGCTGGGGCGATCGCAGTCGGGCTTTCAGGTGACTTATTTCCGCAGCAGTTAGTAGCAGCTGGAAATTGGGACGCGATCGCCCAACGGGCAAGAAATTTGATGGAACAGCTGGCAAGAGATTATTAAGGAGTTATCAATTCATTGAGCTATTATCGTGTCTCTCACAATGTTTTTGAACCTGAATATCTCAGCAAGTTGCAAGGGCAAATCCTGGCTTGCCAGTATTTTGCAGTCAATAACCTGAACCGGGACTTTGTTGCCACCAAAGGCTTTTCAGTAGTATTCCAGCGCTCTGGCATTATTGAAGTCGAGCGCCGCTTTCCCTGCTTCAAACCTTATCTAAGCGTTGCTTTACAACCTACGTGTAATGCCTTTTATCTTAATCCGTTGCTGCTACAGACAGGTTCTCGCGTAGATCCACACATTGATCGTAGTTTACGCTCTTACTGCAAGACGATTGCGCCTCCAGCCATAGTCAGCGTTCTCTATGTTCAAGTGCCATCTGTCCTAGAAGGCGGAGAGCTAGTACTTCATTGCAATAAACGACACGTTGGTTGTATCCGCCCTCAATTCAACACACTACTTTTTTTTCAAGGTGATTTGACTCACTCAGTTAAAGAAGTCAAAAGCCCTTCTACTCGCCTCAGCTTAGTTTGTGAACAATACAACCTTTTGGAAACTGAACTCCGGGAAATTCCAGAGTTTGCTATTGAGTCTAGGGCAATTAAAGCGCGCAAGGCGCGAGTCATTGGTCACTAGTCCCTAGTCATTAGTTAAACTTTAAGAGGAAAGAAGTAGAGGAGAAATCAAAATTCATTAGTTAGTTTGCCACTCCGAAGTAGGTTATATACCCTCTTGATTATTGACTCCGTAAATAAGTTAGAAATTAAGCTGAAGCATTGCTCTTAAGTTCATTTAGTCTAGTCCTGATAGTTTCTATTCTTTTACGATTCACTCCTAAATCAGACTCTCCCAATCGTGAAGCTGAACGAACATGAATTACTTTTGCGTTCTCATCTAAATAAAATTCGACATCATCAACGAAACCTATAATTGGAATTGTAAATTCTGCGTACAGGTAGTTTTTTGTTTCACTGATGATTTTACTTTGTTTAAAAGATTGAATAACTGTCTTAAGGTTAGCCATAGCCTTTTCAGAAGAGGAGTTATAATTAAAAGGCTCAATTTTGTCCTTGACATCCTGGCTTTGGCTGTTAACACAATTTGGTGTATTTAGACAAGTAGTTAGTTGACCTGAATGGATACCAATATTAGTGGGTCGAGTTCCTGCAAAAAAAGTCATAGCGCTCCCTGAGAATAATAGTTTAGCCCCCATTAATACCGCAGTTGCTATTAGCAAGGAAATTAAAATTATCAGCACTCGTTGAAATACTGTGGGAGATTTCAACTCAATAGCTGGCATAGACTTATCCCTCAGTGAGTATATCTGGCATTCAACTTAACTCGGCAACCAGCTGATTCTGTAACAGTGTTTGATTCGTCAGCAAGTCTTCAACCGTCATCCGCAAAGAGCGCTGCTGATCAACTTCAAACAGAATTTTAACCCGATCGCTACCAGGATAGCCAGTTGGAGTTAGTTGAGCAATAGTCCTGGCCCCTTCTTTATCGTTGAGTGGTTGCACCTGGTTTTGACCACTGTTGAGACGACGGGTAATTAAGCGATCGCCTTCAAAGTAAACTTCTGTGCCGCCGCTCTCTTGTCCCAACTCGCCGATGATTAACTCAATACTCGGTTGATTCTCCACAGAAGCGCCCAAGAATAATTCTACTGGCTCACTCATCGGGTAAGCCTGCCCAGCTTTAATTATCGGATGCCAATTGTGGCGCTTGTTGCGACGGTCCCAGTAACGGATGCCGTAACTGTGGTAAAGAAAGTCTTTTAGTTCAACACCTTGAGTTAGTTGGAGAGCACCTTGAGCGATCGCTTCAAATGGTCGCTCACACCGAATTTTTTCTGGCTCAAAATACTGTTGCACCCAAGTTTGCACAGCGGGCATTTGTACCGTGCCACCAACTAACAAAACAGCATTAATATCTGCAACTTCTAGCCCTTGCCGCCGTGCTTGTTGCAATACCTGAGTCATAGATTCATCCAGTCGCTCAAAAAACTGATGTCCTCTGAGAATAGTTTCAAAAGTGTTGCGGTCTAATTCTAGTTCATAGCTCTCAAATGTCTGATCATTGAAGTAAACTTCACTCGCCTGTGGCTGCGTTGACAGTTGAATCTTTAATCGCTCTGCAAGTCTTGTAGTTAAAGGAGTTGCTACTAATCCCTGAGTATTGGCGAAGTAATCAACCAGCCAGTTGTCAATATCAGAACCACCCAGATTTTGCCCTGCTTTTGCTAACACACGGGCGGTTTTTACTTTCTGTCCAGATTCTGCCAGGGACTTCTGACCCCACTTAAGCAGAAAACCTAGTGGCTTAGCTGCTTGGACACCTCGATTCAAGCTCACCAGGGATAGATCCAGTGTCCCGCCCCCGAAGTCAATTACTAGCAGATTTTCTTGATCTGCCATGCCATAGCCTAAAGCAGCTGCTGTAGGTTCATCTAATAACCGTACTTGGTCTATCGGGAGGACTTGACACACTTGACCTAACCAATGACGGTATGCTTCAAAACTGTCTACGGGTACGGTCAATATCAAAGATTGCTCCGCATCAAAGGCATTGGCATCCAGTTTTTCAATTATCTGTGTTAAGAACCATTGCCCGACCTGCTCAAAGGAGACAATTTGCCCATCTAGTTCTGGTAAAAAACCTTGAATATCGGCCCCAATTCCGCGCTTGAAACTGCGGAAAAATCGCGGGTCACTCGTGAGATCAAGACCGCGATCGCGCACAGCTTGCCCTACTACGACTTTCCCCACTGTTGCATCTTCAACATATACCAGAGTAGGAATTAGGGGAGGATTCTGCCCTATTTGATGGGATAAGCCAGGTAAACTCAGGGTCTCTGGTTGCTGGGTAACCGGGTTCCAGCGTGCTATACAAGTGTTGCTAGTTCCAAAATCAATTGCGTAGGACGCATTCCTTGTCATAGACCTCGCCATTCAGCCAATTTCAGCAGATAGAATCTCTAATTAAAGCCGATGCAAATGTAACATCATTTTCGCGCTATTCGATTCCCCCGTAAGTTGGAAGAGGACGATTGACACTGCGCTGCTTTAAAAATGTGCGATTACTTTATTTCAGCTAACCGTCTCAGCCGCGCTCAAAGAAGTCTGTGTAAGCAGGCACATATCGCCCGTATGATGAGAAAGTAACAAAATTTTAACGCATGACATGGGTACTATTTGGGAGCTAGACTTCTACTCCCGTCCTGTTTTGGATGAAAACCAGAAAAAAGTTTGGGAAGTCTTGGTGTGCGAAAGTCCAATGGACAGCCGGACAAAAGTTGATTCCTTGTTTCGGTATGCTCAATTTTGTCCTGGTACACAGGTAAATTCTGGTTGGTTGCGGACGGCGTTGGAGGAAGCAATTACTAAAGCAGGAGTTGCACCTGTAAAGTTTCGCTTTTTCCGTCGCCAGATGAACAACATGATCGTCAAAGCCTGTGCTGATCTAGGTATTCCGGCACAGCCTAGCCGCCGAACCTTGGCTCTCTATCAATGGCTACAAGAACGGATGGAGGAAGTGTATCCTACCTTACCTAGGTTTCAAGCTGTTACAAATCCTTCTGTCCGCTTGGAAACACTAGCTCCCCAACGCCTACCAGATGCCTTAATGGGACAGCAATGGGTGTTTGTCACCTTAGAAGTGTCTGCATTTGAAGAAATGCACGAATGGGATATTGGCTTTGGTGAGGCTTTTCCATTGCGGATGATTGGTTTGACGACTGAAAAAATTCCAGGAGTAGTGATCTATTCCCCTAGAGCCGTGCCTCTGGCTGGGTGGATGTCAGGATTAGAATTAGCCTTCCTTAAATTTGACAATGGTTCAGTGCCGAGGCTGCTTTTGGAAACTGGGGCAACTGATAGCTGGATTTTAGCTAACATTAAAAACCCCCAAACCTTGATAGAAGCCAAAGGATTTGAGGACACCAAGCAGCAAGCCAGGGGAGTGCATTTTTTAGCTGTTCAGTCCGATCCCCAATCAGAATCCTTTGCAGGTTTTTGGCTGTTGCAGGAGATCAATCTGCCGTAAATTGATTGCAGAGCGGAAATTAACCCCAAAGATCGACATAATTAGCTATTAGCTAATTTTTCTCGGTTTAAGAGCGTCTTTGCGGTGAAATACCTAAATTTTTATACTCAGCAGAGGTCATGGGTTCTGAAAATTTGCCACAAGAGACACTAGCAGAAGAGCTGTTACAACTAGCCGCCAAATCCGGGGCAGAAGCCGCTGAAGTTTATCAGTCGCGATCGCTGTCTCGACCAGTTTTCTTTGAAGCTAACCGCCTGAAGCAGCTAGAAAGCGCTCAATCAGAAGGAACAGCGCTACGACTTTGGCGCTCAGGTCGTCCAGGGCTAGCAGTGGCTTATGGACAGGTGGAGGCTGGGGCAATGGTGGAACGTGCTCTAGCACTTAGTCAACTTAACGAACCTGAACTGATCGAATTAGGAAATAACTCAAAGCCTGCTTATCCTGACCTGGGTGAGGCAGTACCAGTGGAACAATTGGTGGAGTGGGGGGAAAAAGCGATTACTCTGATTCGAGATGCTTATCCAGAAGTCCTGATCAGCGCTGAGTGGGATAGTGATGTTGAAACCACCCGCTTGGTCAATTCTCAGGGTCTAGATTGCCACTACACTGACACCACACTTGGCTGTTATATATCAGCGGAATGGGTACGAGGCGATGATTTCTTGAGTGTTTCTGATGGTCAGACGCAGCGGGGCAGCTTGGACCCAGAAATAATTGCCAATAACATTCTCCAGCGGTTGGATTGGGTGGGAGAAAATGTTTCATCCCCCACTGGGCGCGTACCAATTTTGTTCACTTCTAAAGCTGCTGATATGCTGTGGGGTACTGTCCAAGCCGCTTTGAATGGCAAACGGGTGGTAGAAAAGGCTTCGCCCTGGGCTGAGCGTATTGGTCAGCCAGTAGTTTCAGCAGCATTAACTTTGTCACAAGACCCAGTTGCTGGACCCTTTAGTTGCCCTTTCGATGATGAAGGCACTCCGACTCAGCCGCTGGTTTTTATTCAAAACGGGATTTTGCAGCATTTTTGTTGCGATCGCACCATCGGTCGTCAGTTGGGTACTGGCACTACTGGTAATGGTTTTCGCCCTGGATTGGGCAGTTATCCCACGCCGAGTTTATTTAACCTGCTAATTCAGCCCGGCAGCAACAAGTCGCTGTTGGATTTGATTGCTTATCTGGGTGATGGACTGATCGTGGATCAGATGTTGGGCGGCGGCGGCAGCATCTCTGGTGACTTTTCTATTAATGTCGATCTAGGCTACCGCGTGAAAAATGGTCAAGTTGTAGGCAGAGTGAAAGATACGATGGTTGCCGGTAACATTTATACTGCACTCAAACAGCTGGTTGCACTGGGCAGCGATGCTGATTGGAACGGCTCTTGCTATACTCCGTCTTTGATTCTAGACGGACTATCTACTACGGCGCGAAATTAATTGTAGATAAGTATTTGCTTTATAGGTGACTCTTTTGTTAGACCGCATAGTATTTAAATAGAGAATTAGGTAACCTATTCCAACAACCTGAAACACTGAACGTAAAGAAAGACGAAAATGGCAATTCTCCCAGACCTATCTGCCTATCCTAACTACGAAGAGAAGCGCAATCTCCAGAATCTTAACCAGAAGCTTGAGTTATTACAGTGTGATAGTCATCACGAACAAGCTGAGGAATTGCACAATGAAGCTAACGAAATATGGTGAGAGGAGAAATCATGTTAGATGAAACGACTTTTGAACAGCGTTTAGCAACCCTTGAGCATACGGTTGCTGATCTCCAACGTCAAATTGCTAGTACTCCTACCTCTGGTGATTGGCTTGAGAAGGTCATTGGCTCGATCTCTGATGAGTCAGTTTTTCTCGAAGCTCTGGATTACGGGAAGTCGGTACGTCATGCTGACAGACCAGCAGATGAAGCTGATGAAGTGTGAGATATCTGCTCGACACTGACCACATCAGCTTTCTACAACGGCGCTCAGGTTCAGAGTACGCAACATTAGCCACTCGGATTGCTCAATACCAGACTATGGATTTTGCCTTCTCCATCGTCAGTTTTCATGAGCAAGTAATCGGCGCTCATACCTTTATTAATCGCTCCCAAACACCTGCTGATGCAGTTCGTGGATATACTTTACTAATGGAAATCATTCAGGGATTCTCGGCAGCGCCAGTCTTACCGTTCGAGGCTGGAGCGGCGGTAATCTTTGAGGGGTTACGAGCGCAACGAGTTCGCATAGCCACGATGGATTTACGGATCGCAGCGATCGCACTTTCACGGGGCTTAGTGCTGTTGACTCGCAACGTTAGTGACTTTAGCAGAGTTCTGGGTTTGACTACAGAGGATTGGACAGTGTAAGCCGCAAAGTGAAGAGTGGACTATCTACTACAGCGCGAAATTAATTGTAAATGCGTATTTGCTTTATAGGTGACTCTTTTATTAACGGCACTGGCGATCCAGAGTGTCTTGGTTGGGCAGGTAGAATTTGTGCTACTGCCTGTAATCTTGGTTATGACATCACTTACTACAATCTTGGTGTACGCCGGGAAACCAGTGCAGATATTAGGGCTCGTTGGTTAAGGGAAGTTTCCGGTCGCTTAAGCGCCGCAGACGATGGGAGAATTGTATTCTCTTTTGGCATGAATGACACCACGCTCGAAAATGGTAAAACCCGGATCGAATTTTCAAGTTCCATAGAAAACACTCGCAACATTCTGAATAGCGCTAAGCAGATGTTTCCAGTATTAATGGTAGGACCTCCCGCAACTGTGGATGCTGAACAAAATCACCGAACTGGTCGTTTGTCTAACTCCTTTGCAGCAGTCTGTTACGAGCTAGATTTACCTTATCTAGATATTTTTACTCCGCTACAATCCTCAGATATTTGGATGCGTGAAGCGGTAGAAAATGACGGTTCTCACCCCAGGTCAGCAGGTTATGCAAAATTGGCTCAATTAATTCAAAATTGGATTCCCTGGTTATCTTGGTTCAAGTAAAGCAATGATTTTAGGCTAAACCATGCAGTAGTGCTTAATTATGTTCTTAACATGAGCATTAAGTACCCTTGGTGAAGTTTAAAGCTCCGGTAAGGCGATTGCCCTTCAACCAACAAGTATCAGAAAGTGATAAATGCGCGTTGTAGCTAGTGTATGAAAGCGTTTCCTTAAGTTAACAATACCTCCGATGGAGAGATGGTTAAGCAAGGAATCAGAATTAGGATTAAGAACACTCGCAACTCACATGATGTTAGGCAAGTTACTCCAGGGGCGTTACCAAATAGTTCAAGTTTTAAGTGCAGGAGGATTCTCTCAAACCTACCTTGCCGAAGACACATGGTTGCCCAACCACTGCACCTGTGTCGTCAAACATTTGTTACGCACCAGTGACGAGCCAGAATCATTACAAACACTCAGGCAGTTATTTAGAAGAGAAGTAGAAGCGCTCTCAAAACTCGGCAACTACAACCAAGTGCCGCAGTTGTTAGCTGACCTGGAAGAAAACCAGGAATTTTACCTGGTGCAAGAATTCATCATTGGGCATACTCTGAGTACAGAACTGCATTCAGGCAAGCGCTGGAGTGAAAGCGCTGTAGTGCAACTACTCCAAGAAGTTTTAAGTATCCTGGAATATGTGCATAATTACGGGCTAATTCATCGAGACCTAAAGCCAAGTAATCTGATTAGAAGACAGCAGGATGGCAAACTAGTCCTAGTGGACTTTGGGTCGGTAAAGCAAGGATGGACTCAAGTAGTAACAGAATTTGGCAAGACGAACACAAGCTTTGCAGTTGGCATACCCGCGACAATGGCGATTGGTACATTAGGATACATGCCCCCAGAGCAAGCGCGAGGCAGACCACGACCGAACAGTGATATTTATGCACTCGGAATAATTGGTATTCAAGCGCTTACAGGGTTAAGTCCTACACAACTATTAGAATTGGACACAGGTATAGCAGACTCGGACACAGGTGAAATCATCTGGCAACATCATGTGCAAGTAAGCGCCCCTTTAGCAAGTGTGCTTACCAAGATGGTGCGCTACCACTTTCAAGAGCGTTACGAGTCGGCAACTCAGGCACTTCTTGCATTGCAACCTTTACTGAATCGTCAAGCGCCAAGGCAGCAAAAAGCTATTTTAAAATTATTAACACCGCAACAAGTGATGGGGCAGCGGCTCACTACTTTAGGTCCACAAGCAGCGCCACACCAAATCCAGGCAACTATTCCAGTACCGAGTAAGCGCTTTACTCCGGACTTGGGGAATAATCCAAATAGTTTTATCCCTAGTCTGAAAAAATCGCTTTTGCTGCTCGGCGTAGCACTAAGCTTTACTGCGGTAGTTCTGATAGGTAGCAGCTACTATTTTCTGCGATCGCCTGGTCCTGTTGCCCAAGTCAAATCTCCAGTTTTTGTTGTCCGCAAAAATCCGGTTTCCCAGAATATTTCTTTGGACAAAACTCTGGTTGGGCATTCAGGCTCAGTTTGGTCTGTTGACCTGAGTTCTAATGGACAGACCCTGGTTAGTGGTAGCGAGGACAACACAATCAAAATTTGGAACCTAAATACTGGGCAAGTAAGCCGCACACTTTTGGGTCATTCCGATACTGTTAGATCCGTTACTTTCAGTCCAGATGGGCAAATCCTCGCCAGTGCTAGTGGTGACAAGACTATTAAGTTATGGAATTTGCATGGACAGATTCGCACACTTGCTGGGGGTTCTGGTCCAGTTTGGTCTGTTGCCATCAGCCCTGATGGACAGACGCTTATTAGTGGCAGTGAAGATAGTAATATTAAGATTTGGAATTTATCGACTGGGGAACTGCGCCGCAGTATTGATGGGCATTCCGGTCGAGTTTTCTCAGTTGCTATTAGTCCTGGTGGGCAGACTTTTGCCACTGCTGGCATTGATAAAACTATTAAGGTTTGGAATCTACGGACTGGAGAAGTGATTCGTACACTCTTAGGTCATGCTGACGCTGTTAGAGACGTAGTCTTTAGCCCCGATGGACAGAAGCTTGCCTCTAGTAGTTGGGACAAGACGATCAAGGTTTGGAATCTGCGGACTGGGGAAGTAATTTATACACTCTTAGGGCATAGCGATCGCGTTGTCTCTGTCGCCTTCAGCAATGATAGCCAAATTGTCAGTACAAGTGTTGACAAAACCATTAAAATTTGGAATTTGCAGACAGGAAAATTGCTGAGTGATCTCTCTGGACATTCCGACTGGGTTTTGTCAGTTACCACCAGTCCCACCGGGCAGATAGTTAGTAGCAGTAAGGACAAGACGATTAAGGTTTGGCAGCGATGAGATCAATAGACCTCATTTGAAAATCAACGGCTAGTTAGATGGATTAGCGGTCGGAAGCGGAACGAGTTGAACCTGATAGCCCAGTGCTTCAACTGTTTGAGGTATTGCTTCTTGGAGTATTGACCCGAAACGGTAGCTTGATAATTCCGGTAAAGTTGAGAAGGCAGTAGCAACTTGGCGATCGCATTTCAGAAAGACTAACAAAGATGTGGTAGTGTCCGTTGCTCAGAATGAGCTAGCTGAAAACAAACTACTTCTTTCCAAGGTTAGAATTTGTGTTCTTATTTATTGAGAATATTTTTAAATATAGACTTGTGGCAATTTAATTAGAAGTAAATTTCTGGTCAGGTAAAACCAGATTTTCCTAAAATCAATACTGGTACTTTAGCCGTAGACGAAGTATGTAGCGTTTTAATTTATACCTCAAAGAAGTATAGTAAAGGCATAGTGCTGGTTTATACCAATGACATCAAAGCAATTAAATTTGAGAGTACCAGATATTGAACTAGAAATACTGGAAAGCTACTGCAAAAAGTATAAGCGGACGAAAACAGATGTCATTAGAGAGTTTATTCGCTCGTTGCGGGACAAATAGTTGTCAGGCTTCAAATCCTCGCAATATATACACTTGCTTGACATTGAACAAATTGGCAGGATACAGCACTACCAGCGCGTGAGCCGATATTTCTACCAAGGGAGAGAGGTTGAGATCTGGTTGGATCAGGCTAATGGATCTTATTGATCTCAGCACGTTCTGTTACTTAAAGTATGGCTCCCACAGTTCTGATCACGGGTGCTTCTCAAGGCATTGGGAAAGCAACCGCTCTCTTATTTGCTCAAAAAGGTTATAATCTCGTACTTGCAGCTCGTCGGGCTGAACCGCTGGTAGCGGTAGAGCAAGAAGTACAAACACTTGGTTGTGCAGCACTAAGTATCCCTACTGATGTCAGGGACGCAGACCAAGTAAAGACCCTAGTGCATACAGCGCTGGCTCGTTATGCCGCTATCGATGTGTTAATCAACAATGCAGGTATTTATATATCAGGACCAGCCGAGCAGTTCTCGCTTGCAGATTGGCATCAAGTTATAGATACCAATTTGTGGGGATATATCCACATGATTCATGCGCTGTTGCCTCACTTCCTAGAACGGGGAAGCGGAACTATTGTTAATCTAAGTTCAATCGGCGGTAAAGTGCCTATACCTTATTTAGTTCCTTACTCTACTAGCAAGTTTGCCGTCACTGGGTTGACAGAAGCGCTACATTCGGAATTAAAGCCTAAAGGTATTCATGTCTGTGGGATTTATCCGAATGTGATTAAAAGTAGTTTGATGGAACGGGCAATCTTTCGCGGCAAAGATGAACAGGATGCTCAAGCTCGGCATGATCAGCTGGCTCAAGTACTAAGTATACCCGTGATAGAAAAGGCTGAAGATGTAGCAAATGCAATTTGGGATGCGGTAAAACATCAGCGCTCTGAAGTGATGGTCGGCTCCGCAAATGTCTCAAAAGCTGCTTATGGAATATTTCCCGGTGTAATGCAGTGGATTTTTCGGCAAGGACTTAAGCAAAAAGGCTAAAGTAACTGTGGCTTCCATACTTAGGGAGCGATTGCAATCACTGCAATACAGTCAATCTCTACCAGGACATCTTTGGGCAAACGCGAAACTTGGACACAGGCCCGAGCCGGAGCAGTTGCTTCATCAAAATACTGAGCATAAACTGCATTCATAGCGGCAAAATCATTCATATCTACGAGGAAGACAGTGGTTTTTACCACATCCCGTAACATTGCCTGAGATGCTGTTAGGATAGCCTCGATATTTGCCAGAACTTGTCGAGTCTGCTTTGCCACATCTGTCGCTCCCACAATCTCACCAGTGCTAGGGTCGAGCGGAATTTGACCAGCAACAAAAACCAGCTGCCCACTAGCAGCGATCGCTTGATTATACGGTCCTACTGGTGCGGGGGCATTGTCTGTACGAATAATTTTGCGATTCATGCTTATTTGTTTCAAACTAATTGCTAACAGATCGGGGTCGTAGCCCGTAATGACGATAAAGCAAATAATCACGGAGGATGCGATCGTGGTCAAAGCATAAATTAGCTGGTATCTGCCACGATTCAAAAATTCCTACGGTCCTAGCATCATCCCCAGCCTTGGGTTCACCCGTTGCTGTTGCTAAAAATACAACGCTTATCGTGTGCTGACGTGGATCGCGGTCGGGCTCAGAATATACCTGGAATTGTTCAATTAATTCAACTTGCAACCCTGTCTCTTCCTTAGCTTCCCGCCGCGCCGCCGCTTCAGCGGATTCCCCATAATCAATAAAACCACCCGGAATTGCCCATCCCAGAGGGGAATTTTGGCGCTCAATTAATATAATCGGTCGCTGCGGTTGGTTAACCAGTTCGATAATAATGTCAACTGTAGGAGTAGGATTTCGGTAAGTCATACTTGATAAAAAACGGGTAGCATTCAGCTACCCGCTCAAAAATTTAACTATTAGATAAACACAAGCTTTTAAACAGTAACAGCTGCTTTTTTTGTCACAGCGCTTAACTCGCCCTTAGCGTACTTAGCAGCAAAGTCATCTAGAGTCACTTGCTTAATCTTACTAGCTTGACCAGCAGAGCCAAACTGTTGATAGCGATCGCTACAAACCTTCTGCATATACTTAATTGAAGGCTTGAGGAAGTGACGCGGATCAAACTCCTTGGGATTGCTAGCTAGAGCTTCACGTACCGCAGCAGTAATCGCCAGACGGTTATCGGTGTCGATATTCACTTTACGCACACCGCACTTAATCCCTTTTTGGATTTCTTCAACTGGCACACCGTAAGTCTCAGGAATCTGACCGCCGTACTTGTTAATAATTGCGATCAAATCTTCCGGCACGGAGGAAGAACCGTGCATTACCAGGTGAGTGTTCGGCAAGCGGTTGTGAATTTCTTCAATCCGGCTAATTGCTAAAACTTCTCCAGTTGGCTTGCGGGTAAACTTGTAAGCACCGTGGCTAGTACCAATGGCAACTGCCAAAGCATCCACCTGAGTTTGCTCCACAAAGTCAACGGCTTGATCTGGATCAGTCAACAACTGATCGTGAGATAAAACGCCTTCTGCGCCGTGACCGTCTTCAGCTTCACCCATGCCACTTTCTAGAGAACCCAGGCAACCAAGTTCACCTTCAACACTAACACCAACGGCGTGAGCCACTTCTACGACTTTGCGGGTAACTTCAACGTTGTACTCGTAGCTAGCTGGAGTCTTAGCATCCGCCTCCAGAGAACCATCCATCATGACGCTAGTGAAACCATGCTTAATTGCCGAGTAGCAAGTAGCTGGACTATTACCATGATCTTGGTGCATGGCAATGGGGATATGGGGATAGGTTTCCACCGCCGCCAAAATCAGGTGGCGCAGGAAGTTTTCCCCAGCATAGGTGCGAGCACCGCGAGAAGCTTGTAAAATCACGGGGCTATCTGTCTCATGAGCAGCCTTCATAATGGCTTGAATCTGCTCCATGTTATTGACGTTGTAAGCTGGAATGGCGTAACCATTTTCAGCCGCGTGATCCAACATCAGCCGCATCGGTACGATCGCCATATATATTCCTCCTAATTTAGTTCTTAGCTAGTTGTTTTTAGACAAGCGCAATTATTACGCTAATTTTAAGATAGTTTTTAACTTATAGGAAATTATATCTCCGGATTCTTCAAAACCAAGACTTGGAAGCGATATCGGTCAAAGCTACCACTTCCTCAGACACTGGATATTCCAGCTTTACGACTGCGCTCTCGACTAAACTGTTACCTCTGAAGGAAGCTTAACTTGCAGATTAATCCTAGTTTCAATATGATTACAATTTGAAAGCTGAGCCAAGCGCGTAGGCATTAGCAAAGCGGTAGCGAGTCAATGCTCTTTGACCATGCTTTGCAAACGAGCGTCAGCCCGCCGCAGGCATCGCGTTCAAGAATTATGTACCCATTTAAAACCAAGCCAAGGTGGTCTGCAAATCTCTATGTTACCTTGTGAAAGTTTTTATCTACAACTCAGCAACTTAGATGACACTTTGGGTTTAATCACTTCATCGGAGCAAAGCGCTGCAACAGGAGCGCCACAAAAATAATAGGGAAGCCGGCACCAATGCAAATTCCTGCTTGAGCAAAACTCAGTGGTACTGTGTCAAATAACTGATTCATCAGGCTCCACTGCGTGAAGACCACTTGGAGAATAACGACACAGATAATCCCAATTGCCGGTGCATAGCCAATCGGCCTAGTTTTATCACGCCTGTTGACAACGGTAGGTACGAATTCGCTGATGCTCAAGAGGTAAAAGGTTTCAGCTGCAACTAAAGCATTAACTGCCATTGTGCGGGCTAAACTTATGTTTCCAGTAGTTTGCTGTATCCATTCAAATAGACCAAAGATCACAATTAAATTAAAGAGAGAGATTGCCAAAATGCGTCTCAGCAAGCTACCCGATAGTAGAGACTCATTGGGGTTACGCGGGGACGAGCGCATCACACCCTTAGAACTAGGTTCAAAAGCAAGCGGCACCGTCAGAGCAACGGAACTCACCATATTTACCCAGAGAATTTGCAAAGGTAGAATGGGCAGAGCGGTTCCCAGCAGCACACCAACCAAAATCGTTAGGGATTCCCCACCGTTGACTGGCAAAATGAAGGAGATCGCCTTGAGGAGATTCTGGTAGACAGTACGTCCCTCCTCCACAGCAGTTTCTATCGAGGCAAAGTTGTCGTCGGTGAGGATCATGTCAGCTGCTTCCTTAGCGACTTCAGTGCCAGTTATGCCCATAGCAATCCCCAGATCCGCTTGCTTGAGCGCTGGAGCATCGTTGACCCCATCCCCTGTCATTGCGACAATCTCACCTTGAGCTTGCAGGGCTTCGACCAGGCGCAATTTCTGTTCCGGTGCGACCCGCGCAAAAACCACACCCGCTGTTGCAGCTTCACCGAGTTCCCGGCTGTTCATCCGACCTAGTTCCTGACCAGTGAAGGCCAGTACCTGATCCGTTTGACTCAATTCCATCATCCGGGCGATCGCCCCTGCCGTTAACGCATGATCGCCAGTGATCATCTTCACCTTAATCCCTGCTAACTGACAGGCACGCACCGCCGCGATCGCTTCTGGACGTGGTGGATCGATCATCCCTTGCAGCCCGAGAAAAACCAAATCCTGCTCAAGATCAGGATGATCCAGTGAATGCTGGTCAGCGGCTACTTGCTTTTTGGCAAAAGCTAGTACACGTAAGCCCTGCTCTGCCATTGCATCTGCTTCTCGCTCCACCTGGGTGTGGTCTAAAGTTACTAGGCGGTTTTCTGGGTTGAGCCTCTGATTACATCGTTTGAGGATTGACTCTGTCGAACCTTTGACGTAAATCAGCTGATCTGATTTGCTTTCGTGCAAAGTCGCCATGTACTGAAATTCGGATTCAAAGGGAATCGTATCCCGCCTGGGCATTTCTTGTTCTAGGACTTGCTGGGTTAAACCAGCTTTGCGGGCAGCAACAATTAATGCCCCTTCTGTTGGATCGCCCACAACCACGCACTGCCCGTCCTGCTCTTGTAAATGAGAATCATTGCACAAAAGACCTGCTCTCAGGCATTCCTGCAACGCTGGAGCATTGGTCAAGTTAGCTGGCTGACCACCATTGAGGATAATTTCACCCTCAGCGCCGTAGCCCACACCGCTAACTGAATAGCGCCTATCCCCTGCGTAGATGTCCTGAACTGTCATTTGATTTTCGGTGAGCGTGCCAGTTTTATCCGAACAAATAACCGTGGTACTACCCAGGGTTTCTACAGCTGGTAGTTTCCGGATAATGGCGTGACGACGAGCCATTCGGGAGACGCCAATGGCTAAGGTAATTGTCACAACAGCTGGCAAGCCTTCGGGAATGGCAGCGACCGCTAAGGCTACGGCTGTCTTAAACACTTCCACCCAGGATTCTCCCTGTGACACTCTGACTACGAACATCAGTGCCGCTAGCCCCAGGATGATATAAAGCAATGTTTTGCTGAATTTGTGAATCTTGCGTGTAAGGGGGGTTTCCAGATTTGGGCTCTGCTCCATTAGCTGCGAAATGCGACCAGTCTCGGTGGCGTTGGCGATCGCAATCACAAGCCCACTCCCCTGCCCAGCTGTAACTAAACTGCTAGCGTAGGTCATGCTTGTTCGTTCTGCCAGGGGGGTTTCGGGAGCGAGCGGCTCGGTTGCTTTCTCAACTGGAACGGATTCCCCTGTCAAGGCTGACTCACTGATTTGCAGGTTGCGGACTTTGACTAACCGGAGATCAGCAGGTACTTTATTTCCAGAGGTCAGCAGTACCAAATCCCCTGGCACCAGTTCTTGGGAGGGAATGCTCACTTTTTGACCGTCACGGATGACTGTTGCTTCGGTGCTGACAGACTCGGCTAAGGCTGCGATCGCGCTTTCTGCTTTTGATTCCTGCACAAAGCCGATGATCGCGTTAAGCAGTGTAACGCCGAAGATCACCCCAGATTCGACCCATTCCTGTAGTAAAGCTGTAACTATACCGGCAGTCAGCAAAATATACAGTAGAGGCTGATTAAATTGCTGGAGAAATCGTATCCAGGCACTTTTACCCTGCTTGCCAGTCAGTTGATTAGGCCCAAAGCGGTTCTGTCGCTCTGTCACTTCGTTGGAGGTCAGTCCTGCTTCCAAATTGCTGTTTAGCTGCTGAGCTACTTCCTGTGGAGGTAGCTGGTGCCATTGGTGCTCTAGTAAATTCTCTGTATTGATCATATGTATTAGAGATTTATTATTAGTATGTGCATTTCAGCCAACTCAAGCCATTTGTCTAGAAAATTCTATCAACTATAGCAAAGCGCCCAAAGGCTAGAACACAGCAACAGTGCTATCAACTCTTTTCCGAAAATGTGTATTACTATGCAGACATTTTTCTAATTTGATTCTTGATCGGGAACCAGTGCTGTCGGCTGAGTGCGAACTTAGGCGTTGCTATCAATCTGCTGATTTTTTCAATGGATTTCAGGTAAAATCAGCTACGGATCTGCACAGGCATAATCAAATAAATCATTTTTAAGTTACCAAGTGGTGTCAAAATCACGGGTGTTGTTGCTGTATTCAACTGCATTTGGATTTCACTAGATTGCAGCGCCTTTAACCCATCAATTAAATACTTGATATTAAAGGCAATTTCTATGCTTTCTCCAGAAATTTGTGCTGGCATCAACTCTCTGCCACTGCCGACATCTTGAGCATCAACAGATAAGGCTAATTCTTGATTAATGCTGTCGATGCTGAATTTAACGATGTTATTCTTCTGATCTGCCAAAACTGCAATCCGCTCTACAGCACTTAGTAGCAGGCGACGCTCAATTGTAATTTGGCGCTCGAATTGACGCGGGATAAGTTGACGATAAGCTGGGTATTGACCCTCTAGTGTGCGGCTGGTCAAACGTTGGTTTGAAAACGAGAAAACAACCTGTCCTTGGTCAATATGCAATTCCAGTGGCTCAGCCGCTTCGCGCATTCCTAGCATCCGTTCCAGTTCGCGCAATGCTTTAGCTGGTATAGTAACCTCTAGCTTTACTGGTTCTGCGTTGTCTGCAATTTCGTTAGTAGTTTGGACAACTGCTAATCTATGACCATCGGTAGCTGCAAACTCTAAGCTGTCTTGCTGAAACGTTAAATGTAGCCCTGTCAAAACCTGCTTAGTTTCATCAGCACTAGCAGCAAATAAGGTGGAACGCAATCCTTCAATTAATGCTGACGCTGGCAGATAGATCGCAACACCTTCCACAACTGGTAATTCAGGAAATTCTTCTACTCCCATACCACGAACCTGATAACGCCCTGAAGCAGAAGTTATCGTGGCACCCAAAGGTGTTTCTCCCCCTTCATCGTCTAGCATGATTTCTCCCTCTGGCAGCCGAGAAACTATATCATTTAGCAGCTTGGCTGGAAGGGTAATTTCACCATTTGTTTCAATTTCAGCTGGGAAACTAGTCCGAATACCCAAGCTAAGATCAAAGGCTGTTAAACTTACCTGCCCAATTTCTGCATCTGCGCTCATCAACACGTTAGCCAGAACGGGATGCGTCGGACGCGATGGTACTGCACGACTTACAAGTGAAAGGTTGGTACTGAGATCACTTTGACTACAAACTAATTTCATCGGAATTTAATCAGGGCGGGTAGCAAGGAAATGGTGGAGGTGACTCTAATAATTTCCCCTTAACGGATTCTCCTCCAAAAGCGCGATGCCCTCTTGTGGCGAATCTAGCTCAGAAGCACATGGTAACACCCTTATTGGTGACAATGCAGCTTGAATTAGTGCAATCACCAAATAGACTCCTAATATAAATTTATAAATTTTCTATAGTAGTAGTAGGGACTGTGGAAATTGTGGAAAAACCTTACCTCCTCTTTTTTAATGATTGTTTTAAGAACTGATAGCTGTGGAAAACTTGTGTAAAATGGGGCTAACTTTTTATAAAGTATTTTTACCCATAAAGATTTTCCACTTCAAACCTTTAGTTTTCCCCAAATTTCCTCAAGAGTTTTCCACAAAAAACCAAGGTTTTTCCACAAGCTAATTATGATTATTAATCTTTCTTTATGGTTTGATTAAGCTTGATGTCTGCGGCTACAGTAGTGCTGATAATTTAAGTGCGGTAGATGTTTAAGATTGGTTCTCGGAGCGGCTGGTTACATTGATGCGATCGCTCAAAGAGCGCAAAGTTTTCGCCAAATCTGGATCGCTTACCCGCAGTTGAGCAATTTTGTCGCAGCTATACATTACTGTCGTGTGATCTTTGCCGCCAAATTCTTCCCCAATCCTCGGTAAACTAAGAGCCGTGTGCTGCCGCATCAGATACATACCAATTTGACGCGCCCAACTAATTTCCCGTCGCCGCGAGTTGCTCTTAATATCTTCAATCGAGAGATCAAAATTCTGCGCTACAACCATGAGAATCGCGCTAGCAGAAGCTTCTACTTTCTCTGTCGAGGGATTTAAAATTGGCGTAATATTTTCCACCGTCATCGACAAACCTGAAATTGAAATATAGGCAACAGCCCGAATTAAAGCTCCCTCTAATTCTCTAATATTAGAAGTGTAATTAGAGGCGATATACTCAATTACTGGGCGAGGCAGGCGCATATTTTCATACTCTGCCTTCTTCTGTAAAATTGCCATCCGAGTTTCTAAATCTGGTGGTTGAATATCAGCAATCAGCCCCATAGAAAAGCGGGAACACAGGCGTTCTTGCAACCGGGGAATCTGGTTAGGTGGACGGTCTGAAGCTAGAACTACTTGTTTACCCGCCTCATGTAAAGTATTAAAAGTATGAAAGAACTCTTCTTGAGTGTATTCCTTACCTTCAATAAATTGAATGTCATCTACCAACAACACATCCGCTGCTCGATAGTGTTCGCGGAAGCTTTGCATACTATCTTTGCGAATTGATGTAATTAAGTCATTGGTGAACTGCTCAGTCGAGACATAAAAAATTCTGGAATCAGGATGGATATCTCGCCGATAGTGACCGATCGCCTGCATTAAATGCGTTTTCCCTAATCCAACACCACCGCAGAGAAATAAAGGATTAAATTCACGCCCCGGTGATTCAGCAACTGCCAGAGAAGCAGCGTGAGCCATCCGACTATTGGAACCAACTACAAAGCGCGAAAACATATACTTGGAGTTTAATTCACTGGGCTTGGGTCGATTACTGGGTATACTTTCAGTCATAATGGGTTCAATCGGCAGTGGCCAGGAAGCCTGTGGCTCACTCAACGCAGATCCATCCCCTTTAGCAATACTAAGTTGGATTTCAACCGGATGACCGAGAATATCTTGCACTACATCAGCAATGGTTTTGATGTAGTACTTTTGTAGCCAATTTCGAGCAAAAGGATTAGGAGTGCTAACCACAAGGCAATTATTCTCCAGCTGCTCGGCAGTAGCTGTTTTAATCCAAGTTTCAAAGGTAGGTCGGCTCAACTGTAGCTGTAAGCGCTCTAATACCTGACTCCAGAGACTTTCAAGGGGAAGTTCCACTGCTAACCGTCACAATAAGGAATATACGTAAGGAACCAATTTACCAGAATCTGAAGGAAATCAGTTTGATGACTAAGGCACAAAAATCTGGTAACTGCTTTACACCGCAAGGTAGGTAAGCTGACTTTGAGCCTGGTTAATACATTCTTCGTACTAGCCACTAATTTAATTTGCACTCATATTAAAGAAAGATGAAGACAAGGCACCACAATTTTGAGCACCAAAGTTCAGCGAATGGAATTCGCAACTATACAAACGTAGACGCTGCGGCTTGCCGGAGGCTAGTCCGCCAGCGCGGACTAACCAAAAATCAGGGGTTGGTAACCTGCGGAGGCAGGTTTTGTCTGTTTAGCGGAGGCAGCCGCGTGCGGGGGTTCCCCCCGTTGAGCGGACTGTCGTGCGGTTTCAACCGCCAGGTGCTTCTTCTGCTAGCTGGCGTAGCACTAGCGTCTCTAGGTGGCTGTGCAATACCTGCGCGTATTTCTGAACCGGAACCATCTGCTTCTAGTTCTATTATAAATTTGCCAAATGTAGCAAGCCGCACAGTTCTTCCCAAACCCACAGATCCTAATTTTGTGGTTGCAGCGGTGCAGAAAGTAGGGCCTGCGGTTGTTCGGATTAATGCTGCTAAGACAGTAACCGATCAAAGCGAAGGTTTTGAAGAGCCGCGCCTCCGGCGGTTTTTTGGAGTTCCACCATCTGCACCCCCCAGACAGCGAACGGTGCGCGGTACTGGTTCTGGATTTATGCTCAATTCTACTGGTCAGATTGTGACGAATGCTCATGTGGTAGATGGTGCGGATACAGTAAGCGTGACGCTTAAAGATGGTCGCACTTTTGAAGGAGAAGTTTTAGGTCAAGACCCAGTTACTGATGTTGCCGTTATTAAAATCCAAGCTAATAACTTGCCAGCTGTTGCTGTGGGAAACTCTGATGTATTGCAACCAGGAGAATCAGTAATTGCGATCGGTAACCCCTTGGGTTTAGATAATACCGTTACCGCGGGCATTATTAGTGCCACAGACCGCTCTAGTAGCGATGTTGGTGTTCCCGATAAGCGCGTCGGCTTTATTCAGACGGATGCTGCTATCAACCCTGGTAACTCTGGTGGTCCACTGCTGAATGCTCGTGGTGAGGTTATTGGGATGAATACGGCAATTATCAGCGGTGCTCAAGGGTTAGGATTTGCAATTCCAATTAATACAGTACAAGGAATTGCCCAGCAATTAATTGCCACAGGAAAAGTTGAACATTCCTATTTAGGTGTTCAGATGGTGACGCTGACACCTGAAATAAAGCAACAACTCGATATTGAATCAGATGGTCGGATTAAGATAGCGGCAGATAGCGGAGTTTTAATTATCCGTGTTGTCTCTGGTTCTCCAGCAGCCGAGGCGGGATTACGACAAGGAGATGTAGTTCAAACAATCAACAATCAATCTGTAACTACAACTGAGGAAGTTCAGCAGTTAGTGGAACGTAGTACAGTGGGTAGCCAGTTAAAAATGACGGTACAACGCGACGAACGAGCAAGACAAGTAGCAGTAAAACTTGAAGCTTTGCCAGTCCAACGTGAATAGTTAATTTGGTCTAAAAGGCTACGCGTAGGCGCAGCCCGTCGTAGATATCGCACTCTTCAACACAATTTTTGCTATGGCTGTACTAGAAATAATTCAACTTGGTCATCCTTTACTACGTTCGCACGCACAGGTAGTAGACAATATCCAAAATCAGAGTATTCAAAACCTGATTGATGACTTAATTACCACAGTTGGGCAGGCGAGTGGTGTCGGAATTGCCGCACCCCAAGTTGCTGAATCTCATCGGTTATTTATTATTGCTTCCCGTCCCAATCCCAGGTATCCCACTGCACCGACAATGGAACCCACTGCCATGATTAATCCCAAAATTCTTGCTCACTCAAACGAAGTGGAAAAAGGCTGGGAAGGGTGTTTAAGTATTCCAGGAATTCGCGGCTGGGTGCCTAGATATCAAGCAATTGAAGTTGAATACACTGACCGAAATGGCAAACTCCGAAAGCAAGAGTTAACTGATTTTGTTGCCAGGATTTTTCTACACGAGTATGACCATCTTGATGGTATTGTGTTTTTAGATCGGTTGGAAAGTACGCAAGATATTATTACTGAGCAGGAGTACCAAAAGCGAGTTGTCTCTGTTCATGTGTAAGCAACCCGTAAATTATTTTCCGTGAATGTGGACTCAATAAATTAGGATTAATTAGCCATTACTAGACCTTAGTAGCGTCAGCAAAACGAATTTTGAGATAGTCGTCCTCCATTTTCGCCCCAGCTGGCTGTAACGCTGCTAATGCTTGCGGTAATACTAAGTTGCGACGGTGATTGCCGATCGTAATATTTAATTCGTCGCCACTTTTACTCAGTTGAATGTGATCTTTGGCAATTCCAGGCAAGTAAAGTTCTAAGCTGTACTGGTTTTTATCTTGCACAACTCTAAGTGTTGTTTCCTTATAATAAACTTGAGTCGGGTCTTCATTCTGATATAGCGTTTCCTTCAACCTCTCTAAAGCTGCTAAACCACACATTTCTTCAGAGTAGAGGGGAACTTCTTTAACAGGCAAAGGATGAAAATTCTCATGAATTTCTTGCCGATATTGCTGCTGTTGGTCTTTCCAGCGTTGGAAAAATGGATCAGTTACTTGGTCAGGGATAATCCGATTTGCAACTACTAAATCCGTCGCAACATTATATAAACTTAAATAAGCGTGAGCACGGAGAGTTTCTTTAATTACCATCTTCTCTGGATTGGTTACAAGGCGCACTGAAGTTTTAGTATTATCAGTTAATACTTTTTCCAGAGCTTCAATCTGTTGATAGAATTCATAGGGTGCGTCCATTACCTCTTTATCTGGTAGAGAAAAACCAGCAATCGGTTTGAAGATGGGTTCAACAAAAGGTCGCAGAGCAACAGATATGCCTTGCAGTGGTTTGTAGAAGCGTCTCATATACCAGCCACTGACTTCCGGTAAACTTAGGAGTCGCAAAGCAGTACCAGTAGGGGCTGAATCAATAATTAAAACGTCAAACTCGCCTTCATCGTAGTGGCGTTTCATCCGTACCAAGCCAAAGATTTCATCCATGCCTGGTAAAATTGCCAATTCTTCTGCTTGTGCGCCTTCCAAACCACGCGCCTGTAAAACCTGAGTGATATAGCGCTTGACTGCTCCCCAGTTTCCTTCCAATTCCAAGAGAGCATCCAGTTCTGCCCCCCAGAGGTTTGGGCGAACCTGTACCGCGTCATGACCTAGTTCCAAATCAAAACTGTCTGCGAGGGAGTGAGCCGGGTCGGTACTCAAAACTAGGGTTTTATAACCAAGTTCTGCACAACGCAAGCCTGTTGCAGCTGCTACAGAGGTTTTGCCTACTCCCCCTTTGCCAGTCATCAAGATTACGCGCATGAATAGTCGCCCTACTCTGAGAATTATTTATATTTGTTTACTCTAGCTGTTTTTCATGGGTAACAGGTGTGATTTAAGGCTGTGAATGATAGTTACAACGCGCTTAACTACACTTCTGGCCAGAGGCTTTCTAGCCGACGTTGCCACGCCGCTAACACTCGTTCACGGGACTCTGCCCCCTGGGCCAGGTCGCCTAATACTCCCTCCTCATAAAAGCGGTCGAGATTTTGCAGCGTTGCTTCAAGAGATTGTCCTTGTTGCTTTGCTACCTGGATAATTTGCCGAATTCCAGTTTCAACTTGCTGGTTGAAAAACTCGGATACCTCCAACCGTTGCAGAGATATAAGTCGGGCGATCGCGTCTGTAAAATCACTCCGTTGCAATCCTTCTCGACTATGCTGAAACACGCCCCACATTGCCCCTTGATGCAGGGCATAACGTACTTCTTGAGTATCATCAAAGTTTGCTTCCAGCATTTGGGTAATGAATGGTTGCGCTGCTTGCTCTGACACAATCGGGATCAAGACTCGCAGCCAAGATTGATCGTCTGATAGAAGTACTAACAACCGAAAATCTGGGGTTTCTACCTGCCATGAACCAGGAGCGATTACTTGAACAGGTTCTGGGTCAAATATTTCTGTCAGCGTACTGGCAATTTCTTCTGGTGTCATAATTCTTGAGAAAAGAAGCCCCCGACCATTGCCGGGGGAAACATT
>JBGTCQ010000207.1:0-6301 GCA_041748755.1 Chroococcidiopsidaceae cyanobacterium | reverse complement strand
ACATCGATGAGTCCGCTGCAATATCAAAAGCAGCTCCGACTCCTAGAAGCCCGTCGGCTGATGCTGGCGGAAAATTACAATGCGGTTACGGCTGCCGATCGGGTCGGCTATGAAAGTCCATCCCAGTTCAGCCGGGAATATGCCCGGCTGTTTGGTTCGCCGCCAATTCAGGATGTCGAGCGTTTACTCTCAACCGGACAATTAACGTGATTCAGCGTTCAACGAATCGCAGAATTACTCTAAATTCCGCTTTTAATAAGCAGCAGCAAATTCCTTGGCAAAGTCCTCCAACTTTACTTTGCCCATTGCAACTGGCTTGTGCTGTTCGTAATCCTCCCGCAATGCGCCGTTGTGAATACTGACACCCAATTCAACGGATTTAGCGGCAATATGTGGCGGCATTCCTTTCTTTTCCAAAGCATCTTGCATTTGCTCATCGGTAAACATTACCCACCTTAAATTCGGCTTGCCAATAGCGATGACTAAGATGTGAGCAGTTTCGTTGGCAGTATGCTCGTCGCTTGCCACATAGCGCACTTTCTTTCCGTCCGCAGGTGTTTCTATCTCTTCCGCAGCAGCGGCGGCAATATCTTTCGGGGCAACCATGACAATCTTGTCGTCGCCCCCGTAGTTTGCCCCGATAAAGCCCACCTCTTTGATCATGTCTACATAGTTGTAAAGATTGTAGTAGATGTAACCGGCGCGCAGATGCGTAATGGCTACATCTGACAGCTCATTCAGAATGCCTTCGACATCGTGAGAACCGACGATGAATGCGGTGCCCTGATCTAAATGCGCCCCCCAACTGCTGAGATGAACCGCGTGCTTTACAGCTGATCGTTGAATGGCTTGTGCATAGCTGCTGCCGATTCTCCGGTAATGCTCTCTCGGATCGGGTGCGGTGAAGTTTGGCGGCACCATCGCATACACAGCATCGGCACCAGTAAAAGTAGACACCAGAGAATACAATTTTCCGCACACCAGAGGCTTTGGCAGCCTCGACCATCGCCACGCCCAACTCCGCTTCATGAGGTGCAAAAGCAGGGTTAATGTGAAAAACACCGTCCACGTCCGCAGTAGCAGCGCGGAGACTGTCCGGATCGCCAAGATCGCCGATCACTGTCTCGTCTGCACCTTGCTGGCGCGCCGCTTCAATTTTGCTCTCGTCACGCACCAAGGCGCGAACTGTGGCACCGCGCTACTTTAGTTCGGGCACGACAAGGCTAGCGTACTTGCCAGTAGCCCCTACGACTAATGCTTTCATTGTTTTCTCCTGATGCTCGTTGTAAACTTTTTGCTAACCTTCTGACTAGATATTATACCTCGATGAATCCGGTTGCTGTCTCTGGAGTCCAGTCAGCTATAGCTACAGTCGCATGGGTGAGCAGAAACGATTAGAGCAAACCGAGCGCCGGGGTAGACGCATCAGCATCTTAGGTCTATGGCAACCAGAGAAGAGCTTTGAATATGCCCTTGCTTGTGGCAGTTTTAAGAGTCCAAGCTACATCAAAGTCATAGACTCGATTGCAGCTCAAGCTCTAGAAACCCTGATTCAGACAGGTCGATTGACGGTGATTGTACAAGACAACGGCTCCTTGCATACTAGTCAGTTAACGCAACAGCAGTGGCAACGGTGGCAAGAGCAGGGACTCTTCTTGTTTTTTCTTCCCCCGTATTGTTCGCAGATGAATCGCATTGAGGACGAATGGCATCAACTGAAAACTCATGAAATGGCAGGGCAGATGTTTGAAGATGAATATGACTTAGCCATTGCTGTCATTGATGGTATGGAAGCACGTAGTATTAGCGGTGGATACACCCTGAAACGTTTTAACTTTAATTCCGGCTAGCTACTTACTCACTTTCTTTGTCATTCGGCGACGGAGTACCTCAGGACTGATGTGCTGGGCGGCAACGTGCATTTAACAATGTAAGCTCCTTGACTAACCTGGGGAACAGCCTGAATGTCAAATCTCCAAACATTAATACCAGCGACAGGTTGAAATGGAACTGCTGTTGCACTGTTGAAGGTTGTCTCTCCAAATTCGGTGGTGGTATCAAGTGAGCAGGAAACAGTATTTGAGTTGACATCAATAAAAGCGTTAGGTCCGCTGCCTACTGGGCCTGTGGTATTGTCTCGGACAACAGGGCAGACTACGTTTATATCTACAGGGTTGGTAGTTACGTGGGTTAAATTAGTGGCACCATTGCCATAGAAAAGTCCTGTAGTTCCCGAATTGATGGGCTTACATGTGCTTCCTGCATATACCTTGTTGTCTCCTGCAAGTGCTGGGGCAGAAATGGCAGCAGTAGAAATCAGTGTTGCCACAACAACGATTATTTTTGTCCGGTTCATGATAAATTACCTCTGAGTTTTCTCTTGTTGTTAGATGTTTTTCAGGAAATTAGTTTGCTCGAAAAGCAATTTCCTTTCCTGATTTTGTTGAAACTGACATCTTGCACCTCATCAGAACCTCATCGTTGGATCTTTGAATTCTGATTGAGGCTTGCAGGTGGAACGAAAGTGTTTGCTAAACAGTTCTTCTAGGGCGAGGTGCAAGAAACAAGCTTCTGTATATCACTAGGTTTATACTTTTTCTTTTATGCAGGAGAATGTCAGTCGTGATTCTTCACCAAACTAACTTTGCAGAAAGCTTTGCCAGTGGCAGTGAGGATAAAAATATCAAGTTATGGAATCTAAACACTGGAAAACTGATGCTTACCCTTAATGTGCATTCAGGCGTAGTTAATTCCGTCGCCTTTTCTGATAGGCAAATCTTTGCTAGTAGTAGTGGAATTGGAGACAATACTGCTAGGATTTAACAGCATTGAGCGTCAAATGTTTTTCAAGTTCTGAAGCTGGCTACAACCATCATTGTGCTTGACCAGTAAATCGATGTGCGATCGCATACGCTAGAAAATCTGGGCTTTCAACTCTACGATTCTTTTCACATTGCCTGTGCTGAAGTATCTCAGGCTGATGTATGGCAAAACGCACAAAGTTTAGGACAAAGCAGCGACAGTTTGATCAACTCTTTTAATTCCTAGACTTGAGAAACAGAAACCACACTTACTTTTCGTTGGCGGTCAAATAACACTCTGGGCATAAGTAATATCTTCAACAGCAACCACACAGATTGCAATTCTCCCGGTGTATCTTGACGTTTCCACTGTCCTGGACGGCAAAACAACATCTCCACTAGAGTCCGTTGTTGAGAGAGACTTACCTGATCAAATACTATTTGCACGCTAGGAAATTCCCCACTGACCCCAGCTTGAGTAATTTGTCCTTGCAAAAGCATCTTTTCTTCTAGAATCTCTACTGTTACTGATAGGGTTTCTCCCTTCATGAGGGTCGGAAGCCCTAGCTGAGTAAGAGCGACTTCAGCACCAACTTGAGAAATTTTTGTTGTCACGCCCCACAAGGTTTGCCCGGCAACATCCAACCGCACTAACCGTCGCAGATCGAACCATTCATGTAAATCGGGTTTAGGGACATCTAGTAGTATTAATAAAGAGATGCCAATTAATAGCAGGTTGTAAGTACTCCAAATCCAACCCAAATTAATACCTTTAAGCTGTTCTGCAATTTCTGGTGCCATTGCTGGCATCATCGCTCCCCTCATCACTGATGTACCTAAATTCCACCATAAGCTTACTGCTGTAAGAATAAATAAGAGGATCAAAGGCCAAGCCAATCTCCAGTTAAAATAAAAATAATCATTGCGAGTTCCTTTTGGGGTTACATTAAATCCTTTTGAGAAGGGATTCAACATTACTTGAATAACCGTCATTACCAAAGGTAAAGTTAGCACTAAAGTATAAATATCTGATAGCAACGCTGAACGAGAACGCTGGTTTAACCAAGAAAATACTGTTAACTGCACTACGTAATAGGGCAAAAAGAAATATAGTAACTCAGTAAGAGTTGCTTTAAGAGGAACAATCCCTAAAAACGAATAAGCTAAAGGTATGACCAGGAATCCTCCACGAGATATGCTGGTAAACCAATGCAGCAAGCCTTCTAAGTGTCCCAATCTTTGTAAAGGTCGCAAGCCGGGGATAGTAAGAGGATTAGCCTTAATAAAAAATGCCTGTAATGTTCCCCTCCCCCAGCGCAATCGCTGTAGAGCATGGGCAGCTATATTCTCCGCAGCTAAACCAGCGCTTAATTTTTCATCTAGATAAACTAAGCGATATCCTAGAGCAGATATACGAATGCCTGTAAAATAATCCTCACTAACAGAATCTGTGACAAAACCTCCCACTGCTTCAAGAGCGCTGCGCCGGACAACAAAAGAAGTTCCCGAACAGACAACACTACCCGCAGCATCGCGAATAGGCTGAATTTGGCGGTAAAATACTTCTTCTTCTGGAGCTAGTATGTTCTCTAAGCCTAGATTGCGGGCAATGGGATCGATATTATAAAAGCTTTGCGGAGTTTGAACAAGGGCTATTTTCTCATCTTGAAAAAATCCTACTGTACGAATCAAAAAGTTTTTAGTTGGGACAAAATCTGCATCAAAAATAACAATCAACTCCCCATTAGTTTGAGGAAGAGCGTGATTTAGATTTCCGGCTTTAGCATGAAGATTATTATGACGAGTTATATACTCACAACCTAACTCTAACGCCAGTTGGTTCATTTCTGAACGTCTGGTATCGTCGAGTAAATATATTTTTTTATCAGTGTAATTAATGGCTTGACAGCCAATTATAGTACGGCGCACTATAAATTCCGGCTCATTATAAG
This sequence comes from Chroococcidiopsidaceae cyanobacterium, assembly GCA_041748755.1. GTDB lineage: Bacteria > Cyanobacteriota > Cyanobacteriia > Cyanobacteriales > Chroococcidiopsidaceae > JAHHHE01. The sequence goes on along the minus strand of JBGTCQ010000207.1, from coordinate 1,548 downwards.
TTGGAATTAAAATATCAATTGATGGATGAAAGCTACCATTTAAAACCTGCAACGTCAAAAAATCTGCTTCACGCTGACGATTCTTTACTCTTAGCATCAAAAATAACTGGAGTGTGGCATTTACAAGCAGTAACATTTCTAGAAGAAACAACCCCAAGCTAAAGAAGCCATTGAGGGGATCGGCTACATTTAAAGTAGAGAGCGAGCGCCATAAAATATAACGAATGGTCAAACCTAATAAAATGCACACTACTAGCACCCGCGACCAAGTTTGAGGTTGAGGAGAAATTTTTATCACGGCGATCGCAATTAAAAATAGCATTATCGTAGGCGCGAGTAAATATTTTCCCGCTACCATTGGTGCTTCTAGCCACATCGGCGGGTTATCTTGCATTAACTGAATTTGGGTAAAAATTTGCTGAATTATCCCCACCCCTGCAAACCAAGCTGCAACACTTGCACCAGATAGAAACACAATACCCAGTAGCAGTATTGTTGCTAGTTGGGGCTGCATAACCTGCTGTGGGCGAGCGCGATTGTTTAAGGTTTTTTTACTAAAATTAGAATTTTTCATATTATAATTTTTATTTTATTTGAAATTTAATCTAATCAGGAAACTAGGATACGTCTGATTAATTCGTCACTTTTTTTAAGGTTAGTACCGAAATGAAACTTAAGTAGGTTAATCCAGTCGCTCTACTCGGCCTTAGATAGCGAATAAATACACTGCCTAATTAAAACCTAAAATTCAAGGAATCAGTGGAGTTTTAGTGTCAAAATATTCACGCCATCGGCTAATTCGCCCGTCTTTAAAATCAACAATAATTACATCATTAGCTTTATTACGAAGATTGGTTGCCTTTTCAGTATCTTCGTAATCCCACTCTACTGAGGCATGATTGTCTTCAACTATAATTCGTTTGATGTCAATTTTCACGTCTGAGTAATGGTAAGCGAAACGGGTAACTTCTTCTCTAATTTTTACTTGTCCTTGCCATCGTTGTCCTGGAACAATAATTTCACCGTCAAGGGTAAACAACTGTACTAAGGTTTCAACTTCACGAGCAACCCAAGCATCTCTAGCCTGGTTAATTAAAGCCCGCATTTCTGCTTGCCTATTGTACTGATTAGCAAAGAAAATTATGCTAAAAGTTGCGTAGAAGATCAGTCCTAAATTTAGCCATATATACAACCCGTTCCAAGTTTTTCTCATAATACCTTTCTACAGATTATTAAATTAGATACTAAAAACCTTGTATGCGTAAATTGCTCGTGGTGGCGTATTTAGCAGAGTATCAAGTTTATAATTCTTTAATCGCGTAATACATAACCCACACTACGGACAGTTTGAATTAAACGCTGTTCACCCGTTGCTTCTAACTTCAAACGCAGATAACGAATATAAACTTCAATAATATTAGAGTCGCCCATAAAGTCATGACCCCAAACTTTTTCTAACATGCGATCGCGCGTAATCACTTGCCGAGGATGTACTAGCAGGTATTCTAGTAAATCAAATTCTTTAGCAGTTAATTCAATTAGTCTTGC
>JBGTCQ010000206.1:0-10215 GCA_041748755.1 Chroococcidiopsidaceae cyanobacterium | reverse complement strand
TCACAGGTATAGTTCTCTGGCCAGGATGGCGCAAGCTGATCAGTGGCTTCAAGATTAAATGGCTTGCTCATCCCAAACGGGTCAACTTCGATATCCATAAAGTTGCTGGCATGATCACCGCAGTATTTCTCACCGCGATCGCTTTCACCGGTTTCTGCTGGAACTTTTACGAATATGCAGAACCAGCAATTTATGCCGCAACGTTTACTCCCAAACCGCCAGAGGTGAAATCCACCCTAGTAAATGGCAAGCCAGCCTTGCAACTGGATGAGATTCTGCGTCGAGCAGATGCAGCGCTCCCTAGTGCGACAAGTACCTTTATTAATCTGCCTAAAAAGTCTGACGAGGTGTTCGCGATTTACAAAAAAGTGCCTGGAGATGCAGAAGATTTTAATAGTTACGTCAAATTAGACCAATTCAGCGGCAAGGTTTTATATGTGCAAGATAGCCGTACAGGAAGATTGGGCGATCGCGTTCTCAATTCCTTTACTCCCCTGCACTACGGCACTTTTGGAGGGCTGCCAACACGCATACTTTATGTATTTGTGGGGCTTGCACCTTTGGTTTTATTTATCACTGGCTTTGTGATGTGGCGGTATCGTTATCGGTCAATCTCCGACAGCCAAATGAATGCCAGAGAGCCTGCTGAGCAACGTCGTTGAGCTTAACAGTATTTATCTCTTTTCCATAACCACTGCCGAGCCTAAAGCGGAGCGGTTAGTCATGTTTTTCGATTCTATTACTTTGTGTGAGGAGCTACGGTGAAACTTCAACTTCTTCAGGGATTTGGACTAGCAGGAGCCGTAACTACGTAAATTCATGATTGGACTTATTGATGAAGTCTAATTTTAAGGAAATGACTAGGAACCAGTTGGTTGCTTATGTAAAAGAGCATTGCACTGATGACGCTGCTATTCGAGAACTGTTTGTTAATCGTCGCAGCCCCGATTCAACAGCTACATGGTATCCAGCGCCGCTAGACCCAGAAAACATCCGCATCACAGAGGAGGCAATTAAAAGCGCTGTTCAAGAAAGCATCCAGCCATGACCATAGAACGCTGGACAGATGACCGTCTCGACCAACTTGCGGATGCAGTAGAAGCAAACACCAGGAATATAGACATCCTCGTTGGCATAGCCGCAGGGCAGCAACAACGCTTTGAACAGGTACTAGATGAAATCAGAGATATCAAAGTCGATATCAGAGACATTCAAACAGAAATCAGAGGATTGCAGACGGAGAATCGGCGAATCTTGGATAACTTGTATGGTAGCCAAGAAACCTAAAGCCCCAAAGCCTCCGACAACAGTTGAGCAGTTTTACGACTTCACAGATTGCTTGGCTTCATGCCACCGTTGACACTTCTGGTCCATTGCTGTTGCCTCTCTCATTTTCTGCTCAGCAATTTTGGCAAGTTCCAGAATTTCTAGCATTTCTTTTTCATCAAGCACTTTCGGTGTCATAGTCAATTTTCCCAGCGCGCTCTAATTCTATTAACTGCTATTTTAGCCTCTAATACTCGACCGAGTTGTTCTGAGAGGTCTTCAGCGATTTCTCAATCTGTTCCATAGCCATCCCAGTTGCTAAAACAGTACTACTGTAATCGATGCGTCTTCTCAAAGTTTCTGTAAAAAGTAGAGCGTTGTTCAAATAGGCAAAAAGCTGAATCAGTAAAGCATTGCCTGGGAAAAGGTTAAGGCTAACCCTGATAGGATTGAGTCCGTCAGTTGTTTCTTGCTCAAGCTGATCCAGCTTACTGTTGAGGCGCTGGATAAGAGTATTAACTTCTCGTGGGATAGACATAGCTGATGCAGCATATCATACTCGCCCTCTAGCTTCTCATAGTCGAAATAGCCGCGATCGCTAAGGAGTGGCGTGATTTATCATTCCTGAAGCTGAGGTATCAATTCTCTCTTGCTCTGGCAGTGGCTCGCTCTTTAATTAGCAATTTTTGGTTAATATCCCTAATTCATCGGTTGATTGACGCTTAAGAGTCGGCAAGTTCCGCCAAAGATTCCTGTCATGTTAGTAAGTGACAACAATAAAGTTTCTCAATAGTCTCCATTTATGGAAGGATAGATATTGAGAATAATGTGAACTGAATTCTGCCTGATTGACTACGGCAATCGGGCTGCAAAGGTGTGTAGGTGAATAGATGAAACGGCAATTACTTCAGGTTTTGTTACTGACAGGTTCAGTTTGGGTTTTAGTGACAAATCCGGCTCAGGGGGAAAAGGTACAGCGCTCTAGCCTGTCAAATAGCACAAATAGGAATAATAATCAACAATTACTCCTGTTGAGTTCTGAACAGACAGTTGAACCAACTAGAGATCGACGGCACAGTCAGGTAGAGGAAACGATAAACAGTGCAGATACACTCGTGCAGTCCCCAACACCAAGCTCACCGTCTGCAAGTCAAGTTGTCGAAGTTATTTCTGTCAAGGCAAATGCTACAGATAACGGTGTGGAGGTGATTCTAGAGACTCCCCGTCGGGAACAGTTGCAAGTATTGAATCGAAATCAGGGCAATAGTTTGATTGCAGACATCCCAGATGCTCAGCTGCGTCTACCTAATGGCGATGGGTTTATATTCCGTTCCGAAAAACCAATTGCAGGGATTACCGAGATAACGGTAACAAACTTTGATGCCAATACTATCCGAGTGATAGTGACGGGTGAGGCAGGTGTGCCAACAGTAGAATTGTTTGACAGTGACGAAGGTCTGATTTTTGGGCTGACACCAGTTGCATCCTCTACAGAGACACAAGAAGAACTACCGCAAAAGCCAGACACGCCAGATCCGGTTCAGCCTGGGAGTGAAACACAGCCAGATGAAACTTCGGCTGAGGAAGAGGAAATTGAAATTGTGGTGACAGGTGAGCAAGAAACTGGGTATAGCGTACCAGATGCTTCAACTGCAACCAGAATCGAGGTTCCAATCCGCGATATTCCGCAATCAATTCAGGTTATTCCGCGTCAAGTAATCGAAGATCGCCAAGTGGTGCGTCTCAACGAGTTAGCCGATAACGTCAGTGGAGTACAACCGCAGTCAGGTTATGGAGGACTTTCCTCACAAGGTTATTACATTCGTGGTTTTCCCTTGGAGTTTGAAACCTTCCGCAACGGTTTTCGGGATTTCGGTTTCACAAGTCCCCGCGATGTCGCTAACGTTGAGCGAGTCGAGATTCTCAAAGGTCCAGCATCAGTTCTTTATGGTAGTGCGAATGGTTTTGGTGGACTTGTGAGCACGGTGACCAAAAAACCGTTGTCTGAGCCTCTTTTCAATCCAAGTGTGACTGTTGGAAATTACGGCTTTTACCGCTCAACTTTAGATATTGGTGGACCGCTAACGAACAATGGTTCGCTGCTCTACCGCTTTAATGCTGCCTATGAAAATGCCGATAGTTACCGGGATTTTAATGAAAACGAGAGTATCTTTGTTGCTCCGGCACTTACTTGGCAAATTAGTCCGCGCACAACTCTCACGGCTGAGTTTGAATATCAAAACTATGATTATGTATTTGATCGCGGCTTGCTACCATCTCAATTATTTCTCGATCTTCCTAGAGGTAGGTTTCTGGGAGAACCAGATTTAAACAATGCTGAATTTGAGTCTTTTTCTGGAACCTACAACTTTGAACATCAATTTAGTGACAACTGGAAATTTCGTCAGGGTTTTAACGCTCTCAGGGTTACAGGAAACACCATATCGGCAAGCGCAGATGCCTTCGACCCGCCTTTTGTGGAAGCGGATGGTCGAACCCTAGCGCGGAGAGTACGAAAGACAGATGAAGAACAGGAAAACTATACGCTGCAAAACGAAATTACTGGTGAATTTAATACCGGATCTATCCGTCACAATGTTCTATTTGGAGTTGAGCTAGCTCGCTACAGATTCGCCTACGACTTTGAAAGAGCGGACATCGCTCCCATTGATATTTTTGACCCCCAGTATGGTGCAGAACGGGGAGACTTTGCACCGGATTTTGCTGAGGAGTATGGTGCAGACAATGTTGCAATTTACGTCCAAGATTTAATTCAGGTTTTGCCTAATCTTAAAGTCTTAGCTGGTGTTCGCTTTGACTCAAATGACATTTTTTACAGAGATACTTTATCAGATGCGTTTGACTTCGAGCAATCAGAGTCTGATTTCTCGCCGCGACTTGGCATTGTTTACCAGCCAAGCGAGTCAACTTCTGTTTATGCCAGTTGGTCAAACTCCTTCAATCCTCAGTTTTTCAGTAGGAACCAAGCAGGCGAAGCATTTGAACCAGAAAAGGGCAAGCAATTTGAAATCGGAGTAAAACAGGAGTTTCTTGATGGTAGGCTTTCGGCAACGTTAGCGCTTTACAACCTTACCCGAAAGAACGTACTGACCACTGACCCAGATGATCCAGATTTCAGCATTCAAACAGGTGAACAAACAAGTCGTGGCGTTGAACTGGACGTAACTGGAGAAATTTCACCTGGGTGGAACATTATTGCTACTTATGCTTACACCAATGCTTTTGTCAGTGAAGACGAAGATATTCCAGTTGGTCAACGACTAGTTAATGCACCAAAACATAGCGCCAGCCTCTGGACTACCTATGAAATTCAAAGTGGAGGCTTGCAAGGTTTAGGCTTTGGAGCGGGATTAGTTTTTGTTAGCGATCGCGAAGCACAACTGCCCAATACGATTGAACTGCCATCTTATTTAAGAGCAGATGCCAGTATTTTTTATCGGCGAAATAATTGGCGAACCGCTCTCAATTTCAAAAATCTTTTCGATACCAAGTATTACCGGACTCAGGGCTTCTTTATAACTCCCGAAGCACCTTTTACTGTTCTGGGGACGTTTTCGGTGGAATTTTGACCCCAGGTTGCAAAGGTGCGAGGTGATTACAGGTGTTCAGGATCTTCTCCTAATTCTCGCAGCCGTGCTGCCAATCGTTCCGCCCGCAGCCGTTCTGCTTCAGCCCGCAGCCGTTCTACTTCCGCACTTTGCTGTGCTGCTTCTACCCGCTCTTCTGAAGTCAAATAGCGGTTTCCTCGCTCGTCGTACCAACCTAAAAACTCCTGCTCAATTACGCCTACAAAACCCTGATAACGTCCAATCCCTAACCCCACTTCCGGCATCCAATATGGTTCTCCAATTTGCAACCGATAAACTCCATTCACCAGCTTGTAGACTTCAAAGGGTTGATGCCCATCTCGTCGCCAAAACTCTGGGTTGTAAATCACGTAGTACAGCACACCCAAACGGGCATAAATCTCAGCTTTTTCTTCATATTCTCCACCCGGAGTCCAGGATACAAGCTCCAGCGTCAAAATCGGCACTACCTCATTTTCTTCCCATACGACGTAGCTCTTGCGAGACTTACCGCCTTTTTTGCGTTCCACCCCCAAACTCAGAAAGCCATCTGGCACGACTGGCACTCTGGGATTCACACCTGTGGTGTGGTAAACACCCATATCCACGCCAAAAAACCAATCGGTTCGAGTTGTCCAAATCGCGTTCAGCAAAAACAGGAGGACGTTGGGCAGGAAATTCTGGTCTTCGTTATCCACAGGAGTGTCATCTGAACAAGGCAGTTCGTCACTGGTTGGTAGGGATTGTCTGAGGTCGGGTGAAAGCATAAGCCAATCAAGTTACTTCCAATGTCTATTTTAGGTAACTCCGATGCGATCGCATCACTGTCAATTATTCATTGCCCATCCAGCACAGTTCCTGGCTTCGATCCGCCTACAAATCACACAAACACCTTTGGGAAACCTTACGGGGACAAGACATTTCTGTTGTGATTGACTTGCCTCAATTTCATTACCGATGGCACGGCTGCTTAACGACTTTTGAGACGTAGGTGTCATACTCACTATTAATGCTAGTATTTCTCAATTGCTATTGAGAGCATAAGTGTGAAATCATCTGCACCAGTATGGAGAGCTTAACAGCAGCAGAATTTGACAAGCAGTGGCAGGAAAGAAACGCTGACCCAGTATGACCTGTTCCAGAGTGTGGATGGATTTGACGGCATTGAAAGATATCAGCATAAATTCAGTCAGGGTGAGTTTCGCTGGGTGTTCTTTCGACCTGGATTCGAGCTAATGATTGATGACACAACGATTTACCGATCGCACGGCGTTGAAAACCATCATGGCGACGAGATGTATGTATTAGCTTCAAAGTTCTGTGTATCAGGTTACAGTAACGTGATTTGTCCCGACATTCGGGGTGTTGAGCCAGAGTATGCTGAGCAAGGTGGACAGCATTACTTGTTCTATCTTCCAGATATTGATGAAATTGAGCAGAGCTTTGAGAACGATCACATCCGCCAGGTCAAAATTTACATGGATCTTGATGTACTCAGAGCCTTCAATCCAGGGATGGAGGGCGTACCTAAATTGCTGCGATCGCTGATGGAAACCGACGCGGCTCCCCGATTCCATCGCTCGGTTGGTCAAATTACGCCTCAGATGCAAACGGTGATCCAACACCTGTTGCAGTCTCCGTTTCAAGGCATGATGCAGCGCATCTACCTGGAAAGCAAGGTGTTGGAACTGCTAGCACTTCAGTTTACCCAGCTTGTTGAAGCAGAACAGGGGAAGCAAGCGGTTTCTGGACTCAAACCCAGGCAAATTGATCGGATTCATCAAGCCAGAGACATTTTGATTCGTCAGATGAACAGTCCACCATCCATACTTGATCTGGCGCAGCAGGTTGGACTGCACCATATGAAGCTGAAGCAGGGATTTCGCCAGGTGTTTGGGACAACAGTCTTTGGCTACTTACATGACTACCGGATGCAGATGGCGCTGCAACTGCTGCAAGACGGCAAACTGAGCGTCACGCAGATTGCTGAGACGGTGGGCTGTTCTCACCTGGGCTACTTTTCCGGCAGTTTCAAGCGCAAGTATGGCATCACACCCAGCGCTTGTCGATCGGGAGAAAAGCCAACGTTTTGAGTAAGGTAATGATACGCTGAAAAGTGGGATCTATAGAGCAATTGCGATGAACACCTCACTAACACCTGAGCAAGTACAACGCATCCAGGGTAGTGTTCAAGATGTAATGATAGAGAAGTAGAGTTTTTGCTTTTCTACTTCCATGCCTGCCTGTCCCATTTGTGCGTCCTTCCAAACGGTCAAGAATGGTCATATCCATAACGGTAAACAACGGTTCAAATGCCACGATTGTGGACGACAATTCGTTGAACAACCGACTAAAAAAGTGACCGACCGAGCCACACGAACCCTAATTGACCGCTTGCTCCTAGAACGCAGTTCTCTCGCTGGAATTGTCCGCGTAGTCGAGGTTTCTAAACAATGGCTGCAAACCTACGTGAATGAGAAATATGCGAAGGTGCCCCGTGCTGTGCAGGTGACCCCTAAAAAAAGGGGAGGCTAACGATTCAATGCGACGAGTTATGGTCATTTGTGGACAATAAAGGAAACAAGCAATGGGTCTGGTTGGCACTTGATGCAGAGACGCGTGAGATTGTGGGTGTTCACATTGGCGCACGTGATGAAGCCGCCGCCCGCAAATTGTGGCAATCCTTGCCGCCGGTTTATCGTCAATGCACCATTGCTTACACCGATTTTTGGGCAGCCTACGCAGCAGTTCTACCAAGCAAGCGGCATCGTGCAGTCGGCAAAGAAACCGGTAAGACCAGCTACATTGAGCTAGCCGACACTCTCCTGCTTTTCAAAAAGCAGGAGAGGACGCGGCGATTCAACAACACGTTGAGACAACGGGTGTCTCGGCTGGTGCGAAAAACCTTGTCCTTTTCCAAATCGTTGGAAAATCACATTGGTGCCATTTGGTACTTCATCCATCACTACAACGTATCATTGTAGCACTACCCATTCTGGAACTTGATTAAATATAAATTAGTAAGTCTAAGTGCATCAGTTATCACTGTGGCAGCTACAGGTATAGTTCACGACCCTAGAGCGATCGCAGCAGATTTACCCGTTGTTAAATCGGCGGCACTGGGAGCAAGTTTGAATGTGCCTTGGTCGCAACCAGTTAAAGTTACAGACCCTTTTGAAGGGGATTATTTAGCAGTATTTGACAGGAACTACTTTTATCGGCAATTGCTGAATGACCGCACGAGGACTGAAGTTGTCAGCCTTTGGAGTCGTAAATCTATTCGCTTTCTTTTAGCAGATCGCGATCGCAATTGTTTTTCAGGGCGTAGTTTCTATACCAGTTCGTTATCGTCAGTATGTGACAGTAACAATACAAGAGAAGCGATTGAACTATTCATCAAGGTTGGCGAACAAGTTTTTCGATTAGAGGGACAAAACAGCATCTTTGCAGTCAGCGATGACTTGGCACTCGCCTTACAAAACTCACCTGTTGGCAATATAAATATTAGACTGGTGACTAGAAGTGGAGAAACTGTGGACAGCGAAATCGGTAAAGGAACTGTAAAAGCTTGGAAGACTATTTACTAGCCAATTTCTCTCGCCCTCCGGAAGCAAACTTATAAGAGATTATTGCAATAAGCAACGTTACTGACCTTACTAAACTAGAACGAGCAAATTGATACCTGGACTATGGCTATTGCTGGCACTATATCGAGCAGACTTCGCCACATGAGTAGTCTGTTCGTAGTCACGACAATTGATGGCTTCTTCGTGTGCAGATGCACAGTGCATTTAAGACTACAATCTTTACTGAAAAAGACGCAGCGACTGCAAAGAATTTAGTGCAGCCGTTTGAGTTCAATACCACTGTCTCAAAATACAGCCCACAGATACTCCAAAGCAAGATTGTTCGCTACTAAATAATTGCTAGGACAAAATCAGGTGTGTTCCAAGTGATGACTAGGATTTGCACGTATTGCTCTATCCAGAACTGGCATCTTCTGCCAACAGTGAGGGCAAAACCAGTAAATACCAGTTCTATCTACTTGACGCAGTAACCTGCTAGAGCAGCAAGGACAATTTTTCATGTTTCCAATTGGGGTAACGTTTGCAGTTGCCATTTATGAGAATTTCTAAAATTCTTAATAAAAACTCTTGTCAACAAGCTAATCCATAGTGTAATCTATTTCGCAAGCTTGTTGAAAAAGTTTTGCAATAAAAGGAGGTATGACATTGTGACAACTGTTTCTAAGACTCCGCTCTCTGTGGAGCAAGACCTCGCCGACTCTCCTTGGTGGGCTGGTAACGCTCGCCTGACCAATCTATCAGGGAAATTGCTAGGAGCTCATGCTCATGCTGGTCTGATCGTCTTCTGGGCTGGAGCTATGACCCTATTTGAGCTAGCCCACTTTAATCCAGCAAAACCCATGTACGAGCAAGGCTTAATCCTACTACCTCACCTAGCATCTCTTGGTTGGGGTGTAGGAGCAGGCGGTGCTGTCGTGAATACTTACCCCTACTTTGTAGTTGGAGTCTTGCACCTAATCTCATCTGCCTTTCTAGGCTTTGGTGGGGTTTTTCATTCTCTGCGCGGTCCGGAAACTCTGGAACGGAAGTTTTCTTTCTTCGGTTACGACTGGGCAGATACAAACAAAATGACCAAAATACTTGGCATTCACTTGGTTCTACTGGGGATGGGTGCATTGCTTTTGGTCGCCAAGGCCATGTACTTTGGTGGCTTGTATGACCCAGATGTTGAGAATGTGTGGGTAATTACCAATCCGACGCTAGATCCAGCAGTCATTTTCGGCTATCTCTTTGGCGCAACTGGCAAATTCTGGATTGCTGGCGTTGATAATCTCGAAGATGTGGTTGGCGGTCACATTTGGGTTGGTGCCATGTTGATTGGCGGCGGGATTTTCCATATTTTGACCAAACCTTTTACATGGACGCATCCGCTATTTGTCTGGTCAGGTGAAGCTTATCTTTCTTACAGCTTGGGTGCTTTGGCTTTGATGGGCTTTATCGCTACTCTCTTCGTCTCAGTCAACACTACTGTTTATCCTGAAGTATTTTACGGTCCAGCGCTGGTGATTCGGCAGAATATCTTGCCTTACTTTTCCTCACCCGACCCTGACTTGGTGACTTCCCGAACTTGGTTAGCCAATGCCCACTTTTGGCTGGCTTTCTTCTTCCTCCAAGGTCACATCTGGCACGCACTACGGGCGCGTGGATTTGATTTCCGCAAAGGTCGGGTAAGTCAGGAAGCAGTGATTCCTCTACCAACTAGCTGAAGTAGGATTAAATGCAAAAAACTTGCATTAGCCTTACGATGCAGAAATCTTACTACTAATTAAGTAATG
>JBGTCQ010000205.1:0-1779 GCA_041748755.1 Chroococcidiopsidaceae cyanobacterium | reverse complement strand
CTTTTTAGGTGAACCACTCTGGAATCGCTTCTTCCTTAGTATTAGTATTTCGCGATGGAGTTTCACGGTTAAACTTCATCTGAATCGAACGGGTTTGCTCACCATCTACTGCTACAGCGACAATCGGATAATCAATTAAACCATCCTGAAACGACATCTGGAACCGGAAAGTGCCGTCTGGATTCAGCGCAATTGGACGGCCGCCAATCGTGACATTTGCATCAGGTTCGGTTGCACCATAAACAATCAGTTCAGCGTCGGCAATCAACCAGAACTGACGAGGTTTCATTGGAATTGCGGCAGCCGAGAAGCCAGCACCGGACATTCCCACACCAGACATCGTCAAACCAGACGCAGTTGGCACCGCCCACATCCCGACACCAGAAGGAAAGACATAGGAACTGATTGCCTGTTCGTGCATGGGTACTTGTTGCATTGAGCCAAATAGAGAACCAGCAACTCTTTGAGCCTCTGTACCCTGAGCCATGCCAAAAATCTCGTCGTAGATTTGGTTGCCGCCGTAAGTTATTCCAGCAGTTGCAGCTGCCATCTTCTTGACAGGCGGAATTAGTTCAAGTACGGTTTTGCCGCGCAAGTCTTCATCGAAGTTGACAGTGATGAATTGATCTTCAATCCAATCGCTGGGATATACGGGAGGAACATGCACTGGAGTAGAACGAGCCAAAACGAGCCACCGACCATCGTTAGCGCGATAGCCGATATCTACAACATAGTCGCGATCGCTGACCGGAATCGGCAGATACCACTCGCGCGCCAGTTCATCAGAAGGGTATTCCTGAATACTGTGGGGGCTTTGGTACTCCAGATTGATATCAGTAACGTCATAAATCCGCAACGCTAGCTGTTGTCCTCCTTGTCGCCGGAGGTCTTCTTTGTGCTCATTGGAAACATCCCAATAAGTGTAAGCCCATTGCGGATCGCGGGGCATAAGCACAATCCTGCTTTCACCATAGCCAGATGGGAGATCAGCCAGACCTTCATCGACATCAGCGAAGGAGCCACCAGTGCGATCTTCCTGACCTAGTTCAAATTTTGCTGCTTCCACTGCTTCTTTTGCCTCTACTGTACGAGATGGAATAATCGAAACTTTTGGGCGCTGGACTTGTTGAATTGCCACCAGCAGTTGCGACTTACGCATTCGGCTATAGCGAGAGATCGCACATTCACTAGCAACTTTGCGTAGTTGCCGCAGTGTCATTTCTTCTAGGGGGGGGCGTTCTTTTGCCATGGGGGTGTTGGGGGTAGTTTGAACAGGAAATCAGTTTTTCCTGAGGAAAAGAGTCATTGAAATAACGTTTTAGTAATCAAAGATGCTAGTTCTACAACTTATGCCTGACTCATGAAGGTATCAAGATTGCCCCTTGACGGCGATTGGCGATTGAGTCCATAGGTCGGTGCTACTCGCTCCAATTCCCAGAAATGCCATAAAACAGCGTTTTAGGAGCAAGGGATCACTTTAGTTAATAGATATTAAGCACCAAAGCTGAGGTGGGATCAAGGGGTTGATTGAACTATTTTGAGTACTTATACGCATTCATCAGCTCTCTGGGGATCAAAAAGTCATGGTTTTATGACAAAATAGTAGTCAAAGAGCGATTAAATTCTTCACTGCGCAGTTTAATAGAGTTCTTGCAAAAGGGTAAAGAAAGATGGCAAAAGTAGATTAAAGGAGGAAACCCTATGATCTACGAGCAAGTCAAACATTTGAAGCCAGAGGATTTTAAACGATTATGTGGTGTGCGTCCTGAAACATTCAAC
>JBGTCQ010000204.1:0-31957 GCA_041748755.1 Chroococcidiopsidaceae cyanobacterium | reverse complement strand
AAAGTCTTCTCAGTCCTCCAAAGAGCGATCGCTGATTCTGTGGTTTAACGAAGTTGGGATTAACGATATTCCCCTGGTTGGGGGTAAGAATGCTTCTTTAGGAGAAATGATTCAGCAGCTAACTCATCAAGGAGTAAGTGTTCCTAATGGGTTTGCAACTACCGCCTATGCTTATCGCTACTTCATCGAAGAAGCTGGGTTAGAAGCAAAGCTGCGATCGCTGTTTTCTGACCTAAATGTAGAAGATGTCAATAACTTGCGGCAACGAGGCAAGCAAGCTCGGTCATTGATTCTGAATACGCCATTTCCTCCAGAGATTCAAGACGCGATCGCAGCCGCTTATCATGAGTTATGTGAGCGTTACGGTTCTGATACTGATGTAGCAGTCCGCTCTAGTGCCACAGCAGAAGACCTTCCCGATGCTAGTTTTGCTGGTCAACAGGAAACCTACCTCAACGTCCACAGCCTCCAAGGAGTGTTGTCAGCTTGTCATCATTGCTTCGCCTCTTTATTTACTGATCGAGCCATTTCCTATCGCCACAGTCGAGGATATGACCACTTCAGTGTTGCTCTCTCCGTTGGTGTGCAAAAAATGGTGCGCTCTGATTTAGCCTGCTCTGGAGTGATGTTTTCTATTGACACCGAAACTGGCTTTCAGAATGCCGTGCTAATTTCAGCTGCCTACGGTTTAGGGGAAAACGTAGTTCAAGGGTCTGTTAACCCCGATGAATACTCTGTTTTTAAGCCTACTTTAAAAGCAGGTTTCCGCCCAATTCTGAATAAGAAACTGGGTACAAAAGAACTCAAAATGGTTTATGACGACGGCTCCAAATTTACAAAAAATGTAGCTGTGCCATCAAGTGAACGCGGTAAATTTACCCTTGAAGATGAGGAAATTCTCCAACTGAGTTGTTGGGCGTGTCTGATTGAAGACCACTATTCGCAGGTACATGGACAATACACCCCGATGGACATGGAGTGGGCCAAGGATGGCATCAGTGGTGAGATGTTTATTGTCCAGGCGCGTCCAGAAACGGTGCAGTCTCAGCGAAGTAAGAACGTCTTACGCAGTTATCACTTTCTAGAAGCAACGCCAGAACCATTATTAATAGGTCGCAGTGTTGGAGCGAGTATTGGTCAAGGTAAAGCCAGGGTTATTCTGGATGTCCACAAAATTGCTCAGGTTAAAGCTGGGGAAGTTTTGGTGACGGATAAAACTGACCCCGACTGGGAACCGATTATGAAGAAAGCGAGTGCGATCGTCACTAACCAAGGTGGTCGGACGTGTCACGCTGCAATTATTGCACGGGAAATTGGGATTCCGGCGATCGTTGGTTGCGGCAATGCTACAGAAGTTCTAAAAACTGGTCGAGAAGTAACAATTTCTTGTGCTGAAGGGGAAGAAGGGCGTGTTTATGCAGGATTGTTGCCTTACGAAGTCACAGAGGTACCGCTAAAAAACTTGCCTCGCACCCGTACCAAAATTTTGATGAACGTGGGTAATCCGGGAGAAGCCTTCGGTTTATCTGCAATTCCTAATGACGGAGTAGGGTTAGCACGGTTGGAGTTTATTATTGCTAATCATATCCAAGTGCATCCTTTGGCTTTGGTTCACTATGCCTTATTGGAGGATGAATCAGTTAAAACGAAGATTGCGGAGTTGACAGCGCTTTATGAAGACAAGCCGCAGTATTTCGTAGATAAGCTAACGCAGGGAGTAGGAACTCTAGCCGCTGCCTTCTACCCCAATCCTGTTGTTGTGCGGATGAGTGACTTAAAAACTAACGAATATGCCAATCTTTTGGGTGGTAAACAGTTTGAACCGAAAGAAGAAAACCCGATGCTCGGATGGCGGGGTGCTTCTCGCTATTATGATGAACGCTACCGCGATGCTTATGCTTTGGAGTGTCAGGCGCTGAAGCGAGTGCGGGAAGAAATGGGGTTGACAAATGTAATCCCAATGATTCCATTCTGTCGCACACCTGATGAAGGCCGGCGGGTGTTGGCAGAGATGGCGAAGCACGGTTTGGAGCGAGGCAAGAATGGGCTAGAGGTTTATGTGATGTGTGAGTTGCCCAGCAATGTAATCATGGCTGAGGAGTTTTGTGAGGTCTTTGATGGGTTGTCTATCGGCTCGAATGACTTAACTCAGCTAACATTGGGTTTAGACCGCGATTCGGCTTTGGTTGCTCATTTGTTTGATGAGCGTAACGTTGCGGTGAAGCGGATGGTGCAGCTGGCGATCGCCGCGGCTAAAAAGTGCGATCGCAAAATCGGTATTTGTGGTCAAGCACCAAGCGACTATCCTGAATTTGCCCAGTTTTTAGTTGAACAGGGGATTGACTCAATCAGCCTGAATCCCGATTCAGTTCTCAAGACTATCTTGGAAATCGCTAAGGTGGAAGTTGCTCAGACTGAATGAACAGAACCCAAAATTGGTTCATTTACTCTCTGTGCCTGGGATTAGCCATCTTACTCTTAAATCTCCAGGTTGTAGTCACCCCATCTACCCCGACATCAACTGAGTTACGCGGTGTTTGGCTAACCAATGTTAGTAGTGCAGTTTTGTTTACCCCTTGGGGAGTCAACCGAGCCCTGCACCAGCTATCTCAACTAAACTTTAATACCGTATATCCCGTAGTCTGGAACCGGGGTCAAACTTTCTACCCCAGTTCTGTAGCGAAAGGCGTTACTGGTAGCTCTCAAGATTCATGGTTGCGGGTGCTACGGTTGGGACATGATGTCTTGGCTGAAATAGTCAAGCAAGGGCGGCGATCGCAGCTTAGGGTTATCCCTTGGTTTGAGTATGGCTTTATGGCTCCTGCGGGTTCATCATTGGCAAAACGCCATCCCGACTGGATTACATTTCGCCGAGACAATACCAAGACATTGAGGGCAGATAGTCTTGAAAAGCTCAAACCAACAAAGCAGCCCTCTCAAAAAGTCCCACAATTCATCAGCAACCGAGTCAGTCAACCAGTTTGGCTCAACCCGCTACACCCAGAAGTGCAGCAGTTCATCCTTGATTTAATTGTTGAGGTTGTCACTCAGTACGATGTGGCTGGTATTCAATTAGACGATCACTTTGGCTTGCCTGTTGAGCTTGGTTACGACCCTTTTACCGTCCGGCTTTATCAGCAAGAACACGGAGGTAAAAGTCCTCCTCCTAACTACAAGGATACTGAATGGATGCGTTGGAGAGCTGATAAGATTACCAATTTTATGCAGCGGCTATTCCAAGCTATCAAAGCCGTCAAACCTGACTGCCTGGTTTCCCTGTCTCCCAACTCACATTTTTTTGCCTACAATGCCTATCTCCAAGACTGGCAGACTTGGGTGCAACGTGGTTTAGTGGAGGAGTTGATCTTGCAGGTGTATCGGGATGACTTGAAAAGTTTCTTGGCTGAATTGTCACAACCAGCAGTTCAAATAGCGCGTCGCCGGATTCCAGTAGGTGTAGGGATATTATCGGGTTTGTGGAGTCGTCCTGTTGAAATTAAGCAGATCCAGCAGCAAGTTCAGTTAGTTCGCGATCGCGGTTTTGCTGGGGTATCTTTCTTTTATTGGGAGAGCTTATGGGGTTATATCGCTCCAGAGTCTCCCCAGGAGCGTCGCGTAGCATTCAAAACACTTTTTCCCTCAAGCGCTACACCCATAAAGACTTTGCCTAAGTCGGTTCCACCAGCATAGGATCTATTAGCTTGTTTGAGATACCTTCTAAAAAATACCAACACTTGTGTTCACACTGCAAGTGCTAACAACGATGCAGTATTATCCGCCTGTACAATCCGCAAAAATGAGCCGCATGTTCTGGTTTCAGTGGGTGTTAGTCACTGTTCTGGGGTTTTTGGTAAGTTTGTGCTTGGTTGAAATCAATGTCAGACCCAATGTCGGAGCAATGTCGGGCGCTATAGGCGGAGCTGTGATTGGATTGGCACAAGGAATGCTTCTTAGACCGCGAGTTTCAATAGCTGGGTGGGTATTAGCGAGTCTTGTTAGCTGGAGCTTAATTGGAGGCAGTGTTGGTGCTACAGGCTGGGTGGCACCTAGAACCTTGAATCTTGGCATCAGAGCGACGTTTGGAGTCCTAGACGGTTCACTGGTAGGAGCTTTGATTGGAGTGGGGCAATGGTTTATCCTCAGACAGCAGGTAAAAAAAGCTTGGGTGTGGATATTGACAAGTGCCTTGGGTTGGGGTGTAGGGCTGGCTATAGGCTGGAGCGTGGGTGGAATTTTGCGCCTCAAATCGCACCTATTTCTAAGTGAGTTGGTAGGTTTGACTTTGGCATGGGTTGTAGTCGCTGCAATTACAGGAGTTGCTCTGGTTAGTTTTAGAAAAGTCTGACTCCACATCTAGCCAGTCTGCGCTAAACTTATAGACTTTTGGAATGATGCTACTACAAGTAGTTTATTAAAAAACCTGCGAGTGTGGTTTTATGTCCTTATCCAAAAAGCTTCTCAACCAGCGCTTCCCTTGGTTCTGGATGGGGATGGCTGCTGTATTCCTCCTCTCAGTTAGCTTGCGGTTTTGGGGATTGAGCCGATTTAATACCCTGGTGTTTGATGAAGTTTACTACGCCAAATTTGCTAATAACTATTTAACTCGTACTCCCTTTTTCGATGGTCATCCACCCCTAAGTAAATACATAATTGCGATCGCCATGTGGATTGGCAGTCACGTTCCCTTTGGACAGGATGCGGTGAATAGTCTCACAGGTTCTTTGGGCTCCCCCTGGAGTTACCGCTGGTTGAATGCCCTAACTGGCTCTTTGATTCCCTTGGTTGTAGCCGGAATTGCCTACCAACTGAGTCACCGTCGCAGCTATGCCTTTATTGCTGCTTTGTTTGCGGCAGCTGATGGTTTGTTTCTGGTAGAGTCTCGCTATGCGCTGAATAACGTCTATCTAGTTTTCTTTGGGTTACTTGGGCAATGGTTTTTATTACTTGCCTTACAGGGAAGGCGACGCATCTGGTTAGCTCTTGCGGGCATTGGATTCGGTGCTTCAGCTGCCATCAAGTGGAATGGCTTGTGGTTTTTATTGGGTGCGTATCTAATTTGGAGCGCGGCTTGGGTAATTAGGTGGGTATCTCGCTCCTCATCTCCTGATCAGCGTCAGCCAGTTAGGATTCAGACTTGCTTACAAAACTTGACTCAGCTAAATATTGGGCACGTTCTGTTTTATTTAGCGATTATTCCGGCTGTAGTCTATAGCATTCAATGGATTCCTCACCTCCAACTCAACCCAACGCCCGGATTTTGGGAAGTACACAAACAAATTTTGGAGTATCACCAAAGAATTGGCGATGGTCCTAATGTGCATCGTTACTGTTCTACCTGGTATACGTGGCTGTTGATGATTCGACCAGTGGCGTATTTTTACCAGACGGCTCAAAGTGTTACTGAGCCGTTGCCAGTTATGGGACCGCCGCTGCCTATTGCTGCCGGAAAAGTGATTTACGATGTCCACGCGATCGGAAATCCGGCTCTGTGGTGGCTGTCAACTGCTGCCATCTTGTTTTTATTGATAATACTGGCTCAAAGTGCAATTACTTGGTTCGGCAATCGCCAAGAGCCGCGTAGACGCGAAGCGGTGAGGGGGTCGCAGTCTTGGCGGTTCCCGTCGATTGCGAACCCCCGAACCCGAAGGGCTTGTCGTCAGACATCGCTTGCTGCTGATACCTGGATTGTCCTTTACCTGGTTCTTAATTGGCTAGCTAACTTGTTGCCTTGGGTGAGGGTAACTCGCTGTACATTTCTCTACCACTACATGGGTGCTTCGGTATTTTCTGGGTTAGCGATCGCGCTTTTAGTTGACCAGTGCCTGTACAGTTATCGCCGCGAATACCGGGCGCTAGGTGTCACCATTATCTTTCTTGTCCTGCTAGCGTTTGTCTTCTGGATGCCGATCTATTTAGGTCTGCCACTATCACTTGAGAGTTATAAACTACGTATGTGGTTCCCCTCCTGGGTCTAAATTAAATAGGGTGTGGTCAAAAGTAGTTGGTGGCGAGGGCAAGTTGTATAGAGAATAGCTGGGAGGTTGAAACAGCTTCTTTTTGTGTCAGTGTCACATTTATACAGGTGGTGAGGTGATGGGATTAACGGGTATTGAGCACCATAATTTGGTGAATGATAACTCCACTTAATTGATAAGCGACTCGTAAAGCTAGTTATTTGGCAACTCAATAGCTATCAGGGTCAAGGGCAAGAGCGCATCGCTAATTTGTCTCAGTATTTAAAACGTTTCTCTGATGCCGTGCATTATGAAACATTCCTTGCCCAAGGTTTATCTATTGGTTCAGGGGAAATTGAAAGCGCTCATTGCTCGATTCTCCAAAAGCGCCTGAAGATTCCGGGGGCAACTTGGCATCCAGATACAGTTAATCCGATGCTGGCTTTACGCATTATTCGGGTTAATGATTGATGGGAGGATTTTTGGAGTCGACAATTACCAAGGGCGCATAGTATTTAGATAGCCGAGCACCTGGTATTTGACTACACCCTGTGCGCTCTTGCCTGTACCCATAATAAAATAGGGGTTCTAGATGTTACCAAAATATAAAATTTACTTGGTATTCGCCTAAAGTCATGTTAACTGTAGAAATAAGAGCGGAAGCTTTCTAATGAGCCACCGCTCTCTATTTTTTTCACACTAGCCCCTAAGTGAAAGCAATGTAGTCAACCCGCACTAAATCATCGCGCTTGATATTGAAAGCATTGAATCTAGTAGCAGCATACGCCTGTTGTTCGCATAAGAAGTCCTCCACAAAACCATACGAGTCCTTGATTTCTGCTGCCGTCAGTTGCCGCAGCCGTGACTCAAATAAGTGCGGCTCAGATGTCGGGTCTGGTGCTTCCCATAAAGCTTCATCATGGGTATCTCCCCAAATCTCATCATCATACTCCAAGCGTTCCATCAGAGTGCCATTCTCCCAACAGGCGTAGCCAATACACCCACTAGAGTCGCTACACCAATAGTAGATTGTGCGGGTATTTAGCTTTTGTGACAGAGACTCACCTTGCGACTCCCAGTTCCATAAATTAGGTACAAAACCATCGAAATCTCTATCATAGTCAGTCATATATCCATCCAAAATTCCTGTCCAGGCATGTCCTCGGAATTGGAACACAAGCAGCCCCCGACCTCGAATGGTTTGACTATAAACGTCACGCTCCCATTGACCTCCTAACTGCGCCACAACTTCAGCCACCTGGTCTAATGGGGCAAGTACCAGCAGACCATCCACGATTGTATCTATATCTTCCAACCCACAGCGTTCTTCTATAGGAGGGTTTTCTGAATCAATGGTAGAAGCTGTGCCGTCTTTTGAGGCTTGCTCAGTTACCATACACATTTTGGCACGAGGGTTATCTGAAGTCATGGTTAGAACTTTAGAGATGAGGGACGTTGGTACAGGAACCAGAAGCTTATCCCACAAGCTACAAAATAGCTTTGAGATAGTGTCTAAGTAGTTAGACATGATTAAACATGGAACGCTCAACAGCGTATCCACCTTGTTGACCTCTGGTTTCAACTCCTAAAATTACGGGTGTAATCAAAAGTGGTTGGTACGTGGGTAAGCTGTGCGGCAAATAGCTTGGAGATTGGTGGGAGGATTCTTAGAGTCAACAATTACCAAGGGCGCATGATATTTAAATAGCCGAGCAGCTGGTATTTGACTACATCTGGTACGCTATTACCTGTAACTTCTGATGAAACAGGGGTTTTAGATGTTACTAAAACCCAAAATTTACTTGGTATTCGTCTAAAGGCATGTTAGCCGATGAAGATAAGAGCGGAAGCTTTTTAATTCCCTACCGCTCTCTGCTTTTGCCCCACAACTCTAAGTGAAAGCAATATAATCAATCCGCTCAAAATCATCGCGTTGGACGTTGAAGCGGCTCAATCTAGTAACGGCATATGCCTGTTGTTCGCATAGAAAGTTCTCCACAAAATCGTATGCATCCTCAATTTCCGGCGCTGTTAGTTGTCGCAGCTGTGACTCAAACAGGTGAGGCTCAAATGTTCGCGCTGGTTCTTCCTGCAAAGCTTCTGCTTCATCGTCATATTCGTGAGTATCTTCCCAGATTGCATCTTCATACTCCAAGCGCTCCATCAGCTTGCCGTTCTCCCAATGGGCGTAACCAATACATCCACTAGAGTCGGAAACCCAGTAGTGGATTGTATAAGTTTGCAGCCTTTGAGATAGAGATTGAGCCTGCGATTCCCAATTCCAAAAACTAGGTACAAAGCGAGCAAAATAATCATTGAAAGTGTTGGTGGGAATATGCGTATAATAGTCGGTCATAGATGCATCTAAAATTCCCGTCTAGGAGTGTCCTTGAAATTGGAACACAAGCAGCCCAGGATTTTGGATAGCTTGACCATAAACGTCACGCTCCCATCGCACCCCCAACTGTGCTATAACCTCAGCTACCTGCTCTAGAGGGGCAAGTACCAGCAACCCATCAGCAATTGTATCTATCTCTTCCACTCCACAGCGTTCTTCGATAGGAGGGTAATCTGAATACGTGACAAAGCGTTCTTCGCTGGGAGGGTTTTCTGAAGTCGTGGTAATTGATGGAACGTTCTCTGAGGATTTCTCAATCTGTTCGTAAACTTGGATGGGAAGGTTTTCTGAAGTCATTACCGGAACTGTAGAGATGAGGGACGACCTGCTGTAGGCAGGGTTTTATACCTAATATCGGGATAGCCAATCAATCTGTTCCTATAAATAAAAGAGGCGACCTATCTCTAGATGCCTCCTCTTCTCCTACTTAACCTGAGAGTTTACTTAACCCAGGAATTAACACCTCCTCTGCTTTTGCCCCACAACTCTAAGCGAAAGCAATATAATCAACCCGCACAAAGTCATCTGGCTGGAAATTGAAGCTACTTAATCTAGTAGCGGCATAGGCTTGCTGTTCGCATAGAAAGTCATCCACAAAGGCGTATGTATTCTTAATTTCCGGCGCTGTTAGTTGCCGCAGTTGCGACTCAAACAGGTGTGGCTCAAATGTCCGTTCCGGCGTGTCCAGCAAAGCTTCATCATGGTTGTCTTGCCAGATCGCCTCGTCAAACTCCAAGCGCTCCATCAGCGTGCCATTCTCCCAGTATACATAGTGAATATTTCCACCAGAATCATCAACCAAGTAGTAAATTGTCCGGGTATGTAGTTGGAGGGAAAAAGACTGAGCTTGCAACTCCCAGTCCCAGTAAGCAGATACAGAGCCATCAACAACATCCCTGTACTTATCAGTCATAAGTCCATCCAATATTCCAGTCCAAGCGTGTCCTCGGAATTGAAATATAACCAGCCCACGACCTTGAATGCTTTTGTTATAAACGTTACGTTCCCACCGCACCCCAGACTGTGCTACAACTTCAGCTACTGTTTCTAAAGGGGCAAGCACCAGCAGTCCAACAGTAATTGTATCTATGGTCTCGAATCCACAGCGTTTTTCGATGGGCGGGTTGTCTAAAGACATATCAATTTCTGTGCCGTTTTCTGAAGTTGACCCCACCCACCCACTGGTAGGCTGGATGAGGGGTTGTTCTGAAGTCATGGTTAGAATTTTAAAGAGGAGGGACGACCTGCTGCCAAGTTCTTATACAGAATTATGGGATAGCCACTGAATCTGTTTCCATTTAGGGGGATACCACGCCCCATCTGTAGATAGTCTTTTGTATAGTCTCCGTTGGTATTTCTTAGACAAGCTACCATTTGGTATACAATAACAGGAGTAAAAATAGGACTAACAGGGACACGAGGACCAAGAGGCTCACCTGTATAGTCTAGTACACCTTTGGTAACACCCACATCAGATGTGGTCATGTAGATAAGATGACCAAAGGGATGTTCATTTTTAGGCACGGGTGCTATAGCTGCTGGTGAGTAGTGTGACAGGTAGTCAAGGAAGCCTTGGTGTTGGTAGTCGTCCTTACTAATTGATATTGATTTACCTTCACGTATAGACTTAGCGTCCCAAAAGGCGCTTTCGGGGTACGGAATTAGTATAGGAGGTCCGTATCCAAAAGGAGCATAGTTTATAACGACTGGAGTACTTACCGAATCTGGTTCCACCTTTGTATAGGTACGCCTGCGACCAGTGGTTTTATACTTTCTTTCAGGCGAATCAAACCCCTCACCGTTGTACTTTGGAAGCATTTGACTGTGTAAAGTAAACTTTTCAAAGGCAATCCGAACGTCGTAGTCCTTAACGCCAGGTCTTATTTTCTTCGCCAGCTTAAAGAGTGCGCTGGCACTTAGTGGAGTTCCGATACCCTGGCAAGATAGTTCAGCTACGGTAGCTGGTCCTATAGGTACAGCATCGCTACTGATGGGTGTAGAGTCTGCATTGGTTTGTGAATTAGGTATTTCCTCCTGCTCAAGGTAGTCTTCTTCATCTTGTGACTGAGGTGTTACTGCTGGCACGAAATAATCTGGCAGAGGTCTTTCTGAAGCAGGAAAATCTGTCTCTGGTACACCTTCAAGAGTGTCACCCTCCCTCAAATAATCTGGATACTGTCTAGGGGATTGTTTTACTTGCTGCAAAGTGAAACACACATTGTCAATAGCAAAGCCAGCAGGTTCATCTCCTACAGGCTCAATGCGCCACTTGGCTACACGTAAGCCTTCAACAGTAAATTTAAAAATACCCTGTCCAGTATTGGTTCTTTGTTCTATGAGCGTGCCTTGAGTGTCATATAATTTCAGCGCCGTGCTACCCACGCTATCAAAGTAACCAGCCTCCAGTTCAAAATTGGCAGTAACGGGTGTTACACCATCCTTGGGGTTTACGAAAGAACCTTCAATGGCACCAATAAACTGAGGACTTCCTGAGAGGACAGGACTAGTAGGATTAGCACCGTCTGTCGTAATAAACGGGTTGCTTCCACCAAAAATAATCCCTTTGCTACTGTACTGGTTAGTGATAGCTGTACCAGAGGAATACTCACTGAACGAAATATTATTACTACAACTAGGGGTATCGAGAGTTGTAATTCCTCCTTTTGGAGCTACATAAGAAGGTGAAGTACTGGGACTCTGATTCTGTGCTTGGGCTTGAGCAGGAGCGGGACTATTATTTACAGCTACTAATGCTAGTAACCCATAGGACATCAAGGTTCTCAGTTTTGAACTTAACCATAAGAGCCTATAAACAGGTACACTGCTAGCCGAATTGTGTCGTGATATCTTCATAATTACTTACTCAAAATTAATGGTTTTAGGACTTACAACATTGGACGTACAGCTACCTAATTAAATAGAAGTTTGCCCTATAAATGTTATATTCAATGTGCAGATTACTGGTCATTAGTAAAACTGCGTAACTTTTGAACTTGAATAAGTCAAGTATTATTAAATTTGAGTTAATTTCTTTGCTCATATGGCTCTCAAGACCTAGCAAGAGAAGATAAAAAGCTGATAGATGTAACTAGTTTATTAAATTAATATGCTCTTTTATAGATCTTTCATGAGTTAACTAAGTTTTAGAAGCGGTTTTAAGTAAATCTACTTGTATGAAAGTTAGATAATAGCAATAAACTAGTTATAGTTTATGAAATTATTGCATAGTATAATATGTGTTAACTATTAAATATTTTTCTCTGTTTTTATAGTTGTTTCGTTAGCTATTTTATTTTTAGCTACAAGATATAGTTAAAAATTAATCTGAGGTTAAACTGAATATTACTTATTCTGAAAAACATAAAATAATATACATTACTCACAAAATCTTCATATTTTATTCAGTAAAACTTCTGATTCCTATAACTAGTCCTCTCAGTTATTTATTGTATGGAGCTATCTAATTTAGGTTGCGCTTTCCAAAGAATTTACAAGGAAAGATAGCTACATTAGAAAACTTAATAACTGGAGTAGATAATCATTAAATGTTACATTCTCGACCTACTATTAAACTCGGTGTTGGTCTTCTCAGCACTGTTGCGCTCAGTCTTTCGGGTTTCCTTCCTGTAGTGGCACAACCTAATGCTGGACCGCCGGATAAATATATCGTTGTCCTGCGTGATGGTAACGACCCAATGACCGTTGCTCAGGAACACGCTAACGTTCATGCCCTCAGTGTGGGCTTTGTCTATAAAAACGCTCTCAAGGGTTATGCCGCTCGTATTCCTGCTCAACGCCTTTCAGCACTTGTCCGCGACCCGCGTGTTTTATTCATCTCAGAAGACCGTCCAGTCAAGGCTACAGGACAAACCCTGCCGACAGGAGTAAATCGTATCCAAGGGGATTTGAGTAGTACAAAAGCTGGTAACGGGACGGGGAGTGTAAATGTACCTGTGGCAATCATTGACACTGGTATTGACATCCGCCATCGTGACTTAAATGTTGTAGGGGGTAAGAATTGTGCTACGGGAGGCACAAGCTTCGACGATGGGAACGGTCATGGTACTCATGTAGCTGGCACAGTTGCAGCGAAGGATAACGGTGCAGGTGTTGTGGGTGTAGCTCCTGGAACACCACTCTATGCTGTGCGCGTCTTGGACGACACTGGCTCAGGAAGTTGGTCTTCGGTAATTTGTGGTATTGATTGGGTGACTGCTAATGCTACGAACTACGGTATCAAGGTCGTAAACATGAGTCTTGGCGGTAGCGGCTCAGATGATGGCAGTTGTGGGAACATCAACGGCGATGCCATGCACAAAGCTGTCTGTGCTTCAGTTGCAAAGGGTCTTACCTACGTTGTCTCCGCAGGTAATAGCGCTCAGAATTTCGCTACTAGTGTACCCGCAGCCTACAACGAGGTCCTTACTGTAACGGCGATCGCTGATTTTAATGGACAACCAGGTGGTAGCGCTGCTCCGACTTGCAGCGCTAATGTCGATGACATTGCTGCTGACTTCAGCAATTTCACTACTATAGGCAGCGATGATGAAGCTCACACTATTGCTGCACCAGGTGTTTGCATCAACTCGACTTGGAAGGGGCGCAGCTACAATACCATCTCCGGTACGAGCATGGCTTCCCCACATATCGCTGGCACAGCAGCGCTTTGTGTTGCAAGTGGAGCGTGTTCTGGGCTAACCCCAAGCCAGACGATTGCCAAGCTTCGCAACGATGCGGCAGCCCAGCCTATGAGCTATGGCTTTACATACTTCTCTAACTCGCCCAACGATACTACACGCTATTACGGTTCATTAGGATATGCAGGCGGTTACTAGCCAGACTTTAGTTAATGAACCAAGTTGTCGTTCCTGGATTACATTTAAAATAGCTTGAGTCTCAAAAACTGGGCTATGGACAAACTTATCCATAGCTCAATCAGAATGCATGACGGTGGCAGTTAATTAGTTAAAAGCCCTTAAAGACGCTCTTAGGTTGAACTCTAAGCTATAAAACGGAACAACGCTGCTTACTATCTCTACCAACTGGTTTTGACCACACCCAATTAAATAGACAATCAGCAGCCAGAAACGCCCTAGCTAACTGCCAACGCAGTTGATTCCAGCGTTGCAGATAACTTAATTCCATATTCCGTCTCAAAGACTCCTTTTTTATAATCCAAATTCCATAGTTCCAGGGCGCAGTCATCATCCGGCTCTGATGCTTGTAGCTGCAAGTGGAGTTCCGGTAAGTCTGGACGATACTCACACCGCACTTCCTTAATTGCCCCAATTCGCCGCTGATCGAGGGCAACAGCCAATTGTAGCAAAGCACTTAACTGACTCACTAACTGCCGATACTCTTTGCTGGGTAGGTTGCGGTAGTTCTCATGCTTTTTCTTGGGAGCACTCTGGCGGTGATAGCGGGCTAAATTGGCGATCACTTCAATCTCGGTTTCCGTATAGCCGAGTAATTCACCATTGCGAATTAGATAATATGAATGCTTGTGGTGACCAGAATGACCGACATAATGACCGCAGTTATGTAATATTGCCGCAGCCCAAAGTAGTTCTCGTTCTGCTGCACCCCAGTTGTGGAGTAGTCCTTGAGTTTGGTCAAATAAACTCAGGGCAAATGTTGCTACGCGATCGCTGTTTTCTAAGTTGACCTGGTATTTCTGAGCAGTTTTAATTACACTCCGCTGTCGCACTGAACTTTGGTAGCGCAGGCGATCTTCAATGAAGCCGTGAGTCAGCATCCAGTCAACAATTACTCCTTCTCTAAGCGATCGCTCACATATAATTAGCGACTCAACGCCCAACAGCGTCATTGCTTCCTGTAAGATTACTGCCCCTGCCAAGATAATTTCTGAGCGACGATCTGACATTCCTGGAATCGCTGCGCGTTCTAGATAACTCAGCTTCCGCAAGCGCAGGACCAACTCCCGCAAGTCTTTAAGGCTGAACTGATATCCGGTAAGCGGCGAGGGTACTATGCCCAACTTTTCGCGGGCATGAATCATTGCCAGTGTTTCAATCGTGCCAGAGGTTCCCACCATTCGCGGGTACTCATCCGGTTGTAAAGCCGCCCGCAACTCCTCAGTTGCTCGCTCCAACATTCCTTTTACATAAGCTTGCAGGTATTGAAACTCAGTGTTACTAATCGGATCAGTAGTGATGAATTCAGCAGTGAGTCGTACTGCACCAACTTTGGTACTGCTAAGAGAACGGGGTTCATGACTATCGCCTAAGATTAATTCGGTGGAGCCACCGCCAATGTCAATGATGATGTGGGGGTAGTGGTTTAATTCCATGCCCGACAGCACACCGAGATAGATGCGTCGGGCTTCCTCTTGACCGGAGATCAAGTCAACGCTCAAGCCTAGCTGATCTGCTATCTGTTGTAAAAAGTCTTTGCCATTGGGAGCCTCGCGCACGGCGCTGGTTGCTACTGCGATAATTGTTTGAGCGTTCAGGCTTTTGGCAATTTCTTGGAAACGCCGCAAAGTTGCGATCGCGCGTTCCATGACTTCCGCTTTCAATTCACCTGTTTTAAGACAGCGATCGCCTAATCTTACGGTGTCTTTCTCTCTAGCGATAATGCTAAAAGCTGGCAGTGTCGGTTCAATCCGCACGACTACCATATGCAGTGAATTTGTCCCTAAGTCAATCGCAGCGAGAATCCTTTCTGGCGACTCTACATGAATCGGAATACTCGCCCTGCTGGCTGAAACTATATTGACCATTTATACCTTTATAGGGTTGCCACCCCAGCCCAATCTTCACGAATAAGGATATTCTATAGTTAAGAGGGGCGAGGGGCGAGGGGCGAGTGAATCTCCTTGACGCATTCATCAGAGGATCTAATATTGACGCGCAAGTGCGCTCACTACAAGCTATCTTGAGCACAAATTTTTATTTCTTTTCTCAGCTGTAAATTCGCACGGCGTAGGATCACTTAACGGGGCTAGTTTTTCTTTCTTCCCCTCGGCCCTCATCCCTCGCCCCTCGCCCCTTTTCGGTGATAAAGTCCCGATTATCATATCTGTCTCAGGTAATTCTGCCAGACTATGCTGACTCAAGAACGCAATCCAGAACCCACTTGGCTAACAATCATCCGGCTTTTACGGTGGGACAAACCAGCTGGACGATTAATTTTAATGATTCCTGCTTTGTGGTCATGCTTTTTAGCAACACGAGGTATGCCACCATCACCACTTGTAGGCGTTATCGTGCTGGGTACTTTCGCTACTAGTGCCGCTGGCTGCGTTCTCAATGATTTGTGGGACCGAGATATTGATCCACAAGTAATCAGAACACGCGATCGCCCCCTTGCTTCCCGTGCGCTTTCGGTGAAAATCGGGATTTTAGTTGCTTTTGTTGCTTTGGGTTGCGCTGGAGTTCTGTCCCTTTATCTCAACTCACTTGCATTCTGGTTGTGTGTGGCAGCTGTTCCCGTAATCGTGCTGTACCCTCTAGCAAAGCGGGTGTTTCCCGTACCTCAATTGGTGCTTTCTATTGCTTGGGGATTTGCTGTGTTAATTAGTTGGAGTGCAGCGATCGCTCATCTAGAATTTGCCACCTGGCTACTTTGGGGTGCGACTGTACTTTGGACACTCGGATTTGACACAGTGTATGCGATGAGCGATCGCGACGATGATCGCCGCATTGGGATTAATTCTAGCGCTTTATTCTTTGGTGCCTACGCTGCTGATGCTGTTGGTATTTTCTATGCTTGCACTGTCTTTCTGCTAGGTTGGCTGGGTGTTGTTATGCAGCTGAATTTTGTTTTTTGGCTAGCATTGGTCTTAGCAACTTTTGTTTGGATATGGCAATATTTGCAACTCAGACAAGATATTCCTAATTCTATTTATGGTAAGTTTTTTCGGCAAAATGTGGGGATAGGTTTTCTATTACTTGTTGGGATGATTGGCGGAATTTTGGTTTAATAAGGAACCTAGATGCAGCGCGATCGCAAAACTGTTGTTGGAGTAATGGGCCCGGGCAATAAAGCTACGGCAACTGATTTACAAAATGCTTTTGAACTAGGAAAACTTATTGCCGAACAGGGATGGATTTTGTTGACGGGTGGCAGGAATGTAGGTGTGATGGACGCAGCCAATATGGGTGCAAAAGCCGCAAACGGTTTAACAGTTGGCATTCTCCCAACCAATGATCCTAATGCCATTTCTAAAGCGGTTGATATTGCGATCATTACTGACATGGGGAATGCTCGTAATAATATCAATGTCCTTTCTAGTAATATTATTATTGCCTGTGGCATAAGTACAGGCACAGCATCAGAAATTGCCTTGGCTTTGAAATCAAATAAAAAAGTTATTTTGTTGACTGACGATGAAGAGGTCCAAGTTTTCTTTAAAAAGATGTTGCCAGAAAATGTTTATATTGCAAATGGAGTAGCGGAGGCGATCGCAACTGCTAAAGACATCTTAGGTAACAGCATTTAAAATTATCAAATTATGTAACGAGCGTAATAACAAGTTGCTTAAAATATCTCTAACTGCTAGAACCAACCAAGTATGCACTCTTAGCTAGGAATGGGGTTATGCATATCCTAACTAAAATTTGTGCAATTACTTAAATATTGACAATCCAAATCGAAGGGGAGCGTTATACAGTTGATAGTCTTTGATTACGTCCCCTGCTAACTTTAATCTACACCCAGCTACCAATGTACAATAGTGGGCGTTGTATTCAACAGGAATTATTAGCAATTAATTAGGGGCTAGTTTCACAATTGGCAGTCTTCAATACCGCGCTGCTGTTAGTGCTTGAGGTGATATTATCCTTGACGACATTGTTGCGCGAAGTCCACGTAATTCCTTGGGCAATCTCACCAGTATTGGTATTTTTGCGTTTCGAGTCCTTAACTACAGTGGGCTTTTTATAGTTTGACAGCTTATTGTTGTACACCTGAGCATTAGAAGAATCTGAAATCATAATACCCACATTATTATGATCCACTACATTGCAAGCAATGGTTGCTTTGTGCGAGAGTTCAAAGTGAATCCCAATGCCTTCGTTATGGCGAACAGTATTATTGATAACTGTAGCGTTAGAGCTTGATACGTCAATCCACATTCCAGTGGCGAAATTGTTTTCAACAATATTATTGCGCCAAATCAACCCGTCAGTCCGAATGAATTTGATACCCGCAGCACCCCATTTTTTTGCATAGTGCTCGACATTGTTATAAGTGATTGTATTCCCTTCAAGCAACATCCGGTGCGCTCCACCTCCCCAAAGCCCAGTCTGCCCATTGTAACTAAAGGTATTGCCGCGCACGATGACATCAGAGGCGATACCCTTCTTATCACTTTTGCCACCACTTTTACCACCACTGCCACCACTTTTACCACCACTCTGCGCGCGGAGTCTGACCCCTTGTACCCCATTCCAAACAAAGGTATTTTGCTCAAGTGTCACCCGAGTTGCATCTATACTGATTGCTTGGTCGGCATAGTGTGCAAACCCCAGTCCCCTTACGACCGTACCAGCTGGATCAGACGAGTTGACTTTCTGTATGGCAAAGGCCTCCTTCTCAGCAGTAGCCTCCACAGTTTTCCCCTCTGGATTGTCACCAATGTAGAGTCGCTTGTTGGTGGAGTCTACATAAAATGTCCTGGGTACAACCTCAGTAATGCTTGCAACTTGCTTGAGAGAGACACCATTAATATAGACCATGTCACGGTACGCTGCCAGCGGGTACTTCGGGTCAATATTTTTACTGTTCACATTGTCAGGAAATGAGTATTTCCAGCTATCTTTACGCCAGATACTACCTTCCTTTACCCAGTCCGTAACTACAACGCTGCCTTTAAACAAGACTTTTTCGTGTGGATACGGTTGCAATGTCAGTTTCTTTTTAATGCCAACTGTATTTTTGCGGTATGTGCCGCTGCGGAAGACAATGGTTGCTCCACTTGGGGCTGATTTAAGGGCTTTTGCAATCGGCCAGGGTGATGCTGGGTTCTTACCAGAATTAGTGTCCTTTCCATTTGGAGACACAAAATAAGCACCACTGGGAATTGGGTAGTTGGTGTCCTTAACATTAATGGTGCTAGTGTCAGTAGAATCCTTATCGTTCGCAGCTAGAGGAAGTGCAAAGAGGTTTTGCACAAACAAAAGACCTTTAGAAGTCACCCCTGGAATAGCTAAAAAAAACGCAAAGATTGTTGCAACCAAGAAAAGAACCTTGAATTGCTGCCAGCTAGATCTGCTGTTCATCCTGAATCTTCCTAATATAATTGAAGTGATACAACTATCAGTAGTCTTAAACGTGTAATGCCTTATTTTAAAGAAATTCTATAAACTGCGGAGCAAGGAAAGCTCCGCCTCTATTCTGCCACAGCTCAAAACTTGAAATTTTGATAAGCCTTATGAATTAGCTGAACTACAGGTCTTTCAAATAAAACTGAATCGCCCTATAGTTGGACCTTCTGGATTCATGTTAAACATTAGCATATAGGAGCTTTATTAAAAGAGCAGTTGATTACTTCTCATGCTAAATATTTGCATTTCAATTGAGTTGTTAAGTAGCAGAACTCAAACTGTTGTACCATTTTCTCCTAAAGTGTACTTTAAAGAGCCAACACTAGTGGAGGTTTCCAAAACGCATTCACCAATGACAAGCTTTTTAAACAAATTTTTCTACATTTATTGCCTACTAGATTTCAAGCATCATTATAAAGTTCTCTAAGGAAGTAGCCGTCAAATTTTTACTTTACCGTTAGGAACGCGAGAGCCATTTTTTTGAAGTGTCAACCTTCTATTAATTCTGATTGTACATTCGGATTTCACGTTTATGGTAACGCCAGTTATTAAACTGCCTGGTGCAAAGATAGGCGAAACCTCTTAATGGCATAAGAAATCCTGCCCATAAAAACTGGAACTCAATGGAGTATTGATACTTATCTAGATATGGCACTGCTATCAATTCAAAGATAAATCGATCAACTTTTGACATACTAGATAAATACTTGTCTGTATTTTTTGAATCAAGTCCAACCTCTATTTTTGAGTGAATTGTTTGTTTATGTTTTTCTAAAACGAGGTTTTTATTAGTATTTGAACGCTGATAGTTTTCATGCATTGAGCAGTCGTAATCTATTTCCAAAAATGTACAAAGTTTTTCCACTTCGACTGCCGAACGGCTTAATAAGTTTTCGTATTGCACCTCCTAACACCTTTGGTTGAATTCCCCGAAGTTATTTAATCCACGCTCCTAAGGTTACCTTATTAAAAGTCTTTATAGTCATATGTCTTATCCATCAGTACTCATCGGGTGGTTGTAGAAATAGCGTATAAATAGCGGGGTATTTTATTTACTTAGCTAGACAGTAACATTGAGTTCAGTTAGAACTCGCATGCTTACTTTTTTTGTTCTATACACTCCTAGTGTTTCGAAGTCCAAGTTCCTCATAATATTTATTCATTTCTAAAGCTTTCTGCTTCCAGGTTTGGTCCTTGGCGAACTCATAACCAATTCTACCCATTTCCAAACGTTCTTGTGGATTCTTGAACATATATTCAACTGCCTGAGCTATAGCGTTGACCGTTTCAGTTGGATTTGTCACAGGAACTTTAATGCCAGCACCAGCAGGCACAAAATCTTGTGCTCCCTGATGAGCTAAGGTAATTACTGGTAGTCCTTGGCTCATTGCCTCAAGCAATTGTGAACCAAAAGAGTCTCGTAAGCTAGTAAAAAGAAAGACATCACTGTCTAAATATGCATTTTTGACTTCTGCCCAAGGGACACGACCACGATAATCAACCTTGCCTTCTATGTCAAATTCTTTGACCCAGCTAGATATGTACTTGCTCAGCCTACCGCTGCCCAAGATAGTCAACCTAAAAGGTATTAGAGGGTTAACCCTTCCAAGAGCCTCAAGACTGAGAGGCAATGCTTTTCTTGGATTCACACTACCAACCCAAAGTACCCGTAGCTCTTGTGAAGTTGACCTAGTTGGAACCTCCTGAGGGAAGTAGTCTTGAGGCAAACCGGTATCGAAAAAAAATTCAACACGACGCGCACCTAACTGCTGTGCAAGGTCAAAAGTCTCACTGTTTGTGACGAGAACTAAGTCAGCCCTACTTACAGTTCTACGCGAGGAAGGGTTAAATGGTACTACCCGTTGAACTGCAAAAGATCGGACTGTTTCCGTAAACCATTCCCACTGATTGCCAAAGTATTTTTTAAAGGCTGGTGGGGCTATATGTCCTCCGCCAACTGGTCCAAAGATCAAGGGCTTGTTCAAACGCCAAAGCCAAGTGCCGCCCGTTATGCTACCCAAAGTCACATGATGGACAAGATCAAATTCCTCTTCCTTATCGAGGCGCAGGGCAACACTGTATGCCTGTTTTTGCCATTCAAAGTATCGAGTGAACACTACTGAGCGACCTTTGAAATAACGCTGAGACCAACTAGATTGCTCAAAGTATACAAAATGTAGGTTAAGCATTGGTTGAGATGCTAGCACCTGTTCAATTGCCTTTTGACCATTCGGACGAGTTAGTACCCAAACCTCGTGACCCAACTCAGCAAGATGCCATGCCCAATTCCAGCCAAAGGCAGGTTCTGAACCGCGTTCTGGGTCACAAGCATAGGCAGAAAGCAAGACCCTCATTCTCTATTCCTCCTCTGGTTACCTAATACTGTAGTCAAACTTAACTTTACTTTATATGTAGTAAATCTTTAGAGCTACTTGTGTGTTGTTCAAACGTACTGAGTTTTCTCATTGTCTTTTAAGGTACGCCGCCCAAGTCAGTAACAGAAACTGTCTTCGTCATTGCTCTCACATAACAAAATATTTTTAGATATTTAGATAACGCTGTCTAAACCATTCGCCTAAAAGCAGTTTCAGTATTGTTCAATTTCTAAGGCTGTTAAAACTTTGAAATTAGTATTTCTACCTGTATTATGAGTTAAAAAAGCGCATGGTACGCATGATATTTTGTTGGTTCGTTATGCTAAGTTTTACTCAGAGCGTAACAGCCCTAAGCGCTGCCTAAGTACCAGCCACAAGAACGAGGGGTTGCCAATAATGTAACGCTTCCAGAGGCGATTTGGTTCGGCAATCAAGCGAAAGAACCACTCCAGACCTAGTTTCTGCATCCATAATGGTGCTCTCGGCACCATACCAGAAACAAGTTCAAAACTAACACCTATACCAAGTGAAATTGGCACCCCTAGCTCCTGGTAGTTAGCATACATCCAATACTCTTGTTTTGGAGCACCCAATCCTACAAACAGGATATGAGGTGCTGCTGCTCTGATTCTTGCGTTGATAAGTGTGATTTCTGCTTTGTCTACTTCAAATCCATATGGTGGACAATAGGTACCAACAATATCAAGACCAGAATGCTTTTGTAGGAGAGTCTGCGCCGCACTGTCTGCTGCTCCTGGACGACCTCCCAGAAGAAAGACTCTTAGTTTTTTTTCTGAAGCAACTTCACATAACCGTTCAAACAGATCTGTTCCATTGACGCGCTCAGGTAATATTGATCCACCTAAAAACTTGGATGCCCATACAAGTGGAACACCATCTGGCACAACCAAAAAAGCATTTTCATAAATTTCACGAAAATGGGCATCCTTCTGTAGTAATAGAATATGGTGTGCGTTGGGCGTTACTATGTATTTTGGTGTTGTGGATGTAAGTACATGATGTGTAGTTGCTTCAATAACCTGATCAAAATTACATTCATCAACTTCAACACCACCAATATTTATTCTCATAAGATATACTCAAGGTGTACATCAAACCTAGAAAGTTAGACAATTTTCTAGGTTTTGTGATATCGAAACTTTTTATAGATTTATTAAGTCTGTACTAGCAAAAGAAACAAAGTGCTTTTACTTAACCTGTAACTTGAGACTTTACGAAAGTTTTCCTAGGTGTTTATTGATGTCTTCTGTTGCTTTTAGGTGTCCCAGCTTTACGCTAATTCCTAAAGCTTGCTAAACTTTTGCTACTTATCCTCAAGTATTTGTTCAAGACCTTCAATCATATTTTTTACCCGCGCAACCCAGCTGTGATGTGCTACGACTACCTCGCGCGCATGCTGACCCATGACTGGTAACTGCTCTTTCAGTTGGTAAGCACGGGTGAGCGCACGCTTAAGGTCTTCCTTGTTCCCCGGCTCGAACAAAAATCCCATTTCTTCCTGTTGGAGCATCCGTTGAGCATCTTCAAATGCTGAGGCTATCACTGGTTTAGCCATTGCCATATATTCGTAGAGCTTTAGAGGTGAGTGGTACATCTTTCCTACTTGCAGCTCAACTTGCCCAGTGTAACACACGTCAAATCCAGCAATGTACTCAGGCACTTCTGCCCACGGCACCCGACCCACAAATATCACGTTAGAAGCAATACCAAGGCTCTGCGCTTGAGTTTGCCAGATTTCGTACATGATGCCGTCCCCTACTATAACCAGCGACAAATCCATGCCCTCCGCCCGCAGATCATGGATGACTTCAAGCAATAAATCCAACGCTTGCCAATTATACAAACCACCCACAAACCCTACTGTAAAGCCCACGAACAGGCGTTTGGGCTCATGCCGTTCTGGATTAAAGAGATCGGTGTCTACTCCATTAGGTACTACTACTATTTTTTTAGGTAAAACACCAGATTCCCGAACTACGAGTTCCTTGAGGGTTTCGCTCACACAAACCAAGGCATCACATTCTCTATAAGCCCGCAGCTCCAGCGATCGCGCAAGTCCGCTGAGCACAATGCTTTTTCGCTCAGTCTTAGCCTCGTGAAAGAGTAGAGCTTCTGTATGAACTATCCACGGTACACCGTGTCGTTTGAAACTCCATCCCAAGGATTGAAGGGTGGCAGCGAACTCAAAGGCCCAGTCTACTTGGCCACCCAATTCCTGCCAGCTTCTCTGCGTATTCACAGTACCTAAAACCAGGCGTACTAAGTCTGCCGCTAGCGTGCGAAAAAACTTACCATTTATAGCCTTTTCCGAGGCTTTTAACATTAACTTTTGCGGTACTCGGTCTCCTATAATAAATGGCTTAACTTCCCAATTAAGTGCTTCAAAACCCCTAATTAATCCCAACACTCGGGTTCGATTTCCAGTGACCTCTGTGTCAGGACGAGTAGAAATTCGCGGTGCTGCAGAAATAAAACCAAGTCGCTTTTTCATTTTGAATACTAAGTCTTTTAATAATCACTAATTATCTAGTTAAGAGCATCTCAAGTTGGCGAACATTGCTTTTGTAGCAACAGTGTAATCAACAAAATGCTTTATAGTGGTTTGACCAACTGACTTTTTTCATTAACAAATTTAGATATATCTAGCTCAAAAAACATCTAAATTTTCCATAGCTCAAAATTTTCATTCACCAGCCTTTTATAACTAAAATTTCTCGGACACAATCTCAAAAGATTTTGAATTAACCTAGCTCCCAGCGGAAATTTTATGCTGTTTTAGTTTGGAAGTCTTTAAGAACTTGTTGATAAACCTCTTCTAATACAGCAGTTTGTTTCTGCAAGTTAAACAAAGTGCGCACACGGCTTTGCCCGGCCTTACTAAAGCGATGCCATAGGGTATCTTCCTCAAGTAGCAACAGAATGTGCTTAGCCAACTCTTCCCAGTCGCCTTCGGCTGCTAAAAATCCCACCTCACCGTGCGCAACTGATTCCGTAATTGCACCACTAGCAAAGCTTACCACTGGTAGACCCATCGCCTGTGCCTCAGCAAAAACCATACCAAACCCTTCGGCTTCACCTGACTTAGCAGTGATACTTGGAACACTAAAGACCTTGGCTCGGTTCATCCATGCCTGCACACTTTCTGGAGGTTGCAACCCAAGGAACCGGTAGCGCTGAAGCTTTTCTTTAGCTAGCCGCTCAAGAGAGGGGCGGAGTTCTCCATCTCCAATTATCACTAGCTCTACGTCTGGTCTTACTGCCTGTACCTTGCCCATAGCCCGAATGAGGTACTCACACCCTTTTTTCTCCACCAACCGCGCTACAAACAGCACTATTTGTTCTCGCGGTACAGCCGGATTCGGCTGAAAGGCATCTGTATCTATGCCGATGTAATGTACGACAATCTTATCCGCCGGAAAACCTTGCTTCAAAAGGTTTTCTTTACAGTAATTGGAAACAGCAATAAAAAGCTCGGCTTCATGCTTAAGTACTTCCCTATTGCGAAGGTAGACCCGATGGCTAAAAAATGACTGCCTAGCGAACTCGTCTGTGACCAACTCCTCAAAGCCATGGTAAGTGACCAGCATGGGAACCTTTAACAGCCGCTTGAGTGGCAGAGCTAGTGTGCCGCTTACTCCAAAGTGGGCATGAATTAGCACAGGTTTTAACTTCTGTAAGCTCTGGAAAAAATTAGGGGCAAATCCTGCAAGCTTGTATGGGACTTCCCGCGCCCAGCCTACCAGTCCGCCTCGGTTGACTACTAGAGTTCGCTCCTCAGGAGTAAGCAAGCCTTCTCTGAGACGTGAACCCACGTAATATGGAGTAAAATGCTGTAAAGCTTCTGCCTGCCCTAGCACAAAAGTTTCGGAGGCTGGAAGCACCCAATCTCTGTAAATAATTACAGCAGGTTTACTAGTCATTCTTGATTCATCCCTTTCGCCTCCTATTACAGTCGTACTCATAAATGCCTCGCTAGTTGATTATTTGAATACTTTAATTTATAGCAGAAGTTAGGTTTTGTAGAAAGTAAAATTCACGTAGAAATGCTATCAAAGCGTTCAATACTATTCAATCTTTTCATGTATTCAACAACTTAGAATAGGAGAGAAATACAGTATTGCTGACAACTAAGTTCAACTAACTAATCTACTTCCATCATTCCAGCCATTTCGAGAGATCTCGCTGTATAAGTTCTTGGAGCTTCAAAATATCTTCTCGGTATACTTCAATTAATTGTTTTCGTACCTTTTGTGGAAGCTGCGGCTTAACAAGAATTTGGGTTTTGATATTCTGGCGTAAATTAGCTGGAAGGACTAGCTTAAGAACAGGGTTTAACGGTTTCAAACTTTGTATTAATACCTGCAAAATGTTGTTTTTGGGTATGCCAGTTATGTTGTGTTTGATGGAAATATCAGGCACAAATGACTCCTCTACATTAAGAAAATGGAAAACATCTTGAAGTAAGCTAATAGGATTGGTCTTTAAGTCCTCGTAAAGATAGACTCTTATATGATGATGGTTAAAGTTGTCAAAATAGCGTTTTAGCTGACTATGGTAGAACCCTACGCTTACATAATGCCCCCACCCCCAGTTGTTGTGAATCCGCATTTGCTCTTCTCGAAGCGCCTCAGCAAAATCACTAGCTGTCTCCCGACCTTCACTAACGTGCATCAGATAGCCTGAGTATGCCCTCTCAACTGGGTCGCGAAGTATAGCAATCAGCTTGACATCAGGTATGTAGTGTTGTATACGCTCAGGAGCTTTTGGGCTGTAGAGATACAAAGGGGATGCCTCACCGATCGCCTTCTGTTTCAACGCACCTCGGAATAGTTCACGGTAAGATTCAATGTCAGTAATTGTATTCTTATTTATATTATCTTGATCGCCTGGTCCACGAAAGTTCAGCTTCTCACCTTCGAGGGCAAAGAATTTTGGTTCTTTTTGAGGAGCCATATAAATTTCTGGGTGTTGCTTCAAATAATGATAAAGCGCGGTTGTTCCGGCTTTTGCCGCGCCAATAACTAGAAAGTTGGGCATTGTCATATAGTCAGTTATCTTCTTAATTAAATTTGTGTGAAGCAGATTTAAGTAAATGATTACAGCAGACTTGGTATGTATATTTGCTTTATGTAAGAGTAACAGTAGTTTGTCTGCGGTCATAACAGGAATAAATCGTTTCCACCTTACAGCAACTAAATAGAGGATACTTACATAAATGTCCAGCCAAACAGCGTATATGTAAAAACAAAAAACTCCCTCTCTAATATCCCTGCAAACTTACCCAATAAAGTCTTCAATGTGTACTCCTCTAGATTATTAAAGGAGTCTAAAGGCTACTTAAACCTACTTTTAATGGAAAAGACCTGCATTATCCTCAACTACAAATAAGTTCAGCTAAACAATCTAATTTTATAATTATTCCAGCCATCTGGAGAGATCACGCTGAATAATATCTTGTAGCTTTAAAATATCTTCCCGATACACTTCAATTAGTTGTTTGCGAAGCTCGATTGGAAGTGGCGGCGGCTTGTCCAAACTTCGTCGGTTCTTCAGGCTAACGATCAAGGTTCGCCGCAAGCCTTCAGGCAAGAACGGCTTAAGGATAGATTTAATCGGATGCGGCTTTACTAGAAATGTACTTAGGGTCTTGTTTTTAGGAATACCTGACACATTGTGCCTCAAGGACACGTCAGGAACAAATGTCTGATCTACACCTAGGAATCGAAAGGTATTTTGCAGTATGCTCATGGGATTACTGCTAAGATCTTCATAAAGATAGACTCTGATTTGATCTCGACTAAACATGTCGAAGTAGCGCTTCACCTGATTATAGTAAAACCCCATTTGCTGATAGTAGTAAATGGGTACCCAGTTCCTATTTATACGTATTTTTTCTTCTTGCAGCGCTTGAGCAAAATCAGTAATCGGTTCAAGACCATCTCGGAGCTGGAATAAAAATGCCGAGTATGCCCTTTCAACGGGGTTGCGAAGTATGGTGATCAGCTTGGCTTCAGGTACATAACGTTTTATACGCTCAGCCGCTTTTGGAATGTAGAGGTATAAGGCAGACGCCTCACCGATAGCTATTTGTTTAGAGACCCGTTGGAACTGCTTACGGTAGGTTTCAAGATCAGTGATTGCAGTACAGTTTAACCATTCTTGATCACCCGCCGTACCACCAAAATTCAGCTTCTCACCCTCGAAGGCAAAAAAGTGTGGTTCCTTTTCGGGACTCATGTAAATTTGCGGATGCTGCTTTAAATAGCTATAGAGTGCGGTTGTTCCAGCTTTTGCTGCACCTATTATAAGAAAGTTAGGCATTGTCATACAGTTAGTTATCTTCTTGCCTATGTTTATAACGTCTCCTTGAGCTTATCTACGCTAGTCCACGCTAATTTTCAATATTCACCCTCCTACACTTGTTAAAGTAGAAAGCATGCTACTTAAACTTGCTTTTGCAATGTATAAGGACTACTCTATTGTTACGCTAGCCATTTTGATAGGTCTCGTTGGATAATGTTTTGTAACTTTAAGATGTCCTCTTGATATACCTGGATTAACTGCCTCCGTACCTCTAATACAAGCTCTGGCTTCATGAGGATCCGCTCCCTAATAGACTGGCGCAGCTTAGCTGGTAAGAACGGCTTGAGACGAGTGCTAATTGGAGTTAGTCCTGTCATTAAAACCTGCAATGTCTTATTCTTAGGAATGCCCGATACATTATACTTGCTAGACACATCTGGTAGAAACTCATTATCTACACCAAGAAACTGAAATATGTCCTGAAGTACACTAACGGGATTATTTTGTAAATCTTCGTAAAGATAAACTTTGATTTGCTTGCGTTCAAACCTGTCAAAGAATCGCTTTAACTGGATATAGTAAAATCCTTTTTGTATATAATGCAACCTTGGATCGCCAATACGTGCCTTCTCTGCTTGGATCGCTTGCTTAAAATTGGTTAGTGGCTCACAGCCATTTCGAACACAGTGTAAAAAATTTGAATATGCCCTATCAGTTGGGTTACGAAGGATAGCAATAAGTTTTGTGTCAGGTATATAGTACTGTATACGTTCAAGAGCTTTAGGAATATATATATACGAAGGGGATGCTTCACCAATAGCTATTTCACTTGAAACCTCTTGGAACAATTTACGATAGTCTTCAATACCAGTTATTGGAATGGTTAAGTTGCGCCTCGATCCAGAGAAGTTCAACTCTTCATTCTCGTGTGAAAAAAAGTGTGCTTCCTTTTCCCGACTCATATATATCTGTGGGTGCTGCCTTAAATAGTAGTAAAGGGCTGTTGTTCCAGCTTTCTGTGCACCTATGATAAGAAAGTTCGGCATTGTCATACAGCTTAACTACCTCTTCGCTCCTGCACATAATCCAGAGATAAAAACGAAAAAAATGGAATTGTAAATATTAATGTTTTTAGCAACTAAGTGTACTTTTAATTTGTGTTTTAAGTTATCACTTTCTTTTTGATATTGAGGTGTTGACTTCATCTTTTGAACGTTTGAGAACTTTGTTTAAACTTAAAAGACAAAAACCGACTATACTACTTTAATTTTTATTTTATTGCTAAAGGTATTTTTTAAAAAATCAAACTCAAAAAATATGCAATAATAATGTTCATTGGGGGGCAAGATTTCCATCTATATCCTCTATTAAATTTCAGCAAAATAAGCCTAGTTATTAAGTCGAATTCACTTGATTCTCACTATGATTATTAAGTATTAAACTGGAGATGCTTTAGCTTATGTTATGGACTTGCAAGGACAAAGTGTTTCTCGACTTGAAGAATTTGCTAGCTAAATGGATTTAGCTTATCAGTTTAATATGTAGCTATACAGTATATATAAATTTTAACCCTCAAATACTAGAATGTCAATTTTATGTTTTGACAAAAATGGAATCCTCTACATCAGTGGATGAGAGATTCATTATTTCCTGCATTTTCCTTTTCGTAATGAAAAGGTAATTTTTGTCTGTATATGTTTCGTCGCCTCTAATTTTTTCTTTCTC
The DNA here is from genome assembly GCA_041748755.1 of Chroococcidiopsidaceae cyanobacterium. Taxonomy (GTDB): domain Bacteria; phylum Cyanobacteriota; class Cyanobacteriia; order Cyanobacteriales; family Chroococcidiopsidaceae; genus JAHHHE01. The sequence continues at coordinate 2,892 of JBGTCQ010000204.1, read as the reverse complement.
AATTAAACCTTCGCTTGATATTAAAAAATACTTGTACTCCGTTTCATCTAAAATAGAGTGCAAAAACTCCTCTATTTCCCCCTTTAAAACCTCACAAATTATTATAGGCTCATCTCTCTGTAAAACATTCTTTGCTCCCTGCAAAACTAGGTGTTCCGTCGTCTCAGTGTCTATTTTTAGAAGATCAACCTTTGATATATTATTTATATCAACAAAAGAATCTATACTTAAAGCTTGAACAGAAATTGCTTCATTAGCTTCTCTAAATCCCTTTGCTGTCGAAGAAGTTTTAGGAATGTTCACCGAAGGAATATACAATGTGATCTCACCATCATATTACTAATAGCAATAGAATTAATTTGTAAATTATCTACATTATTGAGTTTAACATTCCTCTTTAAATGTTCCAAAACTCTAGGTACTGGCTCAAAGGCATAAACTTTTCGGACAGGATTATCGATTGCTGCAATTAGAGCGTAAATCCCTGTGTTGGCACCAATATCCAAAACAGTATCTGCAAACTTTAATAATTTTATATAAAGTAAAATTGTCTCAACTTCAAATCCATCTATTCCCTTCCAATACAAGCGATTTGCTATTGTATCGTTCCCGTCTACTTTGAAGTAGACTTCCTTTGAGTTGGGTGTTTTTACACATACTATTCCTGAAACAGGGATTCTTTCTATAATTGTTTTAGGTACTATTGAATAAATATAGCTTGAATTTAATAATTTTCTCAACAATGTGTTTAGTATTTGAATTTTAATTATTTTTTTTGCAAAAGACTTGATAAATATGTTGATTTTCATAATTTCTCCCTTTTGTCTCGAATCTGTTGTCGTAAGCCAACATCTTGCATCTGGTATACCCTTAACTAAAATTTGAGACTGTACAAACAAAACTTACATACAGGTTTGAAAAATTTTAATTTGGACTTATTTCAACTAGGTAGACTTGGTTTGTATCGCCACAATTTCTGTTTCGTGGGTAGAAGCGCAAGATGTAAAACAAACTAATTTACATTTGCAATTCATCTAAACAACGATTAGAGTTTAAATATCTTATAAACATATAGGATTATCAATGATGCTGTATCAAATTCTACTACCATCTAAGGCAAGTATATGAGGAAACTGTGCATTTGAATAGCTAAAAAATAACATAACAGCCTAAATTTAGCAACAAAAACGGAAAAATTAGATAACTAGATTTGCAACACTGATTAACTAACAAATCTAAGAGAGGCTCAATAGGCTTTTTGTGAAAATATTTATAACCCTTTTCTGTCTTAGAAAGAAAGCTCAAGGGGACTGAGAGGATGTCTGAGAAGTATCTCTAGGCACTCCCAGATGATCTAATAGCGACTGGTTAGAGAGCTGCAAATCTGATTCTTTCGTTGAACTTCGATTCTCAAGAGGTAGCAATAAAGGCTTTTCAGACATCCTCTAATTTCGACTTTATCCATTTGCACGCCAAAGAAGGGCAGCGGTCAGGATAGAGGGAGTGTTGCGACTGTGAGGCCATGAATCGGCTGCCGCTTGAATTTATCAGCTTCATCCTCCCGTTTGCCTCGCTGTTCTCCAAACGCACTTGGCACTCGGCGCTGGTCTTGATAGCGGGTGCAATTTTGGCTCCCGGCAAACGCACGGTGAGTGCAGGATTGCGAGTGATGGGACTGAGCCAGGAAAGACACTTCCAGAACTATCATCGGGTGCTTAATCGGGCAGTTTGGTCAAGCCGCAAGGCCAGCCAAATCCTGCTCAATCAACTTACCGCCGTATTCGCTCCGACTGGAGTGTTGGTGATGGGCATTGATGACACCATCGAGCGACGTAAAGGCAAACACATTGCTGCCAAAGGCATCTACCGTGATCCAGTGCGCTCTTCCGAGAGTCATTTTGTCAAGGTCAGTGGTCTGCGATGGCTAAGCCTGATGCTGCTGGTGGAGATTCCGTGGGCGCAGCGGGTCTGGGCACTGCCATTCTTCACGGTTTTAGCCCCATCGGAACGCTATAACCAAACGCACAACCGCCGTCACAAGAAGCTCACCGATTGGGCACGCCAGATGATTGCCCAGGTGCGACGGTGGTTGCCAGAGCGCTCAATTGTTGTCGTTGCCGATAGCAGCTTTGCCGCCTTGGAGTTGTTGAATGCGGCGCTTGAGTTGCCCGTGCCTATCCATCTGGTGACGCGCCTACGACTCGATGCCGCGCTTTATCAGCCTGCGCCTCCGCGCCAAGCCAAGCAGATGGGACGACCGCGCAAAGTCGGTAAACGCCTGCCCACTCTTAAAGCTTTGCTTGATGGTGCTGCAACCAGTTGGCAATCTGTGACGATGGAGCGCTGGTATGGCGGGCACGACTACACAGTCGAGTTGACTTCTCAAACCGCCGTTTGGTATCACACCGGACTGCCGCCTGTGCCAATTCGCTGGGTACTCGTCAAAGACCCACAAGGTAAGTTTGAGCCGCAAGCGTTTCTATGCACCGATCTCGGTGCCACCCCTGAGCAAATTCTGCATTGGTTTCGCCAACGTTGGCAGGTGGAAGTCACCTTTGAGGAAGTCCGCGCTCATCTGGGCGTGGAAACGCAACGCCAGTGGTCTAACTTGGCGCTCCTACGAACGACTCCGGCTTTGCTGGGGCTATTCTCACTGGTCACACTGATGGCGCATCCCCTTCAGCCCGACCTGCCATTGCAGCAAACAACCTGGTATGTCAAACCGCTGCCGACGTTTGTGGATGCGCTGGCATTGGTGCGCTGCCTACTTTGGAAGCACCGACTTTTTCAGACATCTACTAGTGCAACCGAAATGGTGAAAGTGCCGCAGGCGCTGTTGGAGTGTTGGACTGACCTACTGTGCTATGCCGCCTAATTGGATAAAGTCGAACT
>JBGTCQ010000203.1:0-20588 GCA_041748755.1 Chroococcidiopsidaceae cyanobacterium | reverse complement strand
GTCTTTGAAGTGAGTGTAGAGGGGGTTTTGTTTGTGGTGATGCAGCATCCAGCGGGCAAGAATGCCGCCACCGCGAGAGACAATCCCAGTAATGCGATCTCTTACTAAAGGCAAATGCTCAATTAAGATTCCAGCATGGATCGTCTGGTAGTCTACTCCTTGCTGAGCATGTTTCTCAATTATATGGAGAAAGTCATCTGGTGTGAGCTTTTCAATTGTGCCGTGGACACTTTCTAATGCTTGGTAGACTGGCACAGTTCCAATCGGTACAGGTGAAGCGTTAATAATGGCAGTGCGAATCTGATCCAAATTGCCACCGCCAGTAGACAAGTCCATTACAGTGTCAGCACCATATTTAACCGCTAGCTTCAGCTTGTCAACTTCTTCATCAAGATTTGAAGAGTTGGGGCTCGCTCCGATGTTGGCATTTACCTTACATTTTGAGGCAATACCAATGCACATCGGCTCTAAGTTGGTGTGATTGATATTAGCAGGAATAATCATCCGCCCCCGCGCCACTTCTGCTCTAATTAGCTCAACTGGAAGATTTTCCCGCTCTTGCACATAGTGCATTTCTTCAGTGATGACACCCTGACGGGCGTAGTGCATTTGAGACACATTGCTCTGTCCGTGACGCTTGGCGATCCATTCTGTCCGCATTATTAAATTCCTCAAATAAACAGCTTCCCTCCGCTGGTATTACCCAGTCTCAGGTTCTAAGGGACTATCTCAGCCTGGTTGTTTCAGGCACCCCTAGCTTGGTTGAAGATTGTAGCACTTGGGTTAGAGCCAAATTCAAGCAAGTCAACAAATGTTGATGGAGAGAGTAATAGGTTGGAAACTGTAACTGATGTCATAATAGACATCAAGTTAATCATCAGCTAAAAATGCCTGGATGGAAAATCACAATGTCCGTACAACATTGACTTTACCAATTGAGCTTCTAGAAGCAACTGATCGCGCTGTGCGGGAAGGAAAAGCTCGCAGCCGAAATGAGTTTGTTGCCCTTGCCCTGCGTCGTGAATTAACGGCTCAAAAACGGGCTGAGATTGACGTGGCTTTTGCAGCAATGGCTGATGATGCTGAGTATCAGGCAGAAGTTATAATGATGAGTAATGAATTTGCTACAGCTGATTGGGAAGCGTTTCAGATAGGTGAATCTCAGCCGTGAGGCGAGGGGAAGTCTATGATGCTCGTCTCGATCCAACTGAAGGCTCTGAGCAGGCAGGAATTAGACCTGTAATTATTGTCAGTCGTGATGCCATCAATGCAACAAGTCGAGTTGTATTGGCAGTTCCCTGTACGACTTATCGCCCCGGAAAGCGTATATATCCCAGTCAGGTACTATTAAGAACAACTGATGGTGGACTAAATCAAGACTCGTTAGCGATGGGGGAGCAAGTCCGGACTCTAGCTAAAAGTCGTTTTTTAGGTCTGCGTGGGATGCTATCATTAGCATCCTTGGCTCAGCTAGAGCGGGCGTTACTAATTGCTTTAGATTTGCCTGGGCAAGTAGAGTTTGAATAAACTGGTGCGATCGCGCTAACAAGATAAGTAGTGGTGATGCTGCTATTAAGATGCAGCTGGCGGACAAGCTCCGTGAGGGTTCGCTCAGTCAAGGAAAAACAAAGACGGGCGATTGGATATCATTGTGTAGGTTGACTACCTGTCACCTTAACAGTACAATTTCAACTCCCAATGCAAAAAACCAAATTAATCAATAGAGTTATCGCTGGTGCAATGCTGTCGTTTGCCTTAGCTCAGAGTGGACAAGTCGTACAGGCAGCACAGCGCCCTACTTTCTTACTTAGAGCTAAATGTGTTGATAGTGGACTTGGCAATGCGCGCCAAAAAACTCTTGATGTTTCTATAGGCAAAGCAGTATATACAAGTCGTTTTTATTTAGGTTCCGGTAATCGCGCTGCATCAATAACTTGTAAGATTAGGCAGGTTGATTCTCAACCGTTGTTTCAAACGCTTCAGCTAGGCTTTGGCATGCGTGACAACAACACAACGAGTCCTCCGGTTATTGTGAATGTTTATTTAGATGGACAGCAGGCTGAGTCTCGGACTATTGCTCCAACACAGCAAGAGTCTTTGTCACTGGATGTTAGCAAAGCAACCAATGTCACTCTAGAAGCTGTCTGTTCTAGTCAGTCAATATATTGTGAGCGGGTTTACTTCTTCAACGCTGCACTTGAACCACTAATTTTATCTCCAAGTGCCAAGTAAGTAATGATCTAAGGCGATCGCCTTCCTCAGCAACAGCGATCGCCTAGAGCCTGCTATTTGAATTAGCTTTGCAGCAATTGCTTGAGAGTTTGAACTAATTCCTGCTCATTGTAAGGCTTAGTAAAATAGGCGATCGCACCTAAATTCATTGCTATTTGGCGATCTTTATCCCCACTACGGGAAGTAAGCATCACAATCGGTAAATGTTTGCAAGCAGGGTTCGCTTTGGCACGAGCTAACAAGCCATAACCATCAAGGACAGGCATATCAACATCACAAATTACAGCTTTGATTGGCAATCCACTTAAAAGTTTTTCGATTCCCTCTGCACCATTTTGAGCTTGTTCTACCCGATATCCGGCTTTTTCTAGAGTCAACAATAAAAAGCGGCGCACATTAATCGAGTCGTCTATTACTAAAATAGTGTCTTTAGAGTGTTGGTATGCTGTAGTCGTTAAAGGTTTATTGTCTTGCTCCCGTCTGGATGTAGTAGCAATCCATTCCAGCAACCCTAGAACATTTACCAGCGGCACAACTCGACCATCTCCTAGAATTGCACAGCCAGAAAAGCCAGGAGGCATGGCAATACCTCCGGACTCCCCTTGATTCATTGCTCCTTCAACTTGGCGGATGGCAACTTCCTGTTCACCCCAGCAGCGATCTACTTGGATTCCTACCAACTCATTGCCTTCAGCAATCTTCAACACAGTTGGAGCATTCATCAGCGGTATGGCTGATGAATCAACTTTTTTATGTGAACGAACCTGTAGCCAATTGCCAAGGCGAATCAAGGGCATCATGTACCCTTCCCAACTGTAGACTTCGTTGCCCCCAATTGTAGATATTTGCGCTGGATTTAGTAAGAGCATTTCGGCGATCGCATCACTAGGAAATGCCAATAACATCCCACTGCTTTCTACAATCAATACTCGTGCAACTGAAAGAGTCAAAGGAACACTGAGAGTAAAGGTTGTTCCTACCCCTAGCTGTGTATCAACTTTAATGTCGCCACGAATTTCTCTAATGTTGGTACGAACAACATCTAATCCCACACCTCGACCAGATAAATCAGTAACCTCACCTGCGGTGCTAAAACCTGGCTCAAAAATCAGGTTTAGAAGTTCTGTATCGCTAGTGGCGGTTATACTTGAGTCAAGACCCAACTGAGTCGCCTCTTGACGAATTTTATCCAAATTAATTCCACCACCATCATCACGGATCGTAATTAGCGTCTGAGTACCCCGATGAGCGGCGCTAATTTCAATTACACCTTGTTGGGGTTTACCACAAGCTAAGCGAACCTGTGGATCTTCAATGCCATGATCGAAGGCATTGCGTAGCAGGTGCATCAAAGGATCGTTCAAGGCTTCTAAGATGGTGCGCTCAATTAACGTTCCACCTCCATGAATTTTTAATTCCACATTTTTGCCGTACTGTAAACAAAGTTCTCGCAAAAATATGGGAAATCTTCCTACTAAATCCGACAAAGGTCTCATCCGCACCTGAGTTAAGCTTGTTTGTAACTGTTTAGCAGTTCGATTTAGTTCAGTAACAGTTTGAGCGGTATCTTCAAGGCTCAGGTCAATATCATCCGTGACTTCTTGAATCCGAATGATATCTTCCATCACATCCTTAGATAGCTGGTGAGGGTTGCTGTTCCGATCCAATCCATCAAAATTGTTACCTTCATCTGACTCAGAACCAATATTTTCGTCAGATTCAGTTTCTTGTAGTAACGGCAGAATAAATGGAACTACAACTTCTTGGATAGCAATTTTGTTTTGACTCGTTTGCCGAGCAGTATCCAGACCTCTTAGCGCCCGAACCCGATGGCTGAGATTTGTAACTAAGTTGCGTAAACGTTCCAGATATAAATTTAGACCATTGCGCTCAATAGTTAATTCTCCAAATAAATCATTGAGTTGATCGAGCAGCTTAACCGAAACACGAACTGTATTTTCCTGAGTGTCTTTAATATTGGGAGATGGAGCGACTGACTTCAGTTCTACTGGAACGGAAAGATGGACATGCGTATCTGAAGTTTGAATATCATTTTTATATTCAGCAATTGGTAACTGTGGTTGATGCAGGTCAGGAATGTCAATATCTGCTTTTAACATCTGAGCGAGTATTTCTAACCTTGCGTCTTCTGTTTTTGTTACCGAGTTAGTAGGTACTTCAACACCTTGATCTAAATTTATTTGAAACGGAAGTGTATCAACTTGACCAATTAATAATGCAGCCTGCGATCGCCGCCATTCTTGTAAAGCAATCCGAGCAATTTTTTCAACCTGCTCAGGATTAGCTTCCAGGTGTTGAGTAATTGATTCACACAGGCTTTTAAAAGCATCTAGTTCTAGCATTTCCCCTAAGCCACCTAAATCCTGCGCTATAGTTGAAATCTCGGCCAACAAATGCGGTTCCGGGTCTACTAAAATAGATTCCAGCCGTTGCAAATATTCTTCTACTTCAGATTCAAAAATTAAGGACACCATGTCTGGTGCTTCTGCAAATCCCAGGGTTGTGTCCCCAGGCGTAGGATCGCCAAGACGCTGATGCAGCTGCTCAAAGATTGGATTGATATAAGTATCTAACCATTGCTCATCAACAACTGTCCCCTGGTGATTCAGGGCAATTACTTGACGTAGACGAGAAACCCCAGTTAGCAGTAAACCTTCTAGTTGATCATCTATTAAGGGTTTATGCGTTTTTAAGACTTTGAAAAAATCTTCCAGACGATGAGCCAAATGACTCAAAGTCTGGAAACCCATCATTGCTGCGCCACCTTTAATTGAATGAGTTGCTCGTAATACAGCATCCGTGCGTTGGTTATCTGCTTGAGCGCTGGCTAATCCTAGCATTCCAGATTCAATCGTGTTTAGATACTCAGTCGCTTCCTCTAGAAACTGGAGCCGGATTTCAAGTTCTTTGTCCTGTACCATGACTTTATAAAAATTGCTATAAAATTAATTGGCTGCTAATAAGACTTACAGCTGAAGTGTTGGGATAGGTAGATAATTTGCCATGAAGTCTTTTCTAAGCAGGTTAGCGCTTAGAACAAATAAAATTCAGGGGTAATACCACTAGCTTTAATTATGGGAGTAGTTGACCCGACTCAGCAACTTTGAACGCCCCAACGGACGCTTGCAACTGCTGAGCTACCGCTACAGTTTGTTGTAAAGAACTAGAAACTTGACGAGAAGAATCAGAAGTGCGTAAAGATGCCTTGGCAATTTCTTGCATTAAATGAGTGACTGCTTGAGAAGTCTGAGCTTGAGACACTGTAGCACTCGAAATTGACTGCACTAAATAGTCAATTTCACGAGATACATCTACAATCTGCTCTAGGCTCTGCTTAGTATCTTCAACAAGATCAGCTCCTTCGATTACCTGGGTAGTTCCTAATTCCATTGCCTTAACCACAAAGCTTATTTCTCGTTGGATGCTTTCCACAATTTGGGCAATTTCTTGAGTTGCTGCGGCGGATTTAGCTGCCAATCCACCAACTTCCTCAGCAACTACTGCAAATCCTTGACCTTCAACACCTGCACGAGTCGCTTCAATGCTAGCGTTAATTGCTAAGACGTTTGTTTGCAGAGCTATTTGGTGAATTAATGAAACAACCTTGGAAATTTGTTGGGAAGATTCACTAAGACGCTTCACCTTATTAGCTGTTTCGGCAACCGTCTCCCGTAAATTTAAGATACTTTGGACTGTACGATCCATTGCCACCCCTCCAGCTTGAGCAGTGTTAGAGGCGGTTCGAGCTACTTCTGCTGCTTGATGGGCACTATCTGCCACTTCTTGAATCGAAACTGCCATCTGCTCAACAGAATCAAGGGTGTGGGTAATCTCTTCTGATTGGTTGAGTGCTTCATCAGCAAGGTGGCGCACAGCACCTGCATTTTTACTGACTGAAACATTAACTTGGGCAGCAGTTTTTTTCACCTGAGTCACAAGTTGTCCCAAGCTCTCAATAATGGAATTAAAAAAGTCAGCTACTGTTCCAATTTCACCTGCTGTAACTTCAGCCCGAACAGTTAAATTACCTCTAGCTGCCTCTTCAACCTCATTAAGCAATTCCAGCAATTGATGCTGCAATGCTTCTTTTTGGTGACGTTGCTGTTGAGAAATTGCTTCAGCTTTGCGACGGGATTTTTCTATTTGCTCTAAGAGATTTCCCTGGTCTATTGCAAACCCAATTTGAGTTGCTAATTGTGTGAATAAATCAATTTCAGACTGCTGCCAAGCACGCGTTTCTGAACAATGATGAGCAATCAATAAACCGAGCAGTTGGTTGTCTTTCAAGATCGGCGCAACCAAATTTGCTTTGACTTCAAATCGTTCTAATGTTTTGATGTGACAATCTGTAAGCTCTGCTTGATAGATATTGTCGATCGCTCGGACACGACCTGTTTTGTACATCTGGATATGGTGTTCTTTAAAACAGGGGTCATCTATTGTTTCTGCTAGGGCTTGAGTCCAACCCGAAGCAACAGATTCTGCTACAACAGTTCCACTAAGATCTGAGTTGAAGCCATAGATAACTACTCGATCTGTATGTAATACTTTTCGGACCTCTTTAACTGAAGTTTTAAGGATATCTTCTAAGTTTAGAGAACGCCGAATGCGGAGGGTAACATCTGTAAATAGCTGGGTTCGCTCGGCAAGATTTTCTTGCTCCTGGAGTAGGGTTTGAAGTTGGACTGCCATCTGATTAATGTTAGAACCCAAGACAGCTAGTTCGTCTTTCCCCTCTACAGGAATACGGGTGTCTAGTCGCCCTTGACCAAGTTTTTGCACTGCCACAGATGCGCCTATTAGGGGACGCAGAGCGCGATTAACCAAAAAAGCCGCGATCGCACTTACCAACAATACTGCCACCCCAGTCCCGCTGGCAAAGGTCAACAGCAGCCCTCTACGTGCTGCAAATACCTCTGTTGTAGGTTGAGTAATCATGGCACTCCAGTTCGGTTCTGCCAGCCCTTGGAGTTGGCGAATCGGCATGTAGGATACAAGGTACTCCTTCCGTTCAAGCTGATCTACATCCACTACAGTACCAACTACATTTGCTGCTTTTAATCGAGCAGCAGTTTTCGGAAAAATTACCTCAGCATTCTTACCTATATACTCCAGGTGTGATGTCGGAGCAACAACAACTTTTCCAATATCATTAATTGCTAAGTATTCTTCTGAGCCAAAATCTTTAATATTTTGACTTAACTCTTTTGCTTCTGTCTGTAGAATGTTATTAAAATATTTTAAAGGGATGCGCGATCGCACCATACCTATTGTTTCATTTGTCTCTGTATCTACCACTGGTGCCGCAAAAAAGATAGAATACTCGCCTGTCAAGGATGACTTCCGCGGTGGAGTAATAACAGGACGATTGGTTTTAAGCACTTCCTGAAAATAATTTATCTCGCTATAGTTAGAGATTACTTCCCCTACTGATTGCAAAATTACATTACCAGCAATGTCGGTAACAGCAATACTGTTATAGGCGGGATTGTATTTAACATATTGATTAAGTACAGCTTGCTTCTGATCAACGGAAGTAACTGTCCGCAGACGCGGATTATTAAGAATATCTAATCGGGACAGGGTTTGAATATCCCTATAACCTTCAGATATGAAACGGTCGAGATCATTAGCTAAAGAGATAACACGTGCTTGTTGTTGCCGAGTTACGTTCTCAGTAATGTTTTGATTTGTTAAGTGATATGCAGTCGCCCCAATAGCAATAATTGGCATGGTACTAAGGGCGATCGCACTGATAGTTGCTTTTGTTCTTAGACTCAACTGTTGCCACAAGGGAACGCTGAATTTATCAAAAATATTCCGAGTAGAAAAATCTTTTTTTCGATGTACTGTAGTAGCCTCCATAGGCATTGGGGGTAAAACTGACCTTGAAGTATTTTGACTATTATCAGTCGTAACGTTATCTTTAATTTTATTTACTTTTTCAAATTGTGTAGCCATATAAGGATCTCCAATTTAGGATTAAATTCGCAAAATTAATAGTTGTGCAAAATAGATGAGTTTACAATTGCTTTAGCATTCATTACCCAAAGTGTCTCTCGCTGTTGCAAGATACATCCATCTATATAAGGAATTATATTTGATTCACCAACCACTGGAGATTGAATACAATCAGCTGTAAACCGAGTTACACCTTGAACTTCTTGTACAACCAACGCTAAAGGAAATTGAGCAACTTGGATAATGATCATGTGGTACTGTTGAGCATTGGCATCGACGGGCTGTAAACTTAGCACTTGCGCTAAGTCAATCGCCCATAATAGTCGATTACGCCGATTCAATAATCCTAAAATGCACTCCGGCATATTAGGTATTGGAGTGATCCGAGCAACTGGAACAATTAGCACTTCTTGGACGAGTTCCATTGACAAAATAGCAGGTGTATGTGCCTCAACCTGAAACTTCACATAACTATCACTTGTTACTTGATTTGGCTGGGGTGTGCGTATTTGAGTATCCATAAGTTAAGCCACAACAGATTTAACAGCGTAAACTAATTGCTCTTTAGTAAAAGGTTTTATTACGTAAACAGCAGCTCCTTGCTTTATACCCCACAAACGATCAATTTCCTGATTTTTAGAACTACAAATAATAACTGGCATTTGTTCAGTAGCTGGATTTTTTTTTAATTTACGACATAATTCAAAACCACTCATGCCTGGCATTACTACATCAGTAACTACAGCATCAGGCTGGTGGTTGACGGCTTGATTTAAGGCTTCTTCAGCATCTGTAGCAATAATTACGTTATAACCACTATCACGCAGATAATTACCTATCAACTCCAGCTCAGAAAGAGTATCTTCTACTACTAAAACTGTAGTCACCTTTAGCTTTCCTCAACAAACATTTTATTAATTCAAAAGCAAAGTTAGTACTAATTAATACCAGATTTTAAGATAAGTGCCTAAACACCATTTTCAGTAAATCTGATTGGGTGAAAGGTTTTGTTAAATATCCAGATGCTCCAACAAATCTTGCTTTTACTCTATCTATAATTCCCTTGTTACCTGTCACCATAACAATAGGTGTATTCTTAAAAAGTGAGTGATTTCGCAATAGACGACATAGTTCATAACCATCTATTCCTGCCATATTAACATCAAGCAAAACTAAATCAGGCTTCAAGCGGACGATTTGCATTAACGCTTTAATTGAATCCTTAATCGTAAAAACTGAAAAACTTTCATCATCTAAAAAACGGCTAATTTCCTTTAATATTGTTGGGCTATCATCTACACAAACAATTTTATAAGTATTTTTATTACTAGCAGATGGTATCTCTCCGCGCTGAGGCGTGGCTGTTTTCTCAGCAGCATTAGTTCTAATTGGTTTCGTAATGGGAACTGGAGGTTCTCCTAATTTTTCACCCTGGGTATTGGGGGAAACATGTTCTGTACGAGTAGGAATCTCTGGTAATTGAGTCTTAGCCAATCTCCTATTTAAGTTAGTGGTTTTATTTATGTCATTATTAGTGGTAGCCACTACTAATTTGGGAATCGATTCTGGAGAAGTAAGATTTAGGAGTTGCTCAAATGTTCTGGGCAATTGCTCAAACGGTGGTTGTGGTTCATCTAATAAAATAGTTTTATCTATTACATATGGGTGTAAGCTTTGAGCAAGTTGAAGTTCATCTTGATTTAGTAAAATAGCAAGATGACGAAAACTAAAGCCTTTCAAGATTGCACTTAACCTTCGTTGAACTTCTGGTAAGACTTGCCATTCTATCTTATTTTGATTAATAAAATAAGGTCGTTGATACGGTGACCAAATTTGGGGACCTAAAGCCTGCCAACCCTGCAATCGCTTCTGACAGTGTTCTATTATAGGAAGGAATTCAAGGTTACAAAATGATTGTGAATCCAATTTTTCCTTAAATTCATAGGTTCCTTCTTTGATTAACAAAAATGATTCAAGAACTTCTTTGACTAATCCTTCTATAAGTGTTGCTGCCTCAACGCCGTTTAAATATTGTTGATTGACTAACCAGCAAATAGCTTGATAGTCGGGATTTTGAACTGAATGATTTTCTGGCTCTGTTTCAAATAGTAGGCGTAGTTGTCCGCGATCGCTCTTCAGAGTAGAAATTTTATGACCGAGGCGACGCAAATGACAATCAAGCCGATCAAACGGATCAACTGAATGCGATGCATAAATTATTTTCCCCTGTTCTAGATATATCGACCAGGAGACAGAGTTAATAGATACTTTTAAATGGGCACTATCGTAACAACTAGATAAGTGCCTTAATAAATTTAATGGACGTAATTTTTGGAAGGTTCCACAGATGACCATTTAGCAACTAAACCTTTCTTAAGTTAGATTTGATCGCAGACGCAACAGGTTACATTAGTAAGTCACTACTGAAATTACAAATTTCTAGATGATATATTGATACTACACAAATAATAGTTTTATCAAGGATATAATAATATCTTAAAGTAACAGCATATTTCTTACCAAATCATGTATGAAAAAGTAAAACTATATGAAACAGTGGAGTTTGCTGAGAACCCAGAACCACGCTGCCCTTGTGTTCTATTATTAGACACTTCTGGCTCTATGCAAGGTGCACCTATTAATGCATTGAATGAAGGTTTACGCTCATTTAAGGATGATTTGATTAATAACTCACTTGCTTCACGACGAGTTGAAGTTTCCGTGATTACTTTTGATTATAATGTAAAAGTAGTTCAAGGCTTTGTAACCGCTGACCAATTTCAACTACCGGTACTGACAGCTCAGGGATCTACACATGCAGGTGCAGCAATCCATAAGGCATTAGACATAATCCAAAGGCGCAAAGCTCAGTATCGCGCTAACGGAGTTGCGTATTATCGCCCCTGGATATTTATGATTACAGACGGCGAAGCGCAAGGAGAGACAGAAAATATGCTTGAAAAAGCAGCACAGCGCATCAAAGAAGAAGAAGCTAATAAAGGTGTTGCTTTCTTTACAGTAGGTGTCGAAAATGCAAACATGACGCGCTTAAGTCAAATTTCTGTACGCACTCCGATTAAGCTTAAAGGACTAAACTTTACAGAGTTATTTCTCTGGCTTTCAGCTAGTATGTCAGCAGTTTCCCATTCAAGGTTAGACGAGCAAGTGGCGTTGCCACCTATAGGGTGGGGAGCGTTTTAGTTAGTTGTCTGAGTCCCATGACAATAATCACTCCTTGCACTTAAAGAATGATATTTGGCACAGATTTAGTTTAAGTGTTAGGGGAACTTAGATTGAGGTAAAATAGACTGCGAAAGCAAGACTAAACATTCAGTACGGTTCCCGTTTAACATGACTATACTAAAACAGTAGCTCCCACCTTAATTTCCTACTCGCGTACAGCTAACTTAGCGCGAGGTATTACCCAGCAAAAAATACGAATGAATGTGAGTGGCACCCAGGAAGAACTAAAGAGACGACAGCTAAATACCTCTAAAGATTTACTTCACTGGAGGGTAGTAGCGGCATCAGTTCGTGGTAAAGGTCATGAGAAAGCGGGACAACTTTGTCAAGATGCTCATCATTGGGAGAAGTTGCCAGAAGGTATTTTAGTGGGTGCAGTAGCTGATGGAGCAGGTTCCGCAGTTCTGGGGAAAGTGGGCGCTATTGTTGCTGCTCAAACAGCAGTAGAAACAATATGTTTAAAAGAAGCTACGCTGCGATTACTCACAAACAAGTCACAGACATCAGCCGCTGATGAAGCTGAATGGCGATCGCTGTTAATTAACGCCCTTGTTGCTGCTAAAACAGCCGTAGAAGCAGAAGCAGAGGCGTGTAAGACGAAGCCACGAGATTTAGCGACAACCTTAATTTTAGTAATTGCAACACCGAAACTGATTGCAGCTGTGCAAGTGGGCGACGGTGTAGCAGTAGCGAGTGATCATCAAGGAAACCTGATTCCACTTACCACGCCTCAACACGGAGAATACATTAATGAAACAACTTTCTTGGTTTCGCCTAACGCAATCTCTACAGCGCAGGTAACTTTGTGGCATGGAGCAATAAAAAATATTGCTCTTTTATCGGACGGACTGCAAATGCTTGCTCTAGATATGACGGAGGGTAAACCATACGTACCGTTCTTTTCCCCCTTTTTCAACTTTGTTGCGAAAGTAACAGATGAAATTGAGGCCAAAGAGCAGTTGGTAGCGTTTTTGCGATCGCCACGTACCTCGGACAGGGCAGATGATGATTTAACACTTTTTTTGGCGACTCTTGTTACTTAATTTTGCTATGCGGTTGCAACGTCGATCTACCAAACAAATTATTACCTTAGATGTCACCTCAACTTTGGGACATGGAGGTGAGGCACGAGTATATGCAGTGCCGCAAGATGAAATTTTGGTGGCAAAAGTATATCATAAGCCGACAAAGGCATACGCAGATAAACTGATAGCGATGCTGGCAAACCCGCCGGAAAACCCAACAGCAGGAAAAGGGCACATCTCTATCGCTTGGCCTATTGACTTACTCGGTACAATAGAGAAAGGCAATCGCGTAGTCGGATTCTTGATGCCGCGTGTAAAAGAAATGCACTCCATGCTTGACTTTTACAACCCCAAAACCCGCCGCCAAAAGTGTCCGTTTTTCGACTATCTATACCTACACCGCACTGCACGTAATCTCGCTGCTGCTGTGGGTGCTTTGCACGCGCGGGGATACTGTATTGGAGACGTGAACGAGTCCAATATCCTCGTGGGTAATACTGCACTTGTAACCCTTGTAGACACCGACTCATTTCAGGTGCGTGATCCGGATAATGGTATTGTTTATCGCTGTCCTGTGGGCAAATCAGAGTTCACTCCACCTGAACTCCAAGGCAAGAATTTTGCCCAGCTAGAGCGTAAGGCTGAACATGACCTTTTTGGGTTGGCAGTGCTGATATTTCAACTGCTGATGGAAGGGACACACCCATTTTCAGGCATCTTTCAAGGTACAGGCGATCCGCCACCTTATGAATCCCGCATTGCATCTGGGCATTTCGTCTACAGCAGAGGATGGAATGTACCTTACATTCCTACGCCAACTGCACCGCCCTTTGAAATTCTGCATCCCACATTACAGCAACTGTTTATCCGGTGTTTTGAGAAGGGCCACAAAGATCCCCAAATGCGCCCTAGTGCTCAGGCTTGGCAAGCTGCTCTTAAGGAAGCAGAAACTGCCCTCGTTACCTGTTCGACAAACAAGCGGCACCTGCACGGCAACCATCTACATGCTTGTCCGTGGTGTGAGCGGACTGTGAAACTGGGCGGACGCGATCCATTTCCATCAGATCAAGTAGTGCAAAGTGGGCTACACCTGCAACCTATTAAGCGTCAGCGAACGACGATACCGCAGCGGAGCGATCGCCTAATCCCCAGTACGCTTAACCTACGTAAGCAAAAACCTTTGTTAAAGACAACTCCAAAGAAGACAAAGAACAAGTTGAGTGCTTTAGTGCTGGGCTTATTTGGTGCTGGATTGATTGTCTTGGAGGTAATGGTTCTTGTTATGGATCTTAAATTTACTCCAGAGACTGGTGCTAACCTTTCTTTAGCCAATCGCTCTGCTTCGTCTAACCTGATAAACGATAGCAACAAAATTTCAGTATCCTACTACGACCAGGGCAACATCTTTTACAAAATTGGAGATTATAAGGGAGCAATTGAGAACTTTAACCAAACTCTGCGGCTTAATCCCAATGATGCCAAAGCTTACGTAAATAGAGGTAATGCCCGTTATGAAATTGCCCAACATAGCGGAGAGCGCGATCGCGAATACCAAGCAGCACTTGAAGACTATAACCAGGCTTTACGTCTCAATCCCCAAGATTCTGAAGCTTATTTAAAAAGAGGTATAATACACACCGAAATTGCCCCGTATAACAAAAACCCCGATCAGGTCTATAAAGCAGCGCTATACGACTTTAACCAAGCTCTGCGCATTGATCCTGATAATGCTAAAACTTATGTTAAGCGAGGTATTGCTAGGTACCAATACTTCCAATCCAAGACAGAATCTAATAAAGTCTATAAAAAAGTAATTGAAGACTTTAATCAGGCTCTAGGTCTCAATCCCGAAGAGTCCGAAGCTTATCTGATGCGGGGTATTGTCCGCTCCGAAATTGCCCAATACAGCACAGACTCTGATCAAGACTACTGGAAAGCAGTTAAAGATTTACAGAAAGCCACAAAACTCTTCCTTGAACAAGGAGATATAGATGAATATCAAAAAGCTCAAACTAAGCTTTGTGATGTCCTAAAAAACCTCCAGAAGAGTTGCGATTCATTTCTTCTTAGCCCTGAAAGTTGATTCTATCAGCGGAGAAATCTTTTAGCGGTAGCGCTCTTAGGGACTTGATCTCCATCGCGCTAGTACACAAGATGGAGTGAAGGGCATAGGGAGAAGAAATGTTTTATGTCGCTAGACTAACTTTAGCGCGGCTGACCAGAGCTAATAGCTCGTTGGAGACTAGCCAACGCTCGGTTATAGTCCAAGATAGCCGTGACTCGATTACCTTCAGCATTGGTAAGGTCATTTTCAGCGTTAATTACATCAGTTTGAGTTCCTACACCTGCTTGGAAGCGCAAACGTGCTAAACGTAGGGCTTCCCGTGCCTGTTCTAAAGCAACAGAGGCTGTCTGAATATTGTCCAAGTTTGATTGTAAGTCAGCATAAGCTTGTTCCACTTCAAAGCGTACTTGGTCGCGAGTGTCAGCAAAATTAGTTTCAGCGATCGCAATATTAGATTCCTCTTGAGCCGCCCTTGCTCTTGCTGCTCCCCCATCATATAAATTCAGTGAGAACCTAGCTCCCAATGAAAATCCATCAGCAACGCCACTGACGTTATCATCAAAATCATCTAGCACATTGTAGCTGGTAACCAAGCTAATTCTAGGTCGGATTTGAGCAAGAGCAATGCGTCGCTGAGACTCGCTAATGTTTCTTTGTGCCAACTGCTGTGACAGTTCCGCCCGATTCTGAAAAGCTAGTACAATACTTTCTTCCAGCGATAAGTTCCACAGACCCGCTATTTCCACCGGATCTGCCGCTGAGATACTTACCGACTGAGCTAGACTTAACCGCCGCGCCAACTGACGACGGGCAGTTAGCTGGTCACCTAAGGCTTGCGTCAAATCTTGGGTAGCATTGGCTAACTGTACCTGCGATCGCAGGACATCAAAGCGGGTTCCGACCCCAGCTTGTTCTAAAGCTTGAGCATCGCGTAAACTAGCCTCGGCATTTGTGACAGCAGCCCGGTTAATCCGTACTAGCTCGTCTCCTGCTTGCAGATTGTAGTAATCATTAGAGACATCCAGACCCAGCTGTGAGGCTATGCGCTCAACATCTAACTGATTGAAGCGTACCTGTTCCTCATTTGCCCGGATGTTACCAGAGCGTTCACCAGCAGTATATACGTCATAACTCAGTTGCGCTGTACCACTCAAAGCTGTGCTAGGTGAAGATTCTAGAGACGGGATGCCTTGAATAGCAGCTTGTTGCTCAGCTTGGATCTGACCACCAGCGGACTGCGATCGCGTGATGTCAGATTGGATAGTAAGATCGGGATACAGAGCAGCTTGAGCCTCACGTAAAGCAGCGCGACTGCGTTCTAGGGTCAGTTCCGCTACCTGTAGCTGTCTATTGTTGCGCCGTGCTAGTTCAAATGCCTGTTGTAATGTAATAGGCTGAGTTCCCTGTATCCGCACTTCCTCAGGTCTGGTAGGGAATTGCAAGGGATTTGGGCTAGGGTTAAGGTAACTAGGGGCTGGCGTTCCCTGATTGAGAATATCCGATTCAGTAGGTGAGGGAATCACGGGAGTTGGAGTTGGGGTAGACGGAGTAACCTGTGATCTATTATTTGAAGTACCACTTGACTCCAGAAGTTTTTCTTTCTCCCCCTGCCTCCCCTGCCTCCCCTGCTCCCCCTGCCTTCTTCGGTCAGGAGCCTGTAAAATGACTTCGACACCACTAGTCACTGGATTAAATTGTACTGCACTCATTGGTGGGGTATTGGCCCCAGCAGACTGAGTTCCTAATACGACTGCGGTAAGCAGCCAGAAGTTATTGAATAATTGCTGTCGTTTCACCACGTCTCCTCACACGAAAATCAACATACATGCGGCAACTAGCGTTTCACCACACACTTGTAGTAGTGTTGCACTTTCTGCGCCAAGCACAGCTACAGGTCTCGCTTAGAGATGCCGCTTTTCTTCTGGATCTAGTGATCATTTTTTGCAGTTCGCAAACAAGTTCTGATGTCGGTATATACGTTTTTATGTGTAATGACACAAATTTTTACAATCTGCTTCTGATCTTTATAATTAAAACACGACAGATACATCTCTGGCACTTCTGGTTTTACCAAAAGAAAGCATAAATGTTGTCTAGATTTTCTATAATGCTGAATTAACAAAGCAGCACTTTAACCTGCCATTCAGCAAATAATTAACACTTTCATCTCCAAAATATTTAAACATGACTGACCCATTTCCTTCAGTCATGGGGTCAAAACTTACGAATTACGAATTATCAATTATTAATTGTATAACGATAGGATTGACATTACCTAAAGCTCTCCAAGTGGCAGCAACAAAGTCTCTTCAATCTCCTGCCGCACTCTACTAGTCACATAACAATTACTATTAAGACATTCTACCAGTAATGCATTGGCTTCATAATACTGCTTTAGCGCCTCCTTCTGCTGATTACTAAACTGCCAATCATGACCAAAGTTGCGCTCCGAAATCATTATGGTTCTTAATTGCTCGATCCAGTCACCATTATTCCACCATGATTCAAATCCTTTTAAGTTTGTATCTGGGTCAGGTACTTGCTTTTTGAGTTGTTGGAGTAATTGCTCTAGCTCAAGATCAATCAGACGAGCATGATCAATTGCCCTGGTAACTACACTGTTAAGGACATTAATAGGGTTATGAGTACTTTCAAGAACGCGGTTAAGAGCAAGATTGCGATCAAGAGCAAGGTCAAGAGCAAGGTTAGAGTCAAGGTTGCGAGTGAGGGTACAATCAAACGCCCTGCTAAGGTCAAGGGTACTCCCAACCAGCTCAAGTATCCTGGCGAGATCAAGGTCAAAATAAAAGGCGCGAACAATTACTAATTTGTGTACTGCATTTACGGCACGGGATTTTTTACTTATCCAAGTCAGAAACGCTTGTAATTGCTGATCTGCGGCTAGTAGTTGATCGATCTGTTGCTTCATCAACTGCAATAGATAATCAGCATTACGCAACATCCCTACACTTAACAAAAAAACTTCGCGCCATCGTTTTTGGGTGATGTGGCTGACCAGTTGTTTCAAAGCCGTGGCTATTAACTGTGGATTAGGACTACTGACAATTTCTTTAGCAGTAAAATACTCATGAAATGTTAGATGGGAGAACGAGTAAATTCCCCTCGCCCGTTCCACTAATAAGCCATGTTGGGACTCAATTGACTTCAGCACTGCTTCGCTATCGAGTTGCAATGCCTCAACCTCGGTACCGAAACCAGGTAAGTTACAGATATAATCAGCAATGTGCTGCTCTAGTTCTCTCTGCCTAAAAAAGTAGTCGCCCCGCTCAAATGTTTTGAAGGAAATTTGGCTAAGTAAGTCTACTTTATGCTGAACACATAAGTTCTTGTAAACTTGCTCTCGTGCAATATTGCGCTTAGCATCCCATTTCTTGAGCAGTACATTCAGCCCTTCTTCATAAAGTTCTGAACGATTTGAGGGGAAGTCAGCACCTTCTTCAAACATCAAACATAACAGCGTCAGCAACAGTGGATTGGTTGCTAGTTCTTGAAGTCGGGGATTTTGTTTGAGCTTTTGAATCAGTCTATGATGCTTAGCTGGGTCTTTGGTAGCAAACCAATTGTTAACAAATGCCTCAATTTGTATGTCATCAAAATCAGCAATTTCTACATCGGTAAACTGCTCAAAAGTATATTCAGATGTCGCAATTCGACAGGTGAACACAAAATGATTGGCGTGAAACTTTGAGCTAAGATTGCGAATTTCTTGCACAACTCGATATTCATCTGTTTCTCTAACTTCATCAAGTCCATCAAGTAAGACAAGTGCTTTCCCCTGACTTAATACTTGTTGAACAGCTGTAGTATCGCTAACTCCGTAAGTAGCAAACTCCTCAGTAATATATTTAAGTAAGCTTGGGTGTTCTTGGGTTTCTGCAAAGTCCTTGAGTCCAATAAAAATTGGAACTAAATTTGGTTTAAGTTCTCCCAAACTACATTGAATTGCAATATGCTTTAAGAACGTAGTTTTACCTGCTCCTGGTTTACCCAAGATCATTAGCTTTGAGTACTTTTTAACGGCTTCTAATCCTATCACTCGCTCTTGAACAATTTTGCCCAAACCCGGACGCTCAAACTCGTTTGAATCAGAAACTTTAACGAGATCTGCAACTTCTAGCCGTCGCCGCCCACTAATTTTCTCAAAAATATTGATATTAGTATAAAGAGCACTTAGAGCTATCGGCTGGGACATATCTAGTACTCGGATCATCCCGCACTTGCGTTGAATGCAGGCGTATCCTTTCTG
The DNA here is from genome assembly GCA_041748755.1 of Chroococcidiopsidaceae cyanobacterium. GTDB lineage: Bacteria > Cyanobacteriota > Cyanobacteriia > Cyanobacteriales > Chroococcidiopsidaceae > JAHHHE01. The sequence continues at coordinate 1,774 of JBGTCQ010000203.1, read as the reverse complement.
CCTCAAGTCTTTAACTAAAGCATCAACATCTCCATAGGCGTTGTCTGTTTGCTTCTGTTGCGGCTTCGCTTCAGTATCTTTATTTAGCCCAGCAATCTCTTGCCAAGGCAATTCTAGCTTTTGGCAAATATTATGAAAATTTTCGCGTCCGATCGCTTTACCTGCAAAAAAGTTCTGCACTGTGGCGCGAGATATATTCAATTCGACTGCCAACTCAAGCTTGGTAGCAAACTTTAATACTGCTTTGTTGGCTCTGTCTAAACCTTCCGGTGATGCTGTTAGCGATCGCTTTGCCCGTGCTGCCATGCTGTAGTTAAAATTTTTACCTGATACTTTAGTACGTTTATGCCTACGTTAAATGTGTAGTAGTTAACCTTTACACAAGAGTTATATTCCCAGAAACTTTTTGGTGCAGCAATGCACCGAAAGTTGGGTTGTACTTATACAGCTTCAAGTATTGGTACTATCAAATTTCCGGTTAGCTAGAGGTATAAGTATATTCAGTATTTCCTAAAGGGCAATTAGTAAAACACACATCAGTGATAACTAACTAAGTTCAAACATCTATAGTTTATAATAGCTTTTAAGTTTTGGGGCTTGCTCTATATATTAATTAGTTTTGCTGATTCTTCTCTGTCAATTTAGATAATAGTGAAACACCCTATGCTCAATAGGATATTCACCCAGTAAGTTAGAAAATAATGATATATTTCCCAGGAATAGGTTGTATTTTATACTTAAAAATGAAATAAGAATCAGCAAGTGTCTTTTACTCAAGTCACTCCCATAAATAGCTATCTTAACAGCGATCGCACACCATAAGTTATTGCCGTTCCCATAGAACCGCTAGAACTGAAATGCCACCCAAAATCCCAAACCCCATCGCATGGCAGCAGGCTGAACTGCTGATGCAACCAGCGTTTATTCGAGTCATCGACCACATTGGCAAGCAGCTTGAAGAATCAAGTTGGAAGGGAACTTACCAAGATGTGCTGATTTGGCCCGTAGGGACAACAGATGAAACTAAAGTAATTGTTACCCAGTTGTTGCAACAGATGGAAACTGCTTCTGGGGAGAATTTAGCTGAAATTGAACAAACCCTTCAACTACTGCCGCATCCGTATCCGGGATATCATTTATGTTTGCAGCATCAAGTGCAGGAAGTTAAAGTTGATTTGTGGGAACTTTGCTATCAAGTTTGTTTTCGCCACTACAGCCCCTCAATTAATAAATCAGCAAGTGATGTAGTTGAAATTGACTTAAGCCTGATTGATGAAACTGGAGATGTAGATTGGCAGCGTCTAGATTTTAAGGCAGGAAAGTTAGTTGAACAGGTGTTTGCTAACTTACCAACTGGTTAAATAGGCTTAATGACAGCGATAGTAAAAACAAAAAATTGAATGATTCAGCAATTGCAAGAGGTTCAGGCAGCGGTTGGGGCAACGTTTGAGACGACATCAACCCCAGTTAGTTTCGGCAATGACTCAGATGCCATTAAAGCAGCACGGGAGGGTGTTGCCTTAAGCGATTACTCCCACTGGGGTAGGATTCGGGTTTCAGATAGCGATCGCCTCCGCTTTTTGCACAACCAAAGTACCAACGATTTCCAGCAGCTTAAGCCAGGAGAAGGCTGTGATACCGTTTTCGTCACTTCCACCGCCCGCACAATTGACCTAGCTACGGCTTATGTCACTGAAGATGCAGTGCTGCTAATCGTTTCACCAAATCGCCGTCAGTATTTAATGGATTGGCTTGAGCGCTACATCTTTTTTGC
>JBGTCQ010000202.1:0-8433 GCA_041748755.1 Chroococcidiopsidaceae cyanobacterium | reverse complement strand
CACTGCGGGAGTGTGCACTTACAGGGCTACCAACTACGATTGGTTTTCATCAAAAAATCTTAGAAACACCGGAGTTTTTGCAAGGTGAGGTTTACACCGATTTTGTTGAGCAGGTGATGCTGGCATCAAAAAGGGGTTAGGGGCTAGGGGCTAGGGGTTAGGGAAAGAGGAGGAATTAGATGATTATAGATATCAGGATTGACTACCCTAGCCTCAGCGCCTTTAGTTACTGCAAGTGAGAAGTCATGGTCAGCAGTCCTTGCTGACCCAAAAGTAACTCTCGTAGCAAGCTGAAGATCCCAACCCACACAACAGGGGTAATGTCCACACCGCCCAAGGGTGGCACTAACTTTCGCAATGGCACTAAAAACGGTTCAGTGAGCAGAGCAACCAGATTAAAGGGCAAGCGATTGAGATCCACTTGGGGATACCAAGTAAGTACAATCCGGAAAATAAACAACAATATCATTAGACCCAAGAAGGTACCTAGAATCCAACTAGTAAGAGTAACAGCAGTCATATGTCGCGCTTCTCAAGGAAAAAACAGTATTAATGTTTAGCTTCATCCGAATCACTGTCTCAACGCTAGCCACAGAGAAAATACTGTAGTAGTATTACGTCTTAGTTCAATAAGGTGAATCATAGTCCCAGCTATCAGTTTTTTGACGCTAGGGTGTGATTCCGGAATTTTTAAGCTTTGTAAACCTATTTATTATTTTAACGCGATGCTGCTTGATGGTAGATGTAATAACTGCGGCAGATTTACTTAACTGGATTGTTCGTTATGGGGGAGGCGTAATTACTTGGGCTTTGATGCTTTAGAAAACTCAGCGCCTTGAACGGCTGCTCAAGCGTGTAACAGACGATTAAAATTAAGGTGAAGCGTGTAAACAAAGGTTGATAATCTATGACACCATCTTTAGTGAATTTCTTTTACAGTCTACTAGCAGGTACTGTGATTATCGTAGTCCCTGTAGTAGTTGGCTTGGTTTTTATTAGCCAAAAGGATAAAATCCAGCGTTCTTAAAATCGGCGGGAGTCAAAGCGACTCCCATTAAATTCTCAATCAGTGGTAAGACGGGTTGACAACGAAGGTACTCGCTGCCCTTGTCGCTAACAACTTTAACCACAAGAGGTTTACTCGCATTAACTCAAGTGGGTTGTAGTAGTGGTGCGCTTGTCTCTTCTATTTAAAATGCTCAGACCGTGGTGATTTTTAATGTGACTCGCTACGATAAGAAATACTTGAGAGAACAGCAATGGTAAATTTTGGGCTGAACTCAGCCAACGTCTTGGCTCAGGTAAATTTTGGCGGAAGCCCAGCCAGCCTTCTCGGCATTGTGTTGGCTGTAGCTGGAGCTGGACTGTACTTTCTGCGCTCAGTGCGTCCAGAGCTAGCGCGAGATCACGATATCTTTTTTGCTGCTGTGGGTTTACTCTGCGGCTTTATTCTCATATTCCAGGGATGGCGGTTAGACCCAATTTTGCAATTCGGTCAGCTGCTCTTGACAGGAACAACAGTCTTTTTTGCGGTTGAAAGTATTCGGTTGCGGGGTGTAGCCACTGAGCAAGCGAAGCGAAACACCCGCATTGTAGACGAAGACCGACCCGTTAGTTCCAGGTATAAGTATGAGGCGGAACTAGATGATGACTTAGAACCGCTAGAGGAATACATTCCTCGCCAGATTCGGGGAAGCAGAGAAGTTAGTCGTGGTCGTACTGATGAATACGAGGACGAAGCGCCTCGGAGTTATCGTCGGGATGAATACGATGATGAAACCCCGCGTCGCTCATCTAGGCGGGTTAATAGTGCTGGGCTGGGACAATCCGATAAACCGCCGCGTAAGCGTAGTAATCGTTCCGTAAGTCGTCCCCAAGAACGACCTGAAGCAGATGAGTGGGGTTCTCCTAAACGCTCTGATGAGGATTGGGATTCAAGTAGCAGGAGTAAATCACCTCGCACTGGGAGTAATGACTCCTCGCGTTTAGAAAAACGTAATTCAGATGTCACCCCTAGACCGAGAAAGCGCCGTCCACTTCAAGACTCATCCCGGAAAGAGTCGGATGAAGACGCGACTCCAACTGACTACGTTGATTACAAACCAGTCATTCGACCAGATGACGAGCTAGATAACTCGACGGATTTTGATGAGCCTTAAGCTGTAAAAAGCGCAAATTTGCGTGCGTATTTTCCTCTCGTTGAGCAAAGTTTGTCAGAAGTCAAAAATAAAGTTCTCATGGATAAATTCAGGGGGACCAGAAAACTGAGTGCGTCTCTATTTTTGACTTTTGGTGACGGAAAATAGTTCAGGTGAAAAAAGTTGCGCCTATATTTTTACTACAGCGGTGGATTCATTTGCTTTGCTTTGGCGTAGCGAGTTTGATTGTTGCCTGTAGTCCAAGCGATCGCCTTATTGGTCCAAATGTCCTCAACAGCCGTTATACCGACGAGCAGCCATCGTTGAGCGGCAATGGTCGCTTTCTGGGGTATGTGTCCAACCGGAATGGCAGTCGCAACGTTCTGGTGTACGATTTGCAACAACAGCAGCTGATTCCTTTACCCCGCTTGAATCGGCAAGAAACAATTGCGGAAAGCCCCAGTCTTAGCTACACAGGGCGCTACATTGTCTATGTTGCAAGTGACCAGGGCAAACCAACAGTTATACTCTATGATCGCGCCACGCAACAGTCCCAAGTCCTCAGCCAATGGTATCGAGGTTGGATTCGGAATCCCAGCATCAGCCCAGATGGTCGTTATGTTGTGTTTGAAAGCGGCGATCGCGGTCAATGGGATATTGAAGTGCTAGACCGAGGCTCTAATATTGAGTTGGATATTCCTGATGGTGTTCCAACTGGTTCATCCCCGACAGCACTGCCTTGATTAGAAGTAGTGAAGTGTTGAGTTCTTAGTTTTGAGTTATCACAGTACTTGAAGTTATGGTGGATTGCATTAAAAACTTCTTTAATTCAAAACTCAAACCTCAAACCTCAAAACTATTAGTAATTGCCTTGGCTGGGTTGTTGAGTAGCTGTGGCGGCTACCCGCGTTTGTTAAGCTATCCCTTCGATCCAGGGGGACAGAGTCTTAACAGCTCAGCTTCAGATTTGACACCTCAAATTACTGGTCGATACATTGTATTTACCTCTGACCGCTTCGGTAGTCAGGATGTTTATCTATTCGACGCGGTGAACCGGAGTTTGATCGACTTGCCTGGGTTGAATTCGCTCGATGCAATTATGTCAGATCCAGATGTTTCCGAAAATGGTCGTTTTATTGTGTTCACCGCTAGTCGTCAGGGACGGTTGGGAATCTTCTTTTACGACCGCGAAACACGCTCCTCAAGGAATCTAACAGCCAATTTGCCAGCAGAAGTCCGCAACCCCACAATTAGCGCTGATGGCAATAGAATTGCTTTTGAGTCGAGTGCAAATGGGCAGTGGGATATTTTGGTCTATGACCGCTCTGGGCGACCGCTCAACGTGCCAACTGCGCCCCGCTAATAGGAGTAGGGGGAGCTGAGGAAGCTGGGGGAGAATTCTAACCTACTATCTATTTGCTTCTTGCTGCACTGATTCAATTAGCGATCGCACTTGTGTCGCTCCTTTTGAAGGCTCAAACGAGAGAGGAAACTTGCCCTTGATTAACATCCGTAACCCTAGTGGTCCGATACTAAGTAATCCTTTGAGATCGCGGAAGTAATCGCCTACTACTTGGAGAGCAAACGAGCGTTCATCAATCCAGCCTCCTTGTTTAACCAATTCCACCATTACCTTGCGGTGGCGAATTGGGCGGCTGTCTGGCACATTATTATCAGCCAGAATTTCCTGTTTAATTTTAGTGATTTGATCCAAGGGAGCAACACCCATTGGACAAACCGTATTGCAGTAAAAACAACGGGTGCAGCCCCAAACTCCATCAGTGCCTTGATTATATTTTTCTAACCGAGTTTCAGCGCCAGTATTTCGGGAGTCTGCTACCATCCGATAAGCTTTGGCAAGGGCGTGAGGACCAACAAAGTTTGGGTTAACTTCACGGGCGTTGCACTCAGAATAGCAAGCGCCACACATAATACAATTGCCAGTTTGATCGAGTTGCGATCGCTCTTCAGGTGTTTGTAAAAACTCCCGTTCTGGGACTTGTCTTGCACCAGTACTAATATAGGGTTCGACTGCCTCCAGGTGCTTCCAGAAACTACTCATATCTACCACCAAATCTTTAATTACTGGCATATTACCCATTGGGGCAATAATAATTTCTGGCATAGCATCTGAGTTAGTTACAGCATTTTCTCCTATTTGCAGCCTTTGCACTTCACTACCAACATTTTCTTTACAAGCTAAAGCGGAGCGACCATTAATCCGCACCACACAACTACCACATATAGTATTACGACAATTCTTCCGCAAAGCTAAGCTCCCATCTTGCTCCCATTTAATCCGATTGAGGCAATCTAGGATTGTATTCCCCTGTTCTACCTCTAGGTTATAAGTTTGAACCCGAGGAGAGGAATTTTGTGTCTGTCGAATGATTTTAAAAACAACTTGCATTTCCACCGACCCAAGTTTTGTAATTTTATTTGCTCACACCTAACAGTTTTTACTACCGCTTTTTAATCAATGAGTCATTCTGCCAAATATCTGGTACTACAGGGCTACGTGTTTAGTATTCGGCAGATGATTGAGGTGCCACTGCTTCTAGTTTAAGCCTCAAGTGCTAAATCTTGGAGAAACAGCTTTTGTTACTAGTTTGAGTAGTTGTAGGATTAACTCTGTCAATCCCTAAAAACAAAACTTATAAAAAATATATCTTTAGGATATGTAAATCAACTGAATCTTCTTGAAATAGAGTCCGGAGGTTTGCTCTTCAGATGCAAACGTTTTAATAAAGCACCAATCCAGATGAGTAGAGCATCAGTACCGCTGTAACAGCAGTGAGGAACAGGAAATAGTAAAAGAGTAATTTAAATATTATTGTTTCTAGGAGATTCGGTGCAGCAGGTACGGCTATGACTATAAAAACTGGAGGTTACTAGATGAACATTGCTTATAGAAGCGCTTAAAGGAAAACTAAGATTTGCCAAAATAAATCAACCATCGCTACTATGTGACTAAGGCAAAAAAATTTTGCAAAAAGTAGAGATTTGGAGATATATTTCTTATATCGTCAATAAATTTGCATCAGACGCTGTTCACCAATTTAGAAATCATAAGGATATTTTGAGCGTAATGGCTGAAACTGTAACCGCACCGATAACGGGTAAAGCACTGCTTCAAAAGGTAAAAGAACTCTCTGATTTACCACGGAGAGAAAGAGCAAAACGCTGTGGCTATTACACTGTCACTAAGAATAAACAGACCCGTGTCAATCTCACTGATTTTTACGATGCATTGCTAGCTGCTAGAGGAATTCCTCTAAGTCCTGAAGGTCCAAAAGATGGTCGTGGGCGTGAGCCAACTTATCGGGTTAGTGTTCACAAAAATGGTCAGATTGTTATTGGTTCAACATATACCGAGGCAATGAGTTTAAAGCCTGGAGATGAGTTTGAAATTAAGCTGGGTTACAAGCACATTCACCTGATTCAGCTTGATAGCGATAAAAATGGCAGCGAAGAAGATGAAGATCCGGATTCAGATGACGAGTAGATTTCTATTAAGACTGCTAGGGCTTGTTTGCAATAGTGTGAACTGATCACAGCTTCATGGTTTCAAGGTCTGAAATAAAATTCTGGCAATGCAATTTTGTGGCTGTTTTGAACAATAACTTTGATCCAGCCACATTTGTAGCATCTGCACCTTTGTCAGTGCTTCAGGTGATAAGTTTCTTTGTTGCCTGGATTGGGTGTTGGTTGCCAATAGTAATTCTGTGGGCGATCGCGACTGATGGGCCTTTTAAACTGGAAGCACAAAAGCTACCCTTACTAACATCGCTCTACTTAATTGCCCCCTTGGTTCTACGGGGAGCTAACTGGGTAACGGGTGCATCTTTCTCAGATTACGGGTTCACCTGGAATCTAGGGATATTACGTTCATTAGGTTTAGGTTTCTGCTTAGGAGTGTTGAGCCTAGCAGTTTTGTTCGGTATCCAAATAGTGCTGGGATGGATGACTTGGCAACAAGTAGAGGTGCGGCAACTGGGATCTGTCTTACTGCCCACATTGCTGTTAGCACTTTGGATTAGTGGTATAGAGGAGTTAGTATTTCGTGGCTTCCTGCTAACTAAGCTCCAGCAGGACTACTCAATTGGAGTAGCAGCAGTAAGTTCTAGTTTAATTTTTGCCTTACTACACCTAATCTGGGAACGACGAGAAACTATACCTCAGCTACCGGGATTGTGGCTGATGGGAATGGTACTGGTGCTGGCGCGTTTTATAGATGGTGGGAGTTTGGGTTTAGCTTGGGGACTCCATACTGGGTGGGTTTGGGCGATCGCAAGTTTAGATACAGCCCAGCTAATAACTTACACAGGCATTAGCCCAGAATGGGTTACTGGTAAAAATGGTAAACCTCTAGCTGGTGTAGCCGGAATTTTTTGTTTACTAGCAACTGGAGCTATTCTCTGGTTGTTGTCTGCTGAAAATATTGTATGACTTTGGTTATAAGACAGGCATCGCGTCAGAACTAATTGTGCTAACTTCTGGCGCTTGTTCCTTAGCCTTCTTCTCAAAAACCTTGATGCAGGCATCAGCCACTTCCGCCTCTATGTGCGATCGCTTTCTTCGTCAGTGGCATAAATCCCAATAGGGAAATCAGTTTTTTCTTGCCGCATCCCATTAGGGTCTTTAGGATTTACTGCCTGTGCTTCAAAATCAGCTAGAGCTTCACGTAGGTTTTCTACATCTTCTGGCGACAAAAGCCGCTTGTCTTCTTCAGTTATTTCTATGGTCATGCCCTGCCAGGATAAGGCGATTTCCGGTTCGCTCGTCAATCCGTCTGCGGTAGGTCGCCGTCCCCTTCTCGCCCCTCTCGATACACCAAGCGCTCGATGATGGTATCGAGCCTTTCAATTAAAGCGTCTTGCCGGGCGATTTTAGCTTCGTGTCGCGTGGCAGCATCAAGCAGGATGTTTATTTGCTGCTCTTGCCGCCTTTGATTTTCTAAGGTGCGTTCTTGTGTATCCAGGGTGCGCTCTTGCACTCGGATGACTCTCTCTAGCAACTGCGAACTTATTTCAAAAGATTGTTCCAGGCGCTGTTCAATTCGCGTCATACGCTCATCGCTCTTCACAATAGAGCGCTCTAATAACGCTTCTATCTTGTCGAAGCGATCGCCATTGGAGTTAGTCATCTTTTAGTAGCTCAGTTTTCACTGCTTCTGTCATAACTCTACGCAACCATTTGTCGCGTTCTGTGGCTAGAAGTTTCGTAAGATGCCAACTCCACCGGAGTAGCTTCAAGTTTGCCAACTTCTAGAGTTTAAGGATCAATGATAAACCAAAAGGGGATCATTATCATTTAATCTATTTTTGTGAAGAGAGGCTGTAATCTCTTCTGAGTATGGTTTCCAGCCGCTATAATTTCCTTTAAACTAGGTTCGCAAGGCAAGGTTGCCGTCCGCAACAGCAATTCGTAATAGTATGCCTGAGCATCAGAAGGCATGGCGTTAATGATCCGCTCCAGCGTTGAAGCATATAAGTCACGCTTACCCGTGCGATACGCAGACAATTGGGTATCCTTCACCTCTGCTTTATCAGCCAAGTGCTTCACTTTAAGATTAAAGTGAAACATGGTTTCCCTTAGCGCGTATCTATAATCCATTTATTAGCACCCCATGCAATTCTATTTTTACCTTTTAATGTACCAAATCTACACCATCCCGAACATACAATAAGTACACCAAATGAGGGTATAAGCTATGAAGATAAAAGCATTTTTGCTAGCAACAATCTCTTGCTCAGACTAAACGGGTTGCGGTCAAAAGTGTCACCGGATTTAGGGGAGCAAAGCGGGTTAACTGCGCTACAGGTACAGAGCGGGATAATTGAACTTGCAACAGCTGGTAGTTAGAATTACCACTCTTTTTAAGCCAACCTAGAGCCGTGTTGAGATGTTCCAGGGTAGCTAGAGCCAGCACTACAACACCCCCAGGAGCCATGCGGGAACAGGTGTCTAGAATTTGACTTAAGTTACCGCCGCTGCCGCCGATAAAGATGCGATCGCTCGCAGGCAAGTTACGCAGAATATCTGGTGCTGTACCGTGAATTGAAATGACATTTTCTACTTGAAAACGGCGACAGTTTTGCTCAATTAAAGCAGTGCCAGCAGCAGTTTTTTCAACTGCATATACCTGAGAAGTCGGGAATAGACGGGCAATTTCGATTGAAACAGAGCCAGTACCTGCACCGATATCCCAGATGATTTGGTCTGGTTTAAGAGCGAGTTCTCCTAAGATTAACAGGCGGATTTCACGCTTAGTTATTAATCCAGGGCGATCGCT
>JBGTCQ010000201.1:0-8132 GCA_041748755.1 Chroococcidiopsidaceae cyanobacterium | reverse complement strand
ATGATGGGTGGTGGTGGACAGCGATCGCAGCAAGGATACGGCAATGTCCGTCCTGCTAGTGAAGATCCTTACGGCGATCCTGCTGACCAAGGCTATTAAATTAAAAAACTTTTTCTTCCTGACTCCTAGAGTTTTACTTGACGGTAGGGAGTAAGGATAGAGAAATATTATAGGGTGGGCAATGCCCACTCTACATCTATTTCAAACCTGCAAAACTCTAGATAATTCCGTAATTTCTGCCTCACCACTTCAAATTTGATGCGGCGCTTAACCTGAGAGCAAATTTAAAGACTATTTGCCAGGTTGACTGACTTATTTACTGGTTGAATAACTAACCAAGTATTTATTTAGTCGGATACACAGATAATCTTCTCAGTCTTAAGCTTTTAGGCGATCGCTTTAATATTCCCACTACGTTGCAGTCGCAATAGAACAAGTAAGACATACACGTTAAAAAGGCAACTTTCCACCGATCTGCAATCCTGTAGGTAACAATCCTTCCAATGCGTACTCAGCAGCTTTGTCAGGATAGTAAGTTGTAATCGGCAAACGAATTGTTTGAGTTGAACCAACGTGCATTTCGCTTAACCAATAGACTTGCGCTGCTAAAGTTCCAATTCTAGTATCACCCCGCCGCCGTCGCACAATAATCGGACGCGGCACAAAATTAGTTCCCCCTTTTATTTCTTTCTCCCCTGTTGTCATAAGTGCAACTTCAGTATCAGAAATAGGCCATGCCCAACCCCGCCTGGGATTCTCCCATTTTTTTAATTGCTCATTCCATTGCCCAGCACGGGGATATCCCGACTTCAAAATTTCCACCATATCTATTTTCTGGATTCCGGCTTCTTCTAATTCCGGTGTCAATTCATCTAGCAAATCAAGTTCATCTGCTTGAAAATTGCCATCTCTATGACTAATTAAATGATTAAGTTGAGTTTGATTTTTTTGTTCGTAAAGGTGAATTAGATCAAAAATAATGCTACGTAAAGCTGAGATATCAAAAGTTTCACGGTGCGCCTGAAACGTAGCTGGAAACCAACCAATAACCCTTCCTTGCGGACTTACAACACAGGCAGCAACACCAACAGCAACACCCTCTTTACGCCCAATATCCAAACCAAGGAAAGCCTGCGCTTCTGCTTCTCCAGGCATATTTTTTAGTTGCCAGGGACAATAACCTAGTTTACCCAAAACTTTTAGCAGTATATTATTCCCTGTATTATTATTGAACCCAGAGCGTAATGTACTTTCTTCAATTGCCTGACAAGGCAGCATTACCTTAACAAACTCTTTTTTTAGGATAGGGTAGGGGTCAGATTTGGGTGTAGATGTAAAATTATCTTTATCCGGTATAAACATCAGTGCCAGTTCATAGTTTTTTAAGTTACGGCATTTTCTCTGAATTTCTATAATGTTATTTAGGGGATAGGAGCGGAATTCTAGAAATTCCATTTGAATATTGAAACTCTTAACAAAGTTTTTAAAGAGATTACACCAATTACTAACATTACAATTTTCTGGGCTAAAAACTATAATTTTTATATTATTTGGCTTTTCTAGCAATTTTCTTTTATTTAATCCCTGGGCAGGATAGCTACCAAAGTATCCGCCACCAAAATCAAGATTATTTTTAATTTCAGCAAAATTTATTTGATTCTCTGGACAGTATGGACTTGTATTAAAGGTAATATCTATACCAGGTATGCTTAATCCTCCAGATTTGTTAAGACGCTCAATTCCTTGAATAAGTAGGAAGGCGAGATTAAACGAAAGATGAAGAGGTTCGTGAATCTTCAGATAATATAGACACCGATGCCCGCCCCTTTACGAGTTGTCCTCAACGAGGAATCAGAGCGGACGCTCCAGGAATTACGAGTTGCCGCCCATGTGGTCCAACACATCAAAGACCGCGCCCACATGGTGCGCTTGAATGCTCAAGGCTGGAATGTGCCCGCCATTGCAGAGATTTTTGAATGCCGAGAACAAACGGTGCGACTGACGCTGCGCCGATGGGAACAAGGCGGGTTAGGTGGACTTTGGGATACGCCCGGTCGAGGGGCAAAACCAAAGTGGCAGGAGGAAGACATCAAGTATCTAGAAGCGTGTCTCGATACCGACCAACGCACCTACAACAGTGCCCAACTGGCAGCGCTTTTAGCACAAGAGCGGCAAGTCGAACTGAGTGCAGACCGAATCCGGCGGATTCTGCAAAAAAGGGGTTCCGTTGGAAGCGCACTCGCCACTCGCAACAGCGGCAGCAAGACCCAGAGCAACAGCGGCTCAAAAAAGCCGACCTCGAAACCCTGAAGTTGGCAGCGCAAGAAGGTCATATTAACCTGAAGTACCTGGATGAATCGGGCTTCTGCTTGTTCAGTCCGGTGAGCTACAGTTACAGTCGTGTCAAACAACAGAAACGCTTAGAACAGGTGTCTACTCGCGGCAGCCGCATCAGTATTTTGGGGCTATGGCAACCGGAGCAACAGTTTGAGTATGCCCTCGCTCAAGGCGGATTTGATGGCGAAAGCTACCTCAAGGTGATGGACTGGATTGCCGAAAAAGCCGCTTTGACGCTGGCACAAACCGGGCAATTGACCGTGGTGGTGCAGGACAATGGCTCGATTCACAAACGCAACATTGTGCGACAACAGTGGCAGCGCTGGCAGTCTCAAGGCTTATTTTTGTTCTTTCTACCGCCTTACTCTGCCCAGATGAATCGGATTGAAGACCAATGGCATCAACTGTCATTGCCCATGAGCTCGCAGGACAGATGTTTGAAGATGAATATGACCTGGCTATGGCTGTGATCAATGGCATGGAAACGCGAAGTAAATCAGGTGGTTACTCACTAGAGCGTTTTATGTTTAAATCCACCTAGCTACTTACCAGCAATATCACGAGTAGTAAGATTAAGCAATGAGCAGGGATTATTGCACAGGGCAAACGCATCTTATTCAAATAAGACCTTTAGCAAGTAGTCTTCATCCCACCCCGCCCGAAGCCGTTTGTTCTTGATGCCCAGCTTGGCAGAAGTTTCCTGAGTGAGCAAGTTGAGGGCAATATGGCGAACAATCGCTAGATTTTCAGGAGCATGGTCTTTACGAATCCGACAGTTGTCTTCTTGAAATGCCACATCCAAGACCCAGTGAAGAGAGTTTCCGATGCCCCAATGTGTCCGAACTGCCTGATTCAGGCGACCTGCATGACTCTCTAAACTACTAATGTAGTAGCGAGTTTCCCAGCTCACTTTGCCCTTGATTCGCCGTTCTGCCTCCACCATTGCAATACTGGTCAACTGCACCCACTGCCCTGCCTCGACCGACAACTCAACCTGCCCCATTGTCCAGCAGCGACGAGTTTCGACTCGACCATGCCCGCTATCAATGGTTTGCCTGTAGTCATGTTCAATGCCAGTAAACTGGGTCTTCTGAGTGAGACTGAGCAAAGCTCTGCTGAACCGCTTCAAACAGGTGACCCTGATTGCCCTTGAAAGACAGGACATAATCGGCTCCTCGCTCCATAATTTGTTGAGCAATTGCCTTCTGGCAGCCCATGGCATCAATGGTGACAATACATCCCTTGATTTCAAGCGCTTTCAGTAGTTGCGGAATTGCCGTAACTGCATTCGATTTTTCATCCACCTTGCGCTGCCCTAACACTAGACGTGTTTTCAATTGACGGACGTTTACTGCCAGAGGTAACAATTCGCTGGTACAACACAAAAGGGCATCAAGCTACTCGTCAAATTCCTATCACTTCAAATTTTGCCGAACTACTACTGGCATACTAACACTCCAAAACAGAGTTCCTCTTCCCAGGCAGACACGGGCAAGGTCACATCAGCCCCCAGTCTAGCTAGTCACATTCTTAGAGATGCCTGCAAGCGGGTAGGACTGGTAGGAGTCAGCACCCACAGTTTCAGGAGGTCAACGATTACGGCGATGCACAGGAACGGTGTGGGGTTAAAAACAATTCAGTCGACTTCTGGTCATGCCAGTTTAAGGTATATCGCGGTTGACGACCGGAGTAAACGAGACGCGATCGCCTCGCTCAACTTCTGATGGCGATGTCACACGCGCTTAACGCTACGCAGCCGACTCGAATGTAGGACGCATCACTCCGATTACCAATAAAAGAGAGCGATCGCCATGACGACATCCCCAACCAAAAATCTAACCTTCGAGGAGTATCTAACTTACGATCAGGGGACAGACAACCGTTACGAGCTTGTTAATGGATCGCTTGTAATGGTTCCCCTCCCAACAGCTGACCACTCAGATGCCATTGATTTGTCTAATACAATACGCGCCGAAATCAGCCGCTCCAGAGCGCCCTGTATAGTCAAGCACGATGTTGGAGTGTACACGCTCACCAATTCAGTGATGGGAAAAGAGCGCTCCCGCACCCCAGATTTGTGTGTAATGACTCAGACGATAGGTAGAAGAAGGGTGACTACGGTTCCTTGCTCAAGTTCGCTACTAATTTGCAAACTACCACCCTGGAGTTGACAAACGTGTTGAGCGATCGCCAGCCCTAAACCCAAACCACCACGAGGTCGAGCACCATCACCCCGATAAAAGCGCTTTGTTACAAGTTCAACAACTTCAGGTTTCATGCCTCGCCCCCAGTCCCGCACCTGTAATGGTACATAATGTTGCTGGTATTGCTGAATAGTCGGCAAAATTTCCATCTGGATAACTCCACTTTCAGGAGCATACTTAATCGCATTATCTAGCAGATTTAAAATTACTTGTCCGGTTAACTCTGGATCTACTAAAACTTGGGGTGGATGGAACTCAGTACACAACTTTAGCTGCAAACTTGCCTGAACCGCAGACGGTTCCATCCGCGAAAGGCACTCTTGAGCGATCGCCACGACAGAAACCGCTTGAGGCTGAACTTTTAATTGACCTGCATCTGCCCGTGCTAACAATAGTAATTGCTCGACTAGGTGTGCCAGATAATCTGTTTCACGGCAAGCTCTCTTGAGGTATTGCTGCGCCTTCTCTCCCGTCACCACACCATCTAATACCGCCTCTAGTCCAACTCGTAAGCTTGCTAGTGGTGTCCTGAGATCGTGGGAAATATTAGCAACGAGTTCCCGACGAGCGATTTCCTGAGCTTGCAGTGCTGCCATAGTTTCAGTTACTTTTGCTGCCATTTGATCCAACAAACGGCTGAGGACAGCAAGTTCATCATTGCCCTCAAGCACAGAGCGAGCCGTATAGTCTCCCGCTTCTAAGCGCTGCGTTTGATGATGCAGTTGCCGTAAGGGATTGGTTAAAGTGCGAGATAACAACAATCCCGCAGTTGTAGCAATAGTAGCAGAGGCGATCGCCATACCCATGACTAAACCCTTAACCTCTTGAGCAAACTGCTTAGGGCGACGCAGCGGCATAGCTACATAAACCGCACCGAGAACCTGAGAATTTACCTCTCGACGAATCGGCATAGTGCTGTAAAGCCACCAAGGATACTGTAAATCAGTCTCCACCAAAAATTCACCTTGCTGCCCCTCTCCTGCTAAAGTTTGACGAATCAAGGGTGCAGGTATCTTCACCATCCCAACTGGGGAAACACCCTGACCTTGGACGCGCACCATTGCCTGGGGACTAAAAATAACCACCTGCAACCGCCCTTGCTGGGCAGTCAGATTCACCCATTGATTTAGAATAGCTGTGTTATTTTCCTGAACGCTAGCTTGAGCCAAGACATCGGCTTGTCGCTGTAAGATTTCTTGAGCATCATTGACAAAAAATTTGTTTAGAGCATTGTCCAGAATCAAAGACAATCCAGTTAAACTACCTAAAGTTAGTCCGAGTAATGTCAGAGTTAGCCGTGCCGAGACACTATGCCAGGGCTTCAATTGTCACCTGCCTTGAAGCGGTAGCCTACTCCCCAAACCGTTTGAATGTAATCTGGATGGGCTGGATCTAATTCAATCTTCTCTCTAAGTTTTCTAATATATACATCTACAATCCGGGAATCTCCTTCAAAGTCATAACCCCAAATCCGCTCCAACAAGTCTTCACGGGAATAGGCTCTCCCAGGTGATTCAACGAACTGAGAAAGCAAGTCAAACTCTTTACCACGCAGATCGAGTAACTCACCGTTTAAAAAGGCTTGACGTTGAAAGCAATCGACAGAAATGCCGCTGGTATGGCTAACATCTCGATAGCCTACTGAATAAGCACGCCGTAACAACGATTTCACACGGGCAATTAATTCCTTGGCACTAAAAGGTTTAGTGAGATAGTCATCAGCACCAATAGCCAGCCCTTTGAGGCGATCGCTTTCTTCCACCCGCGCTGTCAACATCAAAATCGGCACAAAGCACCCAGCCGCCCGAACTTGTTGGCACACCTGGAATCCATCTAGATCAGGCATCATAATATCTAGCACGACTAAACTAGGGCGAAAGCGTTGAATCTGAACAATGCCATCAGTGCCATTGTCAGCGCTCAAGACTAGCAACCCTTCCCGTTCAATGTAGAGCTGTACCGTTTCCCGCAAACTAATATCATCCTCAACAATCAGAACAGTTGGAGCTGGGTGCATAGTTTTAGCTTACTAGAAAGATCCAGGTATGTTGAGATTGTTCGAGGTTGTGAGGATTGCCCACCTGTATTATTGCCATTAAAGGCTGTTAATAAGGAAGACAATCCTCTCTCTACAGTTAGCGATTAGGGAGTAGCAGGAGTGAGAGCCTGTCCATTCCTAATAGAACTAATACTGACGACTTGACGAGTGCTACCTGTGTTACCAGCGTTGTCAGTAACGTGCGCGGTGATGGTGACCGTTTTCTTGCCAGGCGGTAGTTCCAAAGAACCACCCACTACCCAGTCCGCTGTTGTACGCACTACCCCATCTCTATCGATCTCACTACCAGCGATATTAAAAATTGGAGCTAGATTTGCTCCAGCAGGAACTAGGTTTCCGTTAGGCTGACGCAAGGGGACATCAAAAGTTAGATTCAGCCCAGTATAATTACGATTTGGTCCGCCGGTAGGGTTGACGCTGGGGTTCTGAATCTGAGTTGGGTCGAGGATCACTCCTTCTGTGACACCGATTCCAGATCGGGCTCGATCCAGGGCTGAAACCTGAATGAAGAACAAGGAGCCGTCAGGTGGTACTGGCGTTCCTGCTGGTCCCGGTGATACACGGGTAGGTACACGCGGAGCGATCATTGTCACTTCAGGTCCGTCTAAATCATCTATACCGTCGCCACCGACATTTACGAGAGGGGCTGGTGTCAATGCTTGCCCAGAGGGTACGCCATTGCGTTCCACATTCAGAGTTACGCGATCTAGCCCCATCCGACCAAGGTTATCCACTACTGCGGCTGTGATTGTAAATTTATCTACATTAGGAGGCAAAGATTCGAGAACGTGCCAGCCTGTCCAAATAGTAACGCCTGTTCCAGGAGTATCATCTGTTCCGGCAACATTGAAGAGGGATGCTAAGTTTGTATTCTTAGGAATAATGCCCCCATCTGGAGTGACTAAGTCCGTGTCGAAGAACACGAACATTCTAGGGAATTTAGGATTGGGCTTGCCGAGTAGGCTGGTGTCTCGAATATCGGTTGCTTCTGTGGCTGCGATGCCAACTTTGTCGCGGGTCACAATCTCAAGATTTAGAATTAACCCAGTACCATTTAGACTACCTGCACCTACGCGACCTTCTCCAGGAGGGATCAAGGCATCCGCTAAGGGCGAGACAATGCGGACGATTGGTGGTTCGTTTGTTTCATCTGTGCTGAACTTGGGATTAGTTAAGTTTTTCGGAATTCCGGGAAGCTGACCAGGGGTTTGGGCAATGGTTGGCATTGCTCCTAGCGCGAGACCAATTAACGCAGAAGATAAAGGAAGCAAAGTTTTAAAGAATGACATCAGCTGAAGTTCTAGTTTGAGATTTCAGCTTTATTTTGAGGGAAAGATTTTAAAATTCTATGAATCTGGATTGATTTAAACCTGTATTCTTCTGCGGACTGGTTTACCTATCAACGGCAAGAATGCCCACGCTATAACATGAATACCTAAAGGTATAAAGGTTTGGCGCTCTTGATGAATTGCCGACCGGATCTATCTCACCTACTATTAAGTGTTGTTTAGAAAAGGTAATTGCGCTTTCTA
>JBGTCQ010000200.1:0-10692 GCA_041748755.1 Chroococcidiopsidaceae cyanobacterium | reverse complement strand
TGCTGGTTTGGAGTCGGCTCAAAACAATCGCGTACCAGAGCGGCAGAACGATCTATCAGATTAAGCACGGAATGTTCTCAGACTACCTGATTGAGCAACTCAAGCGCCCGTCCGTTCAAATGTCCCTTGCGTAAGTCCTGTCAGTTTGAACTTAGTAAGACGTTGCCATACGATAAGGGGTGCGGTCATAAACTAGTTGGTTAAACCTTCGCGCCGTCATAGCGCTTGCGATATTTGAGTGTTGAGCTATTGCTCCCGCCAAGTGGTTTTGTCCACACCGCGAACTAATGAATCAAACTAGTCGATGTCCCCCATCAACATGGAGTACTGTCCCAGTGGTGAAGCTGTTCTGCATGAGAAAAAGAGCTGCGTCTGCCATATCCCTTAGTGAACCAATTCTCCCAACCGATAGCTGTTCACTCACGGTTGCAAAAAAAGTTCTACGCCGCTCCTCCGGCACACCTTGCCACATCGGTGTTTCAACCACGCCTGGTGCCATGACATTGACTCGAATCGGAGCAAGCTCTACAGCGAGCAAGCGGCAGAAGGCAGCCAGCGCTCCATCAGCAGCGGCGATCAGCGCGGTACCTGCAACTGGCTTCCAGGCTGGAAAGCCGGAAAAAAAGTGATTGAACCGTTTTTACTTAAGTGAGGTGCAGCATGCTTGACGGCGTAGAACGGTACTAGAATCTTGCTGGCAATAATTTTCTCAGCAGCGGCACTGTCGAGTTGCTGGATGGGCGAGAACGTCAAGTCGGCTGCAGCAGTTACCAAATGATCTAATGTCTCAACTTGTGCAAATAACGACTTGATTGCCTGTTCATCTCCGATGTCGGCTATGATCGCTTGTGCTCCCTGCCCCACTTCTGTGACTGCTCGTTCCAGTGCGTCTTGCCTTCGCCCCACCAATGTCACCTTTGCGACTGCTTCAGCAGCCGCCTTCGCAGTGGCTAGTCCCATCCCAGAACTTGCCCCAATGAGCACAACCTGCTGATCTTTAAGCGATATAAAATTTCTCCTCATCAATCAACTTGGTCTGAGTTTGGCTCTGCCAAATACGGAAAGCGGGTTCGCAATCCATCTGGCTTGCCAACTCTGTCTGAGAGGGGTGTATTTGCGAGTAGGCTTAAAATCACGTCTGGTGTATCATCTGCTAGTGCCCTTCCATTTCTTCCAGCAAACCCATAGCTGGTGGGCAATTGCGGATTATAGGTCAGAACATCGGGAAAGAGAAACTGCACAACTTGCTGCCCGTAAGCCTGGGAATCGGTTGTAGTGTTTGCGAGTTGAGTCACCTTAGCAGCGAATGCAGCGATCGCCTCGCCATAGTGGGCAGCGTCCTCCCGTGGCAGAGTTTTGTTGTAGGCATCCTTAAGGTGCTCATCGTGGATGAAAACTTGCTGGACAAGGGGGGTAGCAGCACGGTTGATGGTCACCCACTTGCCTTCATGCTGAATTGCAGTTGTTCCCCAAAGGTAAATCGTTTCGGTACTGAGAGCAGCGTTGGGCAGTTCTAATACGATCGCCGTCACATTATGCCCTGCCAAAGAGTTTTGAGCCGTATCAAACACACTGGGATCGAACCGATTCTCTTCTACAATCAGCTTGGCAAATTGCTCAAATGCCGCCAGATTGAAGAAGAATGGGTCAGCTACCAGCCCTGTCCAAATGCGTCCACCGTCACCAATCAAGATGACCTCACCCGTATTGCCTTGTGCGATGAGCCTGCCATTATTGCCATATTCTGCGGCGGCACTGCCCTCCAAGCAACGCACCTCGATCCGCTGAATGCCACTTGGATCAGGTTCTCCAAAGGTAACGCGGTAATCCAGGTCTTCGATAATGTCAGCATTAGTATCGATTTTGAAATCATAGAGCGCGCCTGCTCGAAAGGTGGTCGGCGATAGTTCACCCGCCAAAGGATTGACTGCCATGATCAAAACCGTGGTGTTTGCGGGTTCGCCTGCAAACACATAGATATCTGTAATGTCTACTCGTCCATCTTCCTCAGCAGTTGGGGAATCGAGATGGTGTGACATAAGATCGTGTACTCCTTTTTCAGGGTTGTTTTCCTTCACTCCAATCAGGTTTGATTGTCTAACGCTGATTGAAAATGCGATCAATATCCATTGCCGCAATGCAACGCTCTCCAGCGGCAACCACGGCTTGCTTAAAAGAGTGATTGCGAATATCGCTGATTGCCCAAACGCCAGGAACATTTGTCTACATCATTTCATTGATCTTGACACCTCCATCTAAATTCAGGTCAATTTGCTCACCTAAAAAATCGGCGTTACTATTTTTAGTCCCCTTACTTGACTACTGCCGCACGAGACGCTTGCATCGCTTGGACAAACTGCTCAAACAGGTAGTCAGCATCATGGGGACCGGGACTCGCTTCTGGGTGATACTGCACTGAAAATAGAGGCAGAGATTTGTGTCGTAAACCAGCAACGGTGCGGTCATTTAAATTGAGATGCGTAATTTCTACTTCAGTATTTGACAAGGAATCTGGAGCTATTGCAAAACTGTGGTTTTGGCTAGTAATTTCTACTCGTTGCTCTAAACCAGCTGGATGATTTAGACCGCGATGACCAAATTTGAGCTTGAATGTTTCAGCACCCAGCGCTCTACCCAAAATTTGATGCCCCATACAGATCCCAAACACTGGTTTTTGGCTTAGGAGCGCCTTGGTTGTCTCAATGCCTTCAGTGACGGCAGCGGGATCGCCAGGGCCATTGGAGAGAAAAATGCCGTCAGGATTATATTTGAGAATTTCCTCAGGTGGGGTGTTAGCGGGAACAACAACAACGCGGCAACCGTAACTCGCTAAGCGACGGAGGATATTCCGTTTAACACCAAAATCAATTGCAACTACGGTAAGTTGAGCCCCTTCAGGTTGAGCAGACGAGTTAAATTCCCAAACTGCTGTGGTGGGGTCAGACCATTCATAGACAGTTGATGTTGTGACTTCTCCGACGAGATTTAACCCTGTCATGTTGGGGGCGGCTAAAATCTGCTCTAGCAACTCAGCTTCGTCGAGAATTTTGGTTGAAATGCCACCATTCATCGCTCCCATAACCCGGATTTTGCGGGTAAGGGCGCGGGTATCAATGCCGTAAATTCCTGGGATATTGTGCTGTTTGAGGTAATCAGGCAAGCTAGCGGTCGAGCGCCAGTTGCTGGGACGATATGTAATGTTACGCGCGATCGCACCGCGCACTTGAGGTTTGTGAGATTCTTCGTCTTCTGGGTTAGTGCCGGTGTTCCCTAATTCAGGATAGGTAAATAGAACGATTTGCCCACAATAACTTGGATCTGTCAACACCTCTTGATAACCTGTCATGCCAGTGTTAAAAACCACTTCCCCAATTGTGGTTCCACTAGCACCAAAAGACCAACCGCGGTAAGCACTTCCATCGGCAAGGACAAGTAAAGCTGGTTTAGCGTCGGCGAAAAGCATAGGTACTTTGATATATAAAAGCTTGCTGGCACGATGGTAATTATGCCACGACTCAATTCTGGAGCGTGGTTGTCAGCTTGATTTTGTGTGAGCAGGCGATCGCATTTGACGAAGTAGTCATCAGTCATTAGTAGGCTGTTTTTCTGGAGGAAGATTCCCCCAGAAATAACAGCATAGATACATGCCTTGCCGTGTATAGTGAGCAAAACCGACTAAGGACTATTGACGCGCCACCTCTATAACTGGGGGTAGTCAACTAAGGACTAATGACTCTCGCGTTGTGGCTTGACTTGCTTATTTACTACTGTAATAAAAGGCAATTTCTTTATCTTTAAGTGGAGCAAAATTAGCATCTATCAGCATCTGGTTGAGTTCTGATTGGGAAATGTGCTTTGCGCCAATCCGGACAATGCGCGATCGCATTGTATTAGATACGCCGCTGCGCTGCCTTCCTGCTTCTATTGCCATTACCTTGTGATAAAGTTCTAGCTTGGCATTCGGAATTGGGGAACCGTCAAAATCAACTCCAGCAGCGATCGCTTGATCAATAGCATCAGCGCCTGTAGTTGTTTGAGTATCTGGGTTATCGGGGGACATTGCATATTTGGATTTTAAGGGTACATTTTATCAGGCGTGAGGACACCTGATGCTGAGAATATGTCCAACTTTATTTCAACAACAGCCGCTGTATTTCTGCCAAAGTTAAGTTTTGCTTACTTAATTGGTGTTGACTCGCTACCGCTGCCAAGCGCTGTAACTCTTCTAAAGAAAGCGTTTCTGCCTCAGATTCAAGATTATCGCTTGAAATACCTATTTTTACTACCAGCAAGACTAAAAGACGACGCAATGTTGCTCTTTGAGCAGGTGTTAACTCTAAGTCATCAGCACATAAGGAATCTAACAAGGTTTTTCCCGTAAAGTCTTCAGGGGGAATTGCCTTCTCTTCAGCCTTGCGTGTAGCCAAACCACTAATAAACGCCCCCAAAATCATCCCTAGCCATAGTCCTGTTGTGCTGCCTCGCCAAATTGCTCCCGGTGCAACCCAAGCATTGCACACCGTTTGCAGCCCCCAAGGCTGCGTTTGGCAGTTGTGGCTGTGTTCCTTCAAACTGATTTGCCCACCAACATAGGAACTAAAAAATCCCGATGCCAGTGCCACAAAGGTACAAATTAGAATCCGTTTTTTTTGAATTCGGCTGATCACCCCGTATTTCGCATCCCAGCAGCAATGCCGTTGATTGTTAATAATGCTCCTCGGAGCAACTCACCCTTACTGTAACGAGAGTGGATTACACCAGAGGTTGCAGGATTACCACACTCCCGTAACCGTTTCAGCAGGGAAACTTGCAAAAACCCTAGTGGGACAATTGTGCCATTGCGTAACCGTACAGATTGCTGAAGTACAGGATCACCATCCAGAAGCCGTTTGTGACCAGTGATAGTTAACACTAAGTTGCGGGTAAGATAGTATTCATTGGCAATTTGCTCAAAGACACGTTCACAGCGGACTTTATCTTCAATTTTTGACAATTCCTGTACATAGTGTTCCGCCATTTGGATGTCCACTTTTGCCAAAGTCATCTCTGCTTTGGAAATCACCATTTTAAAGAAGGGCCACTTTAAATAAAAGTAGCGCAGCAACTTTAAGTGTTCCTGTGGCTCTTCGTTCACAAACTCTTCCAAAGCAGTACCAACACCGTACCAAGAAGGCAGTAGAAAGCGGCTTTGCGTCCAGCTAAATACCCAAGGAATCGCCCTTAGAGTGCTTAAATCTTTTTTTCCGCCCTGACGACGAGCGGGGCGAGAGCTAATTTGCAGTTGGCTAATTTCGTCGATGGGTGTAACTTGATGGAAGAAGTCAATGAAATCTGGCTGCTCGTAGATCAGAGCGCGATAATGTTGCCGCGATCGCGCTGACAATTCTTCCATAATCTCGTTCCAGGATTGGATATTATCAAACCCAGTTCGCAGCAGGCTTGCTTGAATAACAGCAGCAGTAATAGTTTCCAGGTTGTAGAGAGCCAACTCCGGCAAAGAGTATTTGGAGGCCAACACTTCTCCTTGTTCAGTAATTTTGATCCGCCCATTAATACTGTGACCAGGCTGGGCCAAAATCGCCTCATAAGCTGGGCCACCACCGCGTCCCACAGAGCCACCGCGTCCGTGAAAAATCCGCAGATTTACTCCATGCTGCTCGGCTATTTGTTGGAGGTCTTTCTGTGCCTTATGAATTTCCCAATTGCTGCTTAAAAAGCCAGAGTCTTTATTGCTGTCGGAGTAGCCCAGCATTACCTCTTGTAAGTCAGGGTTAAAAGGTGTGGAGTGAGCAGCAAGAAAAGCGCGATAAAGGGGAAGGGAGAACAGCTTTTGCATCACCGAAGGAGCGCGTTGCAAATCTTCCACGGTTTCAAATAGTGGCACGACTCGGATAGTACCAGTAGCTGTGCCGGGGTCGTAGAGTCCTGCTTCTTTGGCTAGTAGTAAGACTTCCAGCAGGTCGCTGAGTTCGCGGCTCATGCTGATAATGTAAGTTTGGCACATCTGGAGTCCAAACTCTTGTTGCAGCGATCGCACTACGCGGCAGGTGTTAATTAATTCACTTGTTTGCTCGGAAAATGGCAGTTCTGCTGGAATTAAGGGGCGGCGAGTTTGCAGTTCTGCTGTGAGCCAAGTGACTCGTTCTGCTTCGGATAGCTCATTGTAGGGCTTGGGCAAAATTTGTAAGTATGCCAGAATTTCATTCCAAGCATCCGCGTGGCGAGACGACTCCTGGCGAATGTCGAGTTCAGTCAAGTGAAAATCATAAATTTCTACTTGGCAGATTAGATTCTCCAATTCACGGCAGCTCAGCCCTGTTTCAGTTAGGTTGCGCTGAATCAGCCGCAGTTCTGCTAAAAATTCCGCTCCAGTTTTGTAAATTGCTTTGGCGTTGTCTGGGATCTCCGGTTTTTCTGGAGCACTGTGAGAAAGGCGACTGTTGCGATCGCGCGTATTCTCCAGCCGTTTTAGCACATAAGACAACTTCAGCCGATATGGTTCTTGTCGATAACGCAGCGCTAGCGCTTCATAGACTTCACCCATTTGGGATTGCTCTTGTTCCAAAGACTCCAGCAAGTCTGGTAAAATATCGCTCCATTGCAGCGATAAACTCAAAAGATCAATCAACCGCTTTACAGACCGAATATACTTTTCCAAAACCATTTGGCGCTGATAGCAAGCTGTTTGCCAGGTTACTTGCGACGTTACCGATGGATTACCGTCTCGATCTGCCCCCACCCAAGAGCCGAACTTGCAAAAGTTTTTGCTGGGCGGATTCAGCCAAGGATAGCTGGTAGAAAGGGCTTGCTTTAACCTTTGATAAAGTTGGGGAATTCCATCAAACAAAACTTCCTGAAAGTAGTGGAGAGTATATTCCACCTCATCCAGCACTGTGGGTTTAAACTGGTGCAATTCATCTGTTCGCCACCAAAGCCGAATTTCCTCAATCCATTGTTCGCGTAATCCCGCCGCTTCCCAAGAACTTCCGGCGTTTGTGTCTTGTCCTTCTTCCAACTGATCCATCTGTTGCAGCAATTTAGCCATTCGCCGCTGCTTGTCTCGGATGGTAGGACGGACAATCTCTGTAGGGTGAGCCGTAAACACTAACCTGACATCAAGTTGGTCAATCAGTCGCTGGATTTGCTGAGGTGGCACATTCATCTTGTGCAAATGGGGGAACAAGGTATGGAACATACCTTTGGTTTGGCGCTCGGCGTTTATAGCTTGCCAACTTTTTTCTAGCAACTCTGCTTCTATTGTCCCATTGAGAGATTGTGCTTCCTGCTCTAACTCAGGAGATTGCTGGTCGGGATTGGAAATTTTCTGCTCTAATGTCTTGTGTCGTACACTGTGATTTAGTTGTTCGCGTTGTTCGTAGTGCTGCTCCACAAGGTTAATTAGCTGGAAATACAACGCAAAGGCGCGAGCCGCCCGAATTGCTTCGCCGAGTTCAAGCTGAGAAATCAATTTGACGACTTCCGCCGCTTTTTCGTTTCTTGCCTGTCCTTCTGGAGAACACAGTTCGCGTAACTGTCCCAGGAGATTTACCAAATCTTGACCGCACTCTTGCCGGATAACAGACTCCCACAAGTCTTCCACTACTTGGAGGCGTTGGCGCAAGAATAAATCAAACGGGGAGCTAGCAGTCAATACCTCATCGGACGAGTGGAGGAGTGAAGTCATAGCGTCTGTTAGAGTACCGGGAATTATTTATAATTTTAGGGTTTAACTGAATCAAAAGTAGTTGCACAAACAACAATATTGTTATGCAATTTATGGCCTACCTCGTCAACTTGACTTAGATTCAGTTTCGCCGGGATTGAGAACAGGAAGGCGATCGCCGCGAAACACTTCTTCACTTACTTGACCAATAGCTTGTAAAGTTTCAAAAAAGGCTTTACCTCCCAAGAGAGTCACTAGTACAGTTGCCGTGCCAAGCTGTAACAGTATTTCCTGGGGAATACTAAATAAAACCAAATGAAATCCGTCTTCTGAGTATTTTTGGCTGGGAGAAGTCATTATCACTTTTTGTGCTCAGGGATAACTCTAGTAAACTACCTCGCTTGACTTTTTTGAATTCAGCTTAGGTAGTAGAACTTAGAAGCTGTTTGTCAAGAAAATATCAAAGCTGACAATCCTGTGCAATTTCTCGATGCCGATGTGTATTGGTGGGTCCAGATTGAAGTATTTTAACACCGTTGATATCGCATCCCCGGTGACTGCGACACCAACCCCATAAGTTCTAGCTGTAATAAGGCACTGGAAACTGAGCTAGTTGAATAGCCAGTTTGTTGCACAATCAAATCAAAGGGCATAGACTCCAGGGCGATTACTTCTAACACTTGCTTCAGTTCTGGCTCCAAATTTGGTAAAGTTACGCTCTTAATGGGCGTTTCAACTACATCAAGTTGTGGTACCGCTCCCAGCATTTTTAACAACTCGTCTACTTCCCTGACAATTTGCTGTGCTCCTTGACTCAGTAGTTTTAAACAGCCTTGCGATTTCTCATCATCTACTCTAGCTGGCATCGCATAAACATCCCGACAAAAATCATTGGCAAAACGTGCTGTAATCAAAGCACCTGATTGAGCTGGAGCTTCCATCACCAACACTGCACGACTCAACCCAGCAATAATTCGATTACGGCGAGGAAAGTGAGCGCGATCCGGTGGCGTTTTAGCTGGATACTCACTTAAAACTAAACCCTGCTTCAGAATCTGCTCGTAGAGACTCTGATTACGCGAAGGATAGACAACATCCACACCAGTACCTAAAACAGCGAGGGTTCGTCCACCTGCTTCTAAACAGCCACGATGAGCTGCGGTGTCAATCCCGTCTGCCATCCCCGAAACAACAGTAAAGCCGTTTTGTGCTAAAGCTAAACTAATTTTGCGAGTCCAGCGCCTGCCATATTCAGAAGGAGAGCGAGTGCCAACAATGCCAACAAGTAATCGCCGCCCTAGATTTTCTTGAAGTTGAACTTCACCGCGATAGTACAAGACTGGCGGTGGACTAGGAATTTCTAGCAGCAGGCGAGGATATTCTGCATCCGCTGGTGTCCAGAAGTTCGGGTTTTCCTGCTGGTGTTGCTGGAGGAGTTGTTCGGGATTCAGACGCGATCGCCCCGCGCTCACCATTTCAATCGTCTGAGGCCCAAATCCTTCCACTTCCCCTAGTTGAGCTGGACGAGCTATCCACGCTTCTGCCAACGTGCCAAAATGTTGTTGCAGCCGAGTGAGCAAAACTGGGCCAATTCCAGCAATTTGCGACCAAGCCAGCCAAAAAGCGCGTTCTTCTACCAATTACTTATCCTCATTACTGGCTTTAGTCTGTATTTAGAGTTACTTTACGCTCTCAAATTTACAAAACGCGCATAAATATAAGCGATTACTTCAGAAATGACTGAGCGCACACCTTCACTAGAAACCCACCATTTATCTGGCTGATAATCTCGCGTTTTTGCGGCGATCGCACCTGTTTTAATTGTTGGAGCAAGTACTTTTTTAAATATCAGCCAACTCCTACGAGTATGGACATCAAATGTATAAAGGTTGATTGATTGTACGTTTAAATTTGAATTGGACAACCACTGACGAAATATAACAGCAGATGCATAAGTCCGGTCTTTGATAACTTCAGGTGCAGGAACAGCTACCAGCTTCTCTTTCTTCAAACCCAGTGCTTTCAAAGTTGCTGCCGCAAGTTCTGCAAAGGTTTTGTATTCAGCTAGATAGTATCCTGTTGGTAAGGGACCGCCCGTAGTAACTACTTTATTATATGAACCATTTTCATATTCAGTAAGCGCCTGTTTTAGTGCGTAGTCTGGCAACCATCCTTCGACGACTAATATATCCGCTTTAATAGGCGAAGTTACGGACAGAAATGGATGTATATGAGTAACCGTGAAAATGGTTAGAGTAGCGGCAAAAGTAATCACAACTCCCCATCCCTGAGCCGTAAACGTCCAGTTTTCTTGGCGCTGTATTAGACGGATGCTTTGGATTTTTTTATTCTGGTGTTTGCTAGGCATTAAGCTTTTGTTCAGTCAAACTTTTATTAAACGCTAATCGTTTGACAATAAATTATTAATTTTAATTCAACTTATTATTAGGGCAGGGTAATGCCTGCCCCTACAGAATTTCAACTTAATTAACCGCCGTATTGCCAGCCAGTGCTTTCTAATAACAGGGGTTCTCCCGAACGGTGAACGCCAGAGGCAATCACTTCACCGACATATACAGTATGATCACCCTTTTCTACTGCACCGACAACTTGACATTCAATATAACCCAGGGAGTCGGAAATAATCGGACAGCCAGTTTCGCCTAGATAAAATTCCACATCATCGAACTTATTACCGACACGGCGCTGCGGTTGAAAGAATTTCTGCGCCACGTCCTTTTGTTCCGTATCTAGAAAGCTGATGGCAAATACCCCACTATTTTTAATCATTTCGTGGGATCTGGAATCTTGTTTGACACAATTCACAACCAAGGGTGGCTTAAAAGAAGCCTGCATCAACCAGCTGACTGTAAAGCCGTTGACATCCTCCCCATCCTTGACACCGCATACATAAAGTCCATGGGGAATCTTCCGCAGCATGGTTTTTTTGGCTTGTTCGTCTAGCAAGGTTTCATCTCCCTGATGTTTTCTACACTGCTAAGTTTAGCAATCTGTCCTGACTCCTAAAT
>JBGTCQ010000199.1:0-7615 GCA_041748755.1 Chroococcidiopsidaceae cyanobacterium | reverse complement strand
GGATTGATTTAAGCAAGTCAAAAAAATAAAACTTAGTGTAAGCAAGTTAGACATGGAACAGCTTAGTAGGCAATGGTAATCGTTGTAGTCATTAACTTAGCTCTAGCTCTGATACTGGTGTACGTGGCTTGGCACGTGTGGCGACTACGGTTGCAGCTAGCGGTGATCGCCGATATCTTATCTATATATGAACGGAATATTCATGCAGGGCTAACTATTGCCCCTAAAGCTATTGCTATATCGCAGCTCGGCATTCATCAACTACGACAACCCCCACTACAGGCTCTAGAACTCCTACGACTGGCGCAGGTTTTAACCCTCCTTAGTCTTGGACAGCAAATCTGGCAGCAATCACGTTTGGGACGACGCTCAAAATTTTTGAGAAAAGCTTTGGCAAAATACAAGTAAGGACGACTATCCCCGCATTATGTGACGAGATATACAGTGTATTGGCATCTGTGCCGGATACATGGCACTATCAGGCAATGTGTTAAGAGCTGCCTAGAATGGGTGTAAGGAGAACCTTTATATGTCGAACAACCGTTCTGGAGTATTTATTGGCGGGGTGTTACTAGGTGCTGCCATCGGTACCCTTACAGGCTTGGTAATGGCTCCGCGCCCTGGTCGTGAAACGCGGCAGCTGTTGAAGAAATCTGCCGAGGCTTTACCAGAATTGGCAGAAGACTTATCGACAAGTGTGCAGATCCAGGCAGATCGCCTTTCGGAATCCGCACTCCGTAACTGGGATGATACTTTAGAGCGACTACGGGAAGCGATCGCTGCTGGAATAGAGGCAAGTCAGCAGGAGCGCCAAGTACTGAACCGCGAATATATCGAACCCCCACCAAACACAACCACCCCTTCTGGATAACTTATAGGCCGCATCCTGTGATTGACCCATTATTTTGGCTCGGACTATCGATTCTGCTGGTTGCTGTTAGTCTCACTGCGGTCTTAGTAGCAGCAATACCTGCTTTGCAGGAGTTAGCGCGGGCAGCTCGCAGTGCGGAAAAACTGTTTGACACATTGAGGCGCGACTTACCGCCTACTTTAGAAGCAATTCGTTTGACTGGTTTAGAAATTAGTGACTTAACAGATGATGCCAGTGCTGGTGTTAAAAGTGCCGTTCAGGTTGCTCAACAAGTGGATCAAAGCCTTGATAGCGCCATCAAGAAAGCTCAAAAGGTAGAGGTAGGCACGCGTAGCGTCTTTACCGGTGTAAAAGCAGCTTGGAAAACATTGATGCGTAAACCATCTAATCGTCGTAACGAACGTCTCACAGCCTCCCAAAAAAGAGTGATGCAGTTGCGCGATCGCGAAGCTCCCTCCAAGGAAAATCACGAAGCGTTTTTGCCGATGCAGAATTGCCAAACACCTCTAGAGAATAATCGCTCGGTGTTACCTGAGCCATACAACACTAACCCTGAGGTATTTCGTCAGAAAACCCGCGCTCCTGCTAATTGGCAGACTACTCCTGAAGATTCCGAGCCGCTAGATGACAACTCTTTGCCTTCAACCCTAGAAGACGAGTAGCCTAAATACCCAGGGAACTAACCAGGATGTTTATCCAGGTTTGAACCAGCGATTACTGTAGTGGTGAAGATGAATTCTTGATTGCGCTTAAATCTGCTATCTCTCTTAACCAGCTGCATAAACTCCCTTATCTTGATGCAATGGGAGCGAGATAGTTTTTGTGTTTAACGATTAGACTCTTTTATTTTTGGGGAAGAACATTTCTTGCTCGTAAGGATCATCATCAACAATTTCTTGGCGAATCCATTCTTGCACGTTGTACTGAAGAGAATGCACTAAGACAAGAATTGTTAGTGAGAGCTGGTTAAAGACTTGGGGAAAAAGCATGAGGAATACAGAAAAGAATAAACTTATGGTTCTAAATCAAAGGTAAGTTATATTCTTCGTTTCCTTAACTAGAGAAACTACTGAATTTAATGTAAAGACTTGAAGAAGTAAAAGTTATTTTGAGTGATGTGAATGGTAAACGTCAGCTCTTCATCATCTCTAAATCAAAAATGACTGAACTCATCCATCTTGTCCATCAATTTAAACAAGCCGCGTTTCAATGCGGGAAAGGAACTACTGCTGCGTTTCAAAATATTGCATTCCTCCATGGTGCAACACCCTAGTTTCTACAACGAGCTTCACTCATTCAGATATTAGAATAATTACACTTTCTGAACATAGCTCCGCCCTAGCAGTCCTTGGGGTCTAACCAGGAGCATAATAAACAATATTCCAAAGGCAACAGCATCTTTATAAGCAGAGTAATCAGCTGGGACAAACGCTTCAACTAGCCCAATTAATAAGCCGCCTAGCACTGCACCGGGAATACTGCCTAAACCACCGAGGACGATCACTGCTAAACCCTTCAACCCAAAGCCAATGCCGAAGTATGGTCCAGCAATACTTACACTAGAGGCTACTAAAGTCCCTGCCAACCCAGCTAAGAAACTGCTAATGAAGAATGTAAGGACAATAAAGCGATCGGTGTTAATCCCTAGCAAACTAGCAGTAGTCGGATCTTCAGCAACTGCCTGCATCGCTTTACCATATTTAGTGCGATTGATGAAATACGTGAGGATTGCTAGAATCACGGCAGACACACAAAATATCACCACCTGAACACTGCGAATCGGAACGGGTTTTTCTGCTGTGCCAAAGTTAATAGCAGCTGGCAAATCTCCGTAGGTATTAGCTGGAAAAGTGTAACTTTCTGCACCCACCAAATACTGGATTAGATTCACAATTACGACTGCCACACCTAAGCTAGACACAACAGTTAGTAGTGGATCAGATCCCTTACGCCGCAAAGGTTGAAAGGCAATGCGTTCAACGGCAACCCCAACCAAACCAGCAAGCGTACTTCCCAAAACCAAGGCTATAGCAAATGGCAGTTGTACAGGCAGTGCTGCATTAGCTAGCAAGCCACTAAATCCAAAGGTTCCACCCATTAGTGCATAGGTGAAGTAGGCACCAAGAGTAAAAATTGCCCCATGAGCAAAATTAATGATGCCCAAAATGGAGAAGATCAGGGTGTACCCTAAAGCAAAAATGGCATAAGCACTGCCGATAGATAGACCATTCAGAAATTGTTGCAAAAATAGAGTTATATCCATAGTTGCAACTATTTTAAAAAGGCGAACTTACCATTATTTTCATTCCCATTCATTTTGATTTGGGCAACGTAAAACTGCTTCTGCATAATATCGCCTTCTGGTGTAAATCCAATTTCACCTAAGGGTGTTTGATACTTGCCAGCTAGTAGTTGTTTATTTAATTCTGTACGCAGTTGAGCAAGCGGTATTGTGCTGATATCAGTCTTCTTATCTACAGCTTTTAGAGCCTCTACAAACACTTGAACTCCTGTAAAAGCTTGGGCGCTGAATTGGGGTGGTTCTTTCTTATATTGTTCGCGGTAGGCAGTGCGGAATGCATTATTAATCTCACCGACTTGTTCAGGGCTATAAGCTTGAGCAATCAAAATACCATCGCAAAGCGCCTTACATACTGATAATACATTAGAAGTATTAAGACCATTTCCGCCAATAATTAAGCCTTTATAACCCAGTTCCCGCAATTGCCGCACTAAGTTACCTCCATCGGCAGCTAGACCAGAAATAATTACTAAATCTGGTTTTAAATTAATACCATTAGTGGCTTGGGTTTGAAAATCAGTGTCAGTAGTTTGGAATTTTTGAACTGTTACCAATTCCAGACCTTGATCTTTAACTGTTTTTTGAAATATTTCTGTTTCAGATTTATTAAAGGCATCATTTTGAGCGTAAAAAACAGCAACTTTTTTGATATTTGGATTCAGCTTTAATGCAGCTTTTACTGAATTAGGGGCAACAATAGAAACTGGTGCTGAGACACGCGCAACATAATCACCAATTTCCGGAATTCCCTTGGCAGTATTAGATGCTCCAATAACAGGAACTTTGGCACGTTCGGCGATCGGATCGGCACTAAAAGCTTGTTGAGAGAGAGTGGGACCAACAATGCCGACAACTTTATTGTTGTTAATTAAAGTTTGAAAGGCGTTGATCGCTCCTGCTTCATCACCTGCCGTGTCCTGAAATACTAACTTAATCGGTGTGCCGTCAACACCGCCTTTGTCATTAAAATACTTCTCGGCAATTTTGGCACCAGCGACACCTTCTTGACCCAGTAAGGCAACATTGCTGGTTTGGGCGAAGGCAATACCGATGGGAATAGCGGTAGATGTCGTTGTTGCTGAAGTGGTAGTTGCGGTTGTACCAGTGTTAGCTTTATCAGTGCCACCGCAGGCTGTGAGCAGCAAAGTAAAAGTAGCGAATAATGCGTTTGTACGAGTAGCAAGTGTCTTCATGGGCGAATAATAAAGTATTTATTGAATAATCTTTATTTCACCACGTCAAGGCAAAGGTTCCAAGCTTTTAGCTCATCGGGCAATTTGAGCATCTTCAAATGAACCGTCAGCATCTATGGCTCCAACGATTGTGTGTCCCCAAAATAAATCCCCATCGGTGTAGTAAAGCTAGGCGCTAGCATCGGAGTAGAAGGCGATCGCTTCTAGCATCGTCATTCCAAGCCTCGTTGTGAAAGTCGAGAAGCACTTCAGCAACATAATAGCGAAGGCTAATTTCCTTTGGCAAGCGATCTGTATAATTCTGGCTCAATTCACAATCTACGGCACGCAACCAACCCGCGTACTGCTGCACAACTATGTCGCTGCTACACTCACTATTGCTTCAGTACACCTCATCATGACTGCCAATATCTACAAACACGGCTTTTTCATCTTCTGTGAAGTAGAATAATATTCTCTTGATCGTAATCTACGCTAAAACTCCACAGTTCTTTGAGTTTGCCTGATAGTTTGTGAGTTTTTAGGCTTGGATCAAATGGATCGGCTGTGAACTGCTCCAATTTCTGCCAAAACCTCACCTCCAAATCTGCATTGCCTTTAATGCGCTTTTTGAATGCACGTTTGAATGCAGAACTGAAACTGACTTCCACTATTACTTCTCTATCAGTTGCCTCAGTTCATTAATATTGGCAGAAAACTTCAGTTCTTCTTTTTGTTGTTCGATCTCTGCTAACTTAAAATTTGCATACATTTCTTCGCGGCGTTCTTCACGGAGATACTGCTTCAGTAGCAGTTGAATTTCTTGCATCTCTTCGATGGACAGGCTTTTGATTGCCTCAACCACATCACTGAAAGTCATGATTTGCAACTCTCCGTCGTGCCTACTCGACTAATCTAGCACGCTGCTTGTGCTTCAGGATAAAGGCTACATCGGTACTATTCTGGGACTAAGCGCCTTCCACAACCAATAGCCCAAATATGCTTCAACCAAAGACTTCTACTTATTTGATGAGCGCACTCACAGATCACCCTTCGGCTGCCCCCACAGATAAGTTGGAACACCTCAACAGATAATCTCTCGGCGGTTGGCACCAACGTCGTGTTAGCTTGTCGGGGCTTCAGCTACCCCAAATAGACAGGCTCTTGATACCTTAGAGGTTAGAACTAGTTTACTCATCTTAATTTATGGCTCGGATTAACCTGCTAGATACGCGCACTACTAGTTTCGGCGACTTAATCGGTAATGGCAAGATTTACCGAGTACCGCCTTTTCAGCGCGATTACTCTTGGAATGAAGAAAATTGGGAAGATCTTTGGCAAGACATTCTGGTGCTTCACACTAACCCTGACTCTAGTCATTATATGGGGGCGCTTGTTTTACAAAGCTCTAGCACTTCAGACAAAGAATTTACAATCATTGATGGGCAACAACGGCTAGCCACTCTCAGTATTATTGCCATTGCTGCTATTGAAAAGATTCAAAAATTGGTAGAGCGAGAAGAGCAAAAGGAAGCTAATCAGGAACGACAAGAGATTTTAAAGCGTACTTATCTTAGTGATAAAGATCCACGCTCTCTTCGTTATTCAAGCAAAATTCTTTTGAATGAAAACAACAATGATTTTTATCAAAGCAATTTGATTAATCTTAGAAGTCCACGTAATATTCGTTCTCTCTCAAAGTCTAATCAATTGCTCTGGCAAGCTTTTCAGTATTTTTCAAATTATTTGGAAGAACTTAACGATGTTGTTCAGAGTGGAGAGAAGTTAGCTGGATTTCTAACAGATACTGTTGCTCAGAGACTACTTTTTATTCAGATTAACGTTGAAGACGAGTTAAATGCTTATACAGTGTTTGAAACATTAAATGCTAGAGGTATAGAACTGAGTTCAACAGATTTACTGAAGAATTACTTGTTTTCCCTCTTTAAAGGTCCAGACGATTTACAGGAAGCGCAGAGGCAATGGAGGAGAATTATCAATACAGTTCAGATGGAGAAATTTCCTGAATTTCTCCGCTACTACCTTAGTCTCAAACAAACTAGGGTAAGACGCGAAAGATTATTCAAAATAGTTCGTGAATCTTTGAAGGATGGTCAACAAGCGTTTGAATTACTTGATCAACTTGAAAATTACAGCAGTCTTTTTATTGCTCTCAGCAACTCTAATGATGAGTTCTGGCGTGATGCTTCAGAAAACAGACCTTATATTCGCGAACTTGAGTTATTTCGAGTAAAGCAAACTTATCCAACTCTATTTACTGCATACAAGAGGTTTTCTTCTGAAGACTTTACTCGACTATTGAAACTTGTGTGTGTACTCTCTTTTCGCTATACCGTTGTTAGTAGTCTAAATCCTAATGAATTAGAAACGCTTTACAACAAGGTAGCAATTTTGATTACGAATGGTGAAATAACCAATCCCAAGCAGGTGTTTGATAATCTTCGCTCAGTGTATGTTTCAGACGAGAAGTTCTTGCAAGACTTTTCCTTACTCTCAATTTCTACGAACGGGCAGAAGAAGAAATTAGTAAGATATATTTTATGCAAGCTCGAGACAGATGCATCACATATAGATGTCAACGAAGATAGTTTTTCCATCGAACATATCTTGCCTGAATCACTAAGTAGTGATTGGCAGCAAAGCTTTACTGATGCCCAAATAGAAGAAATGGTGTATCGCATTGGAAACCTAACACCTTTGGAGCCTCATCTTAATCGTCAAGTAGGAAATGAGCTTTATCCAATTAAGCGAGAAGTTTATCAGCAGAGTGTATATAAACTAACGCAGAATATTTTGGCTGAAGAATGGACTCCAAATACACTGGTTACACGGCAAAGATATTTAG
Organism: Chroococcidiopsidaceae cyanobacterium; assembly: GCA_041748755.1. Classification (GTDB taxonomy): domain Bacteria; phylum Cyanobacteriota; class Cyanobacteriia; order Cyanobacteriales; family Chroococcidiopsidaceae; genus JAHHHE01. The sequence goes on along the minus strand of JBGTCQ010000199.1, from coordinate 404 downwards.
CAGAGCGAGCTGCTCATATTTGGAGAGCTGATTTTCCTCTATAAAGATTGACTAGTTTTGAACTCCTTACAAATAATCCTCAAGAACAGCCCTAGTCGAAGAGTGAAGACAAGCTAACTAGTTATTATACGGAAACTTTCTGTATATTCACCTTTATTGGAATGATGTCAATAATCTTTCTGTATATTCCTTGGTGATAAACAGAATTTTTCTAGATGACATTCTATATCAGAATATTATTTGGAAATTTTCTAGATATAACTCTAGGTCACAAAGCCCGAAAAAGTTGTTGGATCAGGTGCGTAATGCTATTTAGGGCAAGTATTACTGATTCTGCAAAAAGAAAAGCGATCGCCATAGCAGCTAGATAGTCACGATTGGTTTTGTACCTGCAATCTGCGGCA
>JBGTCQ010000198.1:0-17759 GCA_041748755.1 Chroococcidiopsidaceae cyanobacterium | reverse complement strand
TCAGACCCTTTTGAATTGCCTTGGTCATCACCACATCAGTATCAATCCCAGCTCCATCATCGCTAACAGCGATCACAGTCTGGTTGCCCTGATAAAAAGCCCGGATGGTGACTTTACCTACAGGCGGTTTGCCCTTCGTAGCACGCTCCGCTGGGGTCTCAATTCCATGAGTAATGGAATTATTCACCAAATGCGTCATTGGGTCGTAGAGTTGCTGCAAAAGCATCTTATCAATCAAAGTTTCCTGACCTTCGATATGCAGCTCTACCTGCTTGCCATATTTGAGGGAAATGTCGCGAACAGCGCGGGGCAAGCGCTCGGCAATCTCACTAAAAGGAACCATGCGCGATCGCGTCAGTCCTTCTTGGAGCTGAGTTGTTACCTGCCGGAATTGACGCGCTACTTGCTCGGTGTCATCTGTAACAAACTCTATATCCGAAGAAGCCTCTCGCACTCGCACAATTAGTTCGATCATTTCTTGCGAAAGAGTGTGGAAGCCTGTAAAGCGGTCCATTTCCAGGGCATCAAAGTCCATGCCAGTAGCGTGTTTCCCTGAGGAAGTAGCTGATTTATCAGGCGATGCCGACCAGGAACCTTGGCGGATGTTTATCAGCGAAGCTTCCATTAGCGATCGCTCATACAGATCCTGCATTCTAGAACCCAGACCGTTAAGTTGCTGCACCTGATGCAGTAGATTATCTAGGGACTGTCGCATCCTTTGTTGATCCTGCTCTAAGCTGTTGCGATTTACAACTAATTCTCCAACTAGGTTACTGACGTTGTCCAATTGCTTGATTGGAACTTTCATCATTTGTTCAAGTGCTACACGGCGGGGCTTAGTAGCAGCAGTTTGAGCTTGGTTCTGTTTAATAGAACTGCTACTCGTTGCAGGTGTAACTGTATATTCGCCTGTGTCTACTTCTTGTTGGGAAGTATTTTTAGATATAGTTTCCTCTTCCAGCAACGCCTCCAAGTCACCAAATTCATCCTCAGTAGTTTCGGCGCTTAAAACTTCTAAGCTTAAGTTTTGTCCAGTCGATGTAGCTTCTGTAACTGGCTGTAGGGTATCTAAATCTAGTAAGGTATCAAGTTCAAAAAATTCATCTGTGGATGTTGTTTCTCCTAGCAACGCCTCTAGATCGCCAAATTCATTTTCATCTAAGACTGATTGAGCATCTGCTAGTGTTGTATTTATGTCTCCTAACTCAGGCAAATCAATTGACAAGCTGCTTTTTAATACTGGGGTTAAATCTAGACTACTCTGTTCATTCCAGAGATCATCAAACGTACTAGATAATTCCTCTGTGGTGCTTAAAGAATTGTCAATATGAACGTTTAGATCAGTAGCTGCTGTTGTTTCTAACTCAGCCACTGGGAGCGTGAATGTTTCTTTGAAAGGCAATTCATTAAAAAGGCGATTACTCTTTTCATCTGAGGAGAACCATAATTCTTCTAACTCAAATGGCTCTTCTATTGAGGAAGTGTGAGGAAGTTCTTCAGATTCTTTTGGCTGATCGAACAAATCGCAGAATTCAGGTTCTCCGGTAGCCAAGAGTACGGGTGTCTCTACTTCGCCAGATTCACTAAATAGATTATCGAACGCTAGCGTCTCGTTAAGGGAGCCAAAAGAGGGTGTAGTATCAGGAGAATCAAGGGAGACTGACGGTTTTGAAACCTTAGGCAACAGCTCATTTTTATCTAATTTAGTGGCAAATAAGTCGCTCAGATCAACTTCTGCATCTAAAGTTGTAATTTGTGACTCGTTTATGTCAGTAACTTCTACGGCTCGGACTTTGACCTCAGCCAACACTCCGCCTCCAGCTTGTACCAGCAATCCCAGATGCTGATTAAGCGCCTCAAAGACTGGCTCTATTTCTGACATCATGTTATTGACCAAATTTTCTGGCAGAGCAAACGAATCTTCGAGCTGCTCTAACAATTCTTTGAGGTTATTAAATACTCTCAAAAACAGTGATTCTAACTTTTGATCAGCCTGAATTTGAGGACACTCTTGCAGGACTTTGAAATAGTCTTCCAGGTGGTGAGATGTTTGACTGATGCTATCTAGTCCTAGCATCGCCGCTCCTCCTTTTACCGAGTGAGCTGCCCGGAAAACTTCATTAACGATTTCCGGGTCTTCTATGGTGTTTTGTAGGTTCAATAACCCCTGCTCAATCGTATTAAGGTGGTCTTTGGCTTCCTCAATGAAGTAACCTAGTATGCGCTGTTGTTGTTCCGGCAGCATGATATTTGTTAGTTGTTATTTGAAGGACAAGCCGAAGGATTCATTAACTCTTAGTTCTGTTATTGGGAGCAGGTTGGTGTGCTGAGAGTGCTTGCAACTTTTCAGTAGTTGTAATTTCGGCTGCACGACCCGCTAGAACTAATTCCTGAGACTGTTTAATTTCTTTAATGACAATTGGAGCTAAGGTGCGATAGGTATTTTCCACATTGGCGATCGCCTCTGATGCTGTTTGGCATAAGGTACACCAATTTGATAATTTAAATTGTTCGCCTAGTTGAACTAACTGCTGTGAGCATTCTTGAAGTTGTTGGCGGCTTTGAGGTGTTTCAGGTTGCTTAAATAGCTGCAACATCTGCCGCAGTTTTTGGATTACTTGGTTTTCAAACATTGGCAATGAATTAATTTTTTCGGCGATCGCTGTGCTGGGCGGCACAGTAGGGGTAAGTACAGATGATGATTGCGTGGCAATTTCTGGTTGCATACTGGAAGGAGCTTTGTTATGGGAAGCGTCCTCCGACACTCCGCCCCCGGCTTGATTCACCAGCAATCCCAGATGCTGCTTGAGTTCTTTAAAGACTGGATCTACTTTTGCCATCAGGTTATTGACCACATCTTCTGGTAGGCAAAACGAGTCTTCAAGCTGCTCCAATAGTTCTTTAAGGTTATCAAACACTGCCAAAAACAGAGATTCTAACTTTTGATCGACCTGAATTTGAGGACATTCTTGGAGGTCTTTAAAGTAGTCTTCTAAGTGGTGAGACGTTTGCAGGATGCTATCTAGTCCTAACATTGCTGCTCCTCCTTTTATCGAGTGAGCTGCCCGAAAAACTTCGTTAACCATTTCCGGATCTTCTAGGGTGTTTTGTAGGTTCAATAACCCCTGCTCAATTGTGTTGAGGTGGTCTTTACCTTCCTCTATGAAATAGCCTAGTATGCGCTGATCTGGTTCCTGGCTCATAATATTTTTTAGTTAATTATTTGCAAAAACAAAATATTTATTGATTGTTATGTTGTAGTAGTCATTGAGCTTTATTTGTGGCAAATAGTTGTTATAAAATTGCGTACATAACAACTAAGAACTAAAAACTACATTGACTCGTTGGTTTCTACCCGGAAGCGCTCAACGGAGGTAAGCAAATCACCCGCTACCCCAACCAGGTTTTGCAGAGAGCCGGAAACGCGCTGGGCTTCTTGGGAGTTTTCTTGTGCTGTTAACTCCACTGATTGCATTACAGAAGCGACGGCGCGTGAAGTTTCAGTCTGCTCCACCGTTTCCGCAGTAATTGAGCGCACAAGAGTGTCAATCCGATTTGAGACTTGCACGATATCTTCAAGCGATCGCTTTGCTTGTTCCGCCAGATGCGTCCCTTGAATAACCTGCTGGGTGCCTTCCTCCATCGCTGTCATAACGGAACCAGTTTCAGTTTGGATCTGCCTCACAACTTGTTCTATCTCTTTCAGCGCCTTGGCAATCCGATCCGCCAGCTGGCGTACCTCGTCCGCAATAATCGCAAAGCCCCGACCAGCATCCCCGGCTCGTGCAGCCTCAATACTGGCATTGAGCGCTAATAAATTCGTCCGCGAAGCAATTTGGGAAATCAATGCCACAATTTTCGAGATTTCTTGAGATGATTCCGCCAGTCGCTTCACCTTACGGGTTGTTCCCGCCACAGTTTGACGAATTTCTAAAATCCCTGCAACAGTTCGCTCTACCGCCTCACCGCCTTTTTCGGCAGTAGCTGAAGCAGACCGGGCGACTGACTCAGCTTCCCGCGCACTTTCCGCTACCCGTTGAATTGCGTCGGTCATCACTTGAACAGAATTTAGGGTCACCGCCAACTCCTCCGCCTGTCGTAATGCATCTGAAGACAAGGCATGGGCAATCGTTTCACTGTCGGTTGCTTCTTTGCTAACTTGGCGTGCCGCCATTTTCACCTGTTGCACGATTTCTCGTAGGTTTTGAATTGTGAGGTTAAACGAATCTGCTACTGCACCTAAGACATCAGCGCTGACCTCGGCTCGCACGGTCAAATCTCCCCGCGCTGCTCCTTCGACATCGTCCAACAGCCGCATTACCTGACGTTGCAATTGTTCTTTGGCTTGTTCCTGTTCTTCAGCCTTGCGTTGCGCCTCACTAGTAGTTGTAAGAATGACATGAGCCATCTTATTGAATCCAGACGCTAGTTGACCGAATTCATCTTGTGAATAAACCGTGGCTTTGGCATTGAAATTGCTTTGTTGCATGGCAGCAAACTGAGCTTGAAGATCTATTGTTGTCCGCTGAATGGACTTACGCGATCGCTGTCCCTGAAAGCGTGTGGCAGCAAAACCAACCACACCTGCTGCTACTGGCATTGCCCAATCGGTGCTTCGCATTGTGCGACTTTGTCCAGACAACAGCGTTCCCCCAAGGCCAACTGCGGCTACAACCACAGCTGAAGCGATTCCCACAGCGCCAGCGGTGAGCCATTGCTTTTTTTCTGAGGAGGCATTTTCAAATTTCGCCGCCCAGCCATGCTGCATGCTGGGCAACCCTGTTGAACTATCTGCTTGGGTAACGATAGGAGCTGCTTCCGAGGAACTGGTGCTCCTACCAACATCCTCGCTGTCGCTTGCGCGATGTTCTAGCAGGATATTATTATCAAAATTAGCGCTAAGTTCACTGTCGGCCAATGAAAGCGGTGTACTGTTGGCTCTCAAAGAGGATGGATTTATTCCTGAATTAGCAAATTTAGCCTCCGCTGCTGAGAGATCAAAGTTTCCCGTATTGCCTAAATCGTCAACTTCACTAAATTCGTCTATAAAGTCAATGTTGTTTGACTGAGCCGAGTTTACGTTTTTTGGGGAAGCAAATGCTTCTCCTTGTGCGGAGGTTGTGTTAGATTTATCTGACTTTAAATCTTGCTTGTCATGGAGTCCCTTCTGAGGTGCGGCTAAGAGGAGAGTCTGATCTACGACGGCTTCTTCAAAAGTGAACCTGTTTCCTGAACTTGTTTGAGGAAAATGCTCAGCCTTAATGGAGCCAAAGGTGTTTTCGATCACAGAGGGTTCCTCAAACCCCGGATCTGCCATTGATATTGAATCTGTTTCTTCGGCAATAGCCGCATCGGAGCTTAACGCCTGCTCAAAGCTGGCTGCAGGCATCACATAGGCATCATAGTCTAACGATTCTAGCTGCTCATACTCATTGGCATTCGGCGGAGCGTCAGGTAGTGGATCTAAGCTAAAGGGATCGGCAAAAGCGTCTGGATCGGCATGACTGGGTGCAGAAGCGCCAACCGACGATCCAAGTGAATTGCCAAACGGCTGCTCTAATCCAGCAGGTTCTTCATTGCGATCAAGGTAGTTGAACTCTGAAACCTTGGGCTCAAAATCCTTTAACGTACTTATATCTTGTAGGTTTTGTTGCTCATCTGTCGCCGAATAATTATCCGACTCTGGTAAATCAACATTCATGAAAACGGCGTTATCATCCCCGTGTGCCCCACCACTGGCTGATTGCTCAGCACTTTCGTATTGAGTAACGGATTCCAGACCATTGTTAGCACAATCAATAAGTTCTGGATCTTCTGTCAGGTTAAACACCGTCTGATAGTGTTCTCGGGCAAGGTCATACTGCTGTAAAACGCAGTAGATGTGACCTCGTAACAGGTGGCTACTTGGATCGTCTGGAAAATTTTGAACTAACTGATCAACCAGATTTCCCGCCTCTTCATAGTTACCTTGGATATACGCTTTTTGAGCCTGTTGATATTCCTGTTCGTTATTTATACTTGATGCCATTTGCTATCTCCGCTTGCCTTAATTTCATGCTGCCCACCGCGCACTCCGCAGAATTGCTTTTTGATCTAGCAGTCGGAGACACTGATGGGTAGGATCATTTAACAACCACTCACCCCGTAGGAAGGGTGCCATACTGTCCGGCGCTTTCGACAGCATTTGCACTTCTTCTACATCAAGCCATTCCATTCCGACAATTTGCTCAACTGCCAACCCCAGCATCATGTCTTGATCTTCAACGGCAAGAACCGGAATCTCTGCTCGATCTGTGTTTACAGCAGTTGGTTCCCCAAGAAATTGACCGAGGTCAGCCACCCAAATCACTCGCCCTCGCACGTTTAGAGTACCCAAAAATAAAGGAGAAGCATTGGGAATTGGCGTAATTCGGTTGGGAGGAGCAGAAATTACTTCCCGGATTGCCATTGCTGGCAGTGCAAACTCTCGACTAGAAGCAACATAGAAGCGTAGGTGAAGTTCGCCTTCAGGTCTTTCCAATTCCTGAAATTCAGGTAAAATTTGCTCTTGACCACTGCTTGTTAATGAGTCTGGAATTGCAACCATGTCATTCATCCTTATCTTTGCAGTAGTTGTTTCAAGGTCCCCAAAAATTCTTTTGGCTGAAAAGGTTTGACAATATATGCGTCTGCGCCCTGCTTCATGCCCCAATGGAGATCAAATTCTTCGCCCTTAGAAGAACACATTACCACTCGTACATTTTGGGTTTTGGGATCGGTTTTAATCTTGCGGCAAAGTTCGTAGCCGTTCATTCTGGGCATAACAACATCAAGCACTACTATATCGGGGCAAGAAAGCTGAATTTGCTCCAATGCCTCAATTCCATCGTTAGCTACAGTAACTGTTAAGCTACTTCCTTTGAGAATGTCTAAAATAAATTGTCTTTGGGTAAGACTGTCCTCTACAACTAGAATTTTACTCATAACTTCTAATCTGCCTCCTAGTTTAAACGTTTCCATTTAAGAACGAGATCCCAATATTGTTTACCCTAAAAATTTTAATCAATAAAGTATACTTAATTGCTTACTAATTGACTAATCGGCACCAATGAAATGTAGAGTGATTGTGTAATAGTAATTTTTATAGCATTTTCATAAAGTCTCAACAATTAATTTGTGTACTGGAATGTAAAAAAGTTAAAAAGATAACTTAAATACTTTATTTTAGATGATGATTTAGATTTGAGTCTAACGTATGCGATTTTTGCACGGTGATATTGCAGGAAGCGGTTGCTACACCGTAATTCACTGATGAGTTGCTTTAGCTATACGGTAAGTCTTCGCTTTTTAAGGTAGCCTTACACAACCAAATTTAACGCTATATCTGCTATGTATCCAAGCGAAATTTTACTGATAACTTTACCAAGTTAGGTTTCAACGATGCTTTGCCTCAGTGAATGTACGGTGGTACATAAAGGGGTTTTATGTTAGTAGAAATAGTCAAATTACATTTTCCTTTAAAATAGAATATTCTAGATGCTAGTGTGTCTACCAGATTTTTGGATGCTTGTTAATAACTTCTTGCCTACAAATAGCTGTAATAAATAATCCGTCGTTTCAAAGTTTCAAATTTTGACTTAATTAATAAGCTTCCCTGTGCCGAGCAGTATAATAATCTAGTGGTTGCCAAACCGCGATACCGCAAGCACTCTTCACCTTTGGGCTCGCGTGGCACAGCGCATAGTACAAGACTCGCAACCATTTAGTTCGCTATTTTATAAGCATCTGAGTTGCTGTTTCCAAAAAGAACACCTTCAGATATTTTTGAATAAACTCCTAATCCTATTCCTCTATACTAGAATAAACAGTTTTACAGATGACAATACGATCATCCGGAAACATCGAAGGCTCTCAGTATTTAGGCGGGGGTGAATATATTTTCTAAGTGTTTGTAACAGACAGATCGTAGTAGTTAAGCATTAACTCGGTAGTGATGATGACCGTATTCAGTACAAAATAGAGTTGATGATGTTTTATCGGTGTGGTCTGCCTAAACTGGATTTTAATGCAGACGGGCTAAACCATCGGGGAAAGGTTTAAGCCCAAAATCGGGCATTCAGGTATATCAAGAGGGCGAGCAGTGTGCTGTATTTAGCAGAAGTACAAAAGCAGAAGTCTGGGTTTATGGGTGCTGGCAAGGCGGAAATCAAATTGCTGGCTTTTCAGCGGGCTGACCAGAGCTGGAATCCTGTGCCGGGAGACGAAATGATTCCCGCTGAGGAAGCCAATAACTTAAGTTCTGGTGCACTGGTGTTAGCTGACGTGAATGCAAATCGACAAGTACAGCGGATTCAAGAGGCTGGGCGTCCTTTGGTCAGCATTTTGCAAAATTTCTCCCGCCATATAGAAAAATCTAAGCGCCAGGAAGAAGAAATCGAGCAGTGGAAGCAGTCTTTAACTTATCAGAGTCAAGAGCTGAATCGCCGCAACATGGAAATGGAAGCACGCTTAGAACAGATGCAACAGATGGAAAACGACTCTAAACATCTGGAGTTGAAACGCCAGGAAGTCGATGGTGGGCGCGAGACGGTGGAGCGGCTACAAGCAGAAATTGAGCGTAATCGTCGAGAGCTAGAGGGTGCTTGGGAACACCTACGGGGTGAACAGCGGCGCCTAGCAGAGCAACAGACCGAGTTGCAGACTAAAGTATTGAATGAGGTTCAGACCCGCCAAATTCAGGAATTACTTGATCGTTTGTCCAGTGGCTTTGCTCCCACAGAAGCAGTGTGGGAACAGCTAAATTTCTCTTCGGCGATGGTCGCTACCCAGCAAGGCATCCTAAGTCAGCACTGGCAACAGTTTGAGCAGCAACGCTCAACTGCTCAACAGCAGCAAGAGGAAGTTGACCATAAAGCCGAAGCGCTGCAAAATAGCTTAGACGAGTGGCAGCTAGTTCAAAATTCCTGGGAGCAGGCATCATCAGATTTGAAGGTTCAGGCTTCGATGCTAAGTAGTAAGCAAGAGTATGCTCGGATGCTGAGTTTACAGGTGCGTAACCAGGAGGAGTTATATCAGCAAATTTACCGTCTTAGGGAACCTTTTGATAACGCTAGCATAAGCCAAAAAGTCGATTTGGAGGCGCTGGAGAAGATGCCTTTAGAGCAGCTTCAGCAAATTGTGCAAGATCTACAGCGTGATTTGAAAAATGCTTCTCACTTCGTTAATGAGCAGGAAGAAGAGCTGAAATTGCAGCAACAGACAATTGATGAACTGCAAGCGAAGTTAAACCAAGCCAATGATAATGACCGGGCGAATTTGGCGACGGAATTGGCAGACGAGCGAGACAGTTACCAGTTTCTTAATGAAACGTTGGTCGGTCAACGGCAGAATTTACGAGAAAGAGAGGCGATTTTGAGTCAGCACTCCTCCATGATGGGGCGGCGACAAGGAGTTATTTCTGATAATGGACAAGAAGACAATAAAATTGATTTGAAACCGATTCTGATTCAAATTGAAAAGCAGCGACAACAACAAACGCAGGAACTGCAAAGGCTGGAGCAGGAAATTGAGCAGATGATTGAGTACCTGAAGCAAGAGCAGGGAATGCTTAACGTTCAGGCTGATGAGCAGGAGGTGAAGCGGCAGGAATTGCAAAGCTTAGAGCAGAATTTGCGCTCACTCCGGGCAGCGACGGCAGAATGCTGGGGACGGGTTAATCTTTATCAAGAGATACTACAGCCAGGTCAGGATAGTTTGGATGGGCTGCAACAGAAGCTGGAGGCGATCGCAAGTAATCTAGAACAGGAAAAACAAACTGGTAATTATCAACTCCAAACTATTGACGAACTGCGCTCCTCGCTCCTCAGTGTGATACCCAATCCGGTTGCAGTATCTTGAGTAGGTCTGAAGTTTAAATTTTAACTCAGGAGTATTTAAGGCAGAGCCAGCCGTCTTTGACTTCTGCTACTGCACCTCCGGAAAATGGATCGCTCCGTGAACCATTAGGGGCTGTAATTAGGGCAGTTAGTTTTTCAATTTGCTCAAAGCTGGGGCTACAGGGTAATACTTGTTGCAACAATTGGCGGACAACGCGACGTTGCAGAGCGAGTGGCGCTGTCTGCAATACGCGGCAATTCAGTTGTAAGGGCGATTTAGTCTCTGCTTGTTGCATGGCTTGCTGCTTCAACTCGTGAGCAGCTTGTTCCAGATATTCCACCTCAGCTTGTAAAAGTTCAGCTGTTTGGGCTAAGGATTGCTCGACTTGAGGGTTGAAGTGATGCAAATACGGCAGTAATTCATGACGAATGCGGTTACGGGCATACTTCAAGTCTTGATTAGTAGAATCTAACCAGACGTTTAATTGCTGTTCTTGACAAAATTGTCCGGTTTGAGTGCGCGTAAACTCTAAAAGTGGACGTACCAGCATCAGCCCAGAATCAAGTGAGCGTCGCCACGATAGAGCTTGTAAGCCATCTGCACCACTGCCACGCATCAAATTATAAAGCAGGGTTTCGGCGCGATCGCTTGCTGTATGACCAGTAACAATGCAGCTGTAGGCGTTAAGTTGGGCGATCGCACTTAAAGCTTGATACCGCCATTGTCGCGCTGCCGCCTCACTTTTTAAGGGTTTATCCGCTATGGAACAATAAAATGATGTGTTCCAGGTTCTAGCTAGCTGTTCTACGTGATTTGCATTTGCCTCAGAGTCACTACGCCAACGGTGATCGCAGTGAGCAATTCCCAGTTGCCATCCCCACTTTGGTTGCAAATCTAGCAGTAATTTAATTAGGCACAAAGAATCTTGTCCTCCAGATACGGCAACAAGTAACCGCTGGTTACGCTTTAATAGATGGCGCGATCGCAGTGTGCGATGCAGCTGTGCATGGAGAGGAGTCCAGGGGGAGCGAGCAATCATTAGTGATGATACCTGGCGAATAGAATTTGCAAACCCGACAAGCGCACGTCCATAAAAGTAGGATGCTCCCGATGCTACAGGACGGAAGAGAAAGCGACTTCATGCCGCAACTGCTTGTAGTTGGGGCACATTTAAGAAACCGCTACGAATGAAGTAAGAGAAATAGGTACTGAGCAATTTGAAATCTACTGATGGACAGGTGATCGAAGTACCTGCAAGTCCAGTAAGTGTATTTTGGAAGTCGAACGCCTGTGACACTAGTGCGGATGTCTCTAGATATGTCAGTTGTTTTCCCGATACCTTCTCAGTAAACAATGACTTCACAGGACTCAAAGCGTTTTCTGGGGAATCAACATTGAGTAGCGAAGCTTGCCACTTCTCATAGGCCATCTGCTGGATTGGATAACCGAGAGCGCGGATATCGTTAACAAGCTCGCTTATGGGTAACGGGTGAGGATTGAGTAGGTGAAAGGCTTTCCCTAGAGATGCTTCTTGCCTCGACAAGTGGACGATCGCACTGCTTACATAATCTACAGGAGTTAGAGTCATCTTCAGCTCCAAGTTAGGCGCACTGCCAAGTTGGATAAAGCCTTTAATCATTCTGCATATTAGGTCATTTGTTTGAGAAACGCCTGTTTTGCTATGCCCGATGATTGTTCCTAACCTGTAGATACTGACAGGAATACCGCGATCGCGTGCCGCCATCACCAACTTCTCAGCTACCCATTTACTTTGAGCGTAGCCATCAGAAAGACCTTCACAATCAGCGAGTTCATCTTGCTCTAAGATCGCGTTCATCTCAGAATATACAGGTGATTGGAATACATCGAGAGTAGAGATGAAATGTACAGGTATTAGTTTGATTTGACTTGCTAATCGTAATATTTCTTGCGTTCCAAGAACGTTAGCTGCTCGCAGTCCAGTGTAAGGATAAATTAAATTAACGAACGCACCATTGTGATAAACAACATCGATAACGCTAGCCAACTCACTAAATTGTTGCTCACTCAACCCTAAACTAGGTTTTGCTAAATCCCCAATAACTGGAATAATTGCGGAGTTTAACTCTTCGTTCCAAAGTAAATAGCGTTCTAGGTTTTTGCGGATTTTCTGCTTACCTGATTCAGCATCTGCGGAACGGACTAAACAATAAATACTCGCTTCAGGAGTCTGCTGGAGGAGTTCATGAAGTAAAAAAGCACCGATGAAACCTGTTGCCCCAGTTAAGAAGATTCGCCTGGCTTCAGTTACAGGTTTAATAGAAATAGGATTAGGACGGATTGTTTGATCTAAGACGGCTTCAGCGTATAAATCCGTGGCAGTAATGTTGTCAATCGCGATCGCAGAACCTGAGGACTGGGCAACATTAATAGCTTGGGCAAATCCAGCTACAGTAGGTGTTTGGAACAAAGACAATAAGGGCAACTCCACTTTAAAAGTTTCTTGCACTTTAGTAAGCATCTGCACTGCGAGTATTGAATGGCCGCCCAACTCAAAGAAGTTGTCGTGTATCCCTACTTGCTCAATGCCCAGAACAGCCGCCCAAATTTCAGCCAATTGTTTCTCAACCATAGTACAGGGTGCAACAAACACCTCGTTTAAAACAGGTCTGTCTGGATTTGGTGCAGGTAGCGATCGCCGATCCACTTTACCGTTGGGTGTCAGTGGCAAGGAATCCATAACTACAAAAGCAGAAGGAACCATGTAATCGGGCAGCTTCTTCTGCAAAAAAGAGCGCAAGTGCGTGAGGGATAATCCCTGCGTTTCGATAATATACTCCACACTCTGAGCAATTTGAGCCTGCTCAGTGCTAAGGTCGGACACTAGGTAGGCTACCAAGCGCTTGTCCCCGGAAACGTCCTCTCTGGCAACTACTACCGCCTCCCTCACAGCAGGGTGTTGGCTCAGTGCTGCCTCAATGTCCCCCAACTCAATGCGGAAACCGCGAATCTTAACCTGGTGATCAATCCGCCCAAGGCACTCAATGTTGCCGTCTGGCAGGTAGCGAGCTAAGTCCCCAGTTTTGTAGAGACGGGTTCCTGGCTGGTCGCTAAAGGGATTGGGAATAAATTTCTCGCTGTTCAGTTCCGGTCGGTTGAGGTATCCCCGAGCCAAACCAGCACCACCAATAAGCAACTCTCCCGGCGCTCCAATCGGCACAGGCTTAATAGGATCTCCCTTACGGCATAGATCGGGATCTAGTAAATAGATTTGGGTGTTATCAATAGGCCGACCTATGGGCACGCGGATGTTCCCAGGCTCTACCTTGTAAACAGCTGACCAGACGGTGGTTTCAGTGGGACCGTACACATTCCAGACGGAGTTAACCAATTTTTGCAGCTGATTTGCCAGCACGGGGGTTAGTGCTTCCCCTCCACAGAGAATTTTTAGCTGTTTATTGCCCTGCCACCCTGCTGCCAAAAGCAGTCGCCAAGTAGCTGGAGTTGCTTGCATAACTGTAGCGCCAGATTTTGCCAAGGTCTTGATCAACTCTGCTGCATCCGAGGCAACTTCACGCCTCACTAATACAATACGAGCCCCCACAATTAATGGTAAGTAGAGTTCCAGACCAGCAATATCAAAGGAGATGGTTGTCACCGCTAGGAGTACATCTGACTCTATCAGTCCTGGCTCTTGGCGCATGGAATTTAAGAAATTGACTACAGCTCGGTGTTCAATTTGGACACCTTTGGGATTACCAGTAGAGCCTGAAGTGTAGATTATGTAAGCCAAATTTTCAGGAGTTACTCCTGTATTGGGGTTTGACTCGCTTGCTCTGGTGATTATCTCCTCATCAGTGTCAATGCAAACTACTTGACAGTGATGTTTTGGCAGCCGCTCGAGTTGATTTTGTTGGGTTAATAGTACTGGCAGCTGTGAATCTTCTAACATGAATGCCAAGCGCTCCTGGGGATACGCTGGATCTAATGGCACATAAGCTCCACCAGCTTTGAGAATGCCTAAAAGCCCAATTATTAAATTCAGCGATCGCTCTAGGCAAATTCCCACCATTACGTCAGGTCCCACATTCAGAGTCTGCAAGTAGTGAGCTAATTTATTGGCTCTGCTGTTTAGTTCCCGGTAAGTGAGCTGTTGTTCTTCAAAAATTACTGCAACCTGATCGGGTATCAGTTCTACCTGTAATTCAAACCACTGATGAATACATTGATTCTTTGGATAATCTACTTGAGTTTGATTCCACTCTCCAAGCAACTGATGCGATTCTGCCTCAGTTAAAAGCGACAGGTCTAGAGGTTGGGAATCTATATTGCTAACAATACTATCCATTAGAAATTCTCCATTTATTTTGGTAACTAATATTCAAAACGAGCTTCACGAAGACATGAGGATTGAGTCCCACCGCCGTGCAGCGTTGGTCAAACAGAGATTATTGTCTGGTCTTCTATTGGAGGGAGTTAATTACGCTATTAGGGAGAAATAATTGGATAAACCATAATAAAAAGTCCATTGCTGATAGCTAAATCATTAACTTTTCCCTTTGCAACTAACTTAATCTGTTAGTCACAAGTAAGTCATCAGTAAAAATAAGAGATGATTTATAAAGTTCTTTTGAAGAAGTATAAAGTTGCCTTTAAAATAGAAGTGATAAAATGATTTATAAAGTTCTTTTAAAGAAGTATAAAGCTTTTTAAAGAGCCATGAAGTTGTTTTTAAAAGACGAGAGAGCATCAGTCGTACCCTAGCAGCATGAGTAATCGATTCACTGAACTCTGGTAATAGCTGATAATTCTTACTTAAACGGAGACGGCGCTTCTAAAAACCTAGATATCTCTAGACACGCCATTCGAGCTGTGTTAGTGGTGAGTCGAGAGTGGGCATCTCATTTACCCATAGAAGTGCGAACGGCTCCCTATCACGCCTGCCAGATTTCTCTGACTCAAAGGTTTACGTAGTATGGAATTCGTTGACAGTAATGTTTTAGCTTGTTAGGCTGCTGGCTACTTCTTTTGCGATCGCAAAAAGTTTGACCTAAGGTTTATTCCGTGAAAGTGAATGGATAAAGGTGATAGATCGCGCCAAGAGCCTGAGGTAAGGGAATATTTCAACAAAAAAACCTGATTGCAGAGGATGTACGGTACACTGCACAGTTTTGGTTATGCTCATCAGCGGCTACTTAATCTTCGCGATATCTAGCGCACTGACGGTGGCACTGCTGCTTTACGCTCCTAATATCAATCTTTCGCGTCTGGTGACCTTTACTAGCTACAGGGCGGCAGTGAGGCGATCGCTTCTGTAACTGATGTTACAAACTCCCAGCAAGTGCAAGCGATGTTTCAAAAAACCATCAGCACTTATGGGGCATTGCGAATCCTACGCTGCAATGCGGGGGTCTTGATTCTGGGTTCGGCTGACATTATTCCTGTTGAGCACTGGCATTAAAACCCTCACAGTCAACCTTACAGGAACCCATCTGTGCGCCAAGTATGAGGTGCTAGAGATTAAATGAGCAGGGGGCGGTTAAGTCATCATCACAGCTTCTTGTTCTGGGATGGTGGGTGAAAAGAGTTTATTTGCGTACAACACCAGCAAGGGGCGATTATTGAACCTAACTAGGCAGCTGGCAATCGACTATGCTGGTGACGGCATTCGCGTGAACAGGTTTCCCCAGGTTGGATTGATACCCCTTTTAATGACCCGATTTATGAAATGACAGGTGTTGACGAAGCGAGCTTGGGAGATGCCATCTCTTGGGTCGCCAGGGGAACCCTGAGGAAGTTGCATATGCTGTGTTGTTTCTAGCTTCTAACGAAGCCTCGTATATCACTAGGACTAAACTTAGTGATCGATGGCGGAGTGATGGCTCAGTGAACTCGTCAGAGCCTGGACTGCTTCACGAGATCAGCGTCGCCACCCGCTCTAGATCTTAGCCCTGCCGTTCCATTATCAGTGCTGCCTTTTCCTCAGGTGCTTGAGCAACTAAGTGATTTTTACTGTAGAGGAAAAAGTAGAAAATCGCTACGATCAAGACGCTGGCAACGCCCCAAGCACCAGGCTGGTAGGCAGGTATAGACAAACAAGCAAAAAGGGCAAGAATTGCTAAGGCAGAACCAATAGCAGCACCCCAAATCCCCAGTGGGCTTTTATATGTTCTTGGTAAATCAGGATGACTGCTCTTCAGCTTGATATAGCTCAATAACACAAGGATATACGCGACCAATGCTGCAAAAACTGCCATGTTCAACATCACATCTTTGACTGCACCTCCTAAAACATCAAGGCTAACTGCACAGATTAAGCCGATTGCCGCACCCAGAATTAATGACCTGTAAGGGGTATGATTTCTACCAGTAACAGAAAGCCAGCGCGGTATGTAGCCGGCACGAGAAAGAGAGAAGAATGTCCGCCCATAGGCATAGATAGTAAAATGGAAGCTAGCAAGCAGACCACAAGACATCATAATCGCTGTCGCAAACGTGGTAACGGGACCCCTACCAAAGTAAGCCTCTAACCCATCTCCCAACGGAGCACTTGATTTACCAATAGCAGCGGCACCACCTGCAACACCAGAGTTTAGTACCAAGGTCAACACTGAAAGGGCAATGAGGGTGAACATAGCTAGGAGCAATGCTCCAGGCATATTACGGCGCACATTACGGGTTTCCTCAGCTACCAGTGGGAGTTGCTCAATTGCCAGGTAAAACCAGATTGCATAAGGAATCGCAGCAAAAATTCCTTGCCAGCCTTTAGGCAGCCAGGTTGCCGATTGTCCTGGATCGGGAGGAATATTAAAGAGTAAATCAATTCTGAACTCACCCAATAGCAGCATACTCAAATAGAATATGCTCAACACCGTGATTGCTATCAGAGTGATCATTAGACCTACTTTGAAGGTTAGTTCCGTACTCCAGATATTAATTGCAGTGAAGATGCCGTAGATCAGCACCCAGACAAGATAGATTGGCACGTCGGGAATTAAAGGCTTAAGGTAGCTGGTGACGGCGATAACGGCTACGACTGGAGCAAGCACATTCTCAATAATTAGGGCTACACCGCAGATAAAGCCCCAAAATGGACCAAAGGCACTGCGAGTGAATGAGTAAAGCCCTCCCGCATAAGGTAACATAGCTGACATTTCAGCTAGGCTGTAGACCATGCACACATACATGACTGCCATGAGGAAGGTAGCAATTGTCAGCCCCCAAAAGCCACCCGCCACCAAACCAGAGTTCCAACCAGTAAAATTACCTGAGATGACAATACCGACACCCAAGCTCCACAACAGCCAAAAACCAGCACTTCCTTTCAGCTGTCGCTGTCTTATATAACTCTCGTTAACATTTTCGTAATCAGCAAAACCGTCAGACGTTTGTTGGGACATACTCTATTCTTTATTATTGCAATAATAGCTAGGACTTACGCAGTAGTACACATAGCCGTTATATAGAGGATGCCCAATTAAACTAGAAAACTCTCACAGTTGGTGGATAATTTGCGCCCGTTGTCTAGACGAACGATCAAAGCACGCATGTGAGAAGGCGTTAAAGCAGTTTGCAACGCTTCAATGTCGCGGAGAACTATATGAAAAGAAACCAAGCCCTGGTTTTACTAGTCGTTTGATGAACCAAGACTTGGTTTGTATAGCGGTAAATTCTATTAGCTGAGTATCTTTTTGGAAAGCTTAGAAGAACCAGCCGTAAGAGTGGAAACTCCTATCCAAAAGGTTCACCCCTAAATAGCAAACCCAGATAACAGGACTGCAAATGAAATATTGTCCAGCCAATTTCGGAGTATTATTAGATTCATAAAGTGTTTTTCTCGCTACAATTAAATAATTGCGTTAGGGTCTGCCAAGTTAACTTGACACAACCTGACAGTTACTTCAATAGCAAAACTAGCTTTGCAG
>JBGTCQ010000197.1:0-7763 GCA_041748755.1 Chroococcidiopsidaceae cyanobacterium | reverse complement strand
CTAATTTGTTACTTTGAATGGTTCTACCATGCGCGTGGTTCGGATGCAGATTTCGATCCAGCAGAACCTTTAAATATTGATGATATGGCGCGGATTCGAGTTAAGAATGCACCGATCTTGATTGACTTGTATACGTGCGATCGCGGTCTATCCCCGACTTATTGGCAAAGATCGCAGTTTCCTAAAGAATTCCATAGCAAAATTTCCGTTTTGCATGATGGAGTCGATACAGAATACTTTAAGCCCAACCCAGGCGCAAAGCTGGTACTGCCAAATTTAGATTTATCTCATGTTGATGAACTGGTGACGTATGTGGCGCGGGGAATGGAGCCTTATCGTGGGTTTCCTCAGTTTATGGAAGCGATCGCCTATGTGCAAGAGCGACGACCAAATTGCCATGTAGTTATTGTTGGGGACGATAGAGTTTGCTACGGCAAATCTTTACCTAATGGCAGCTACAAAGACTTAATGCTGAAAAAAGTACCGCTTGATTTGTCACGGGTTCACTTCACTGGGTCTTTACCTTACGGGCAATATCTTAAAGTTATTCAAGCATCAAGTGTCCACGTTTATTTAACAAGACCTTTTGTGCTTTCTTGGTCAATGATCGAGGCAATGTCTACGGGGTGTTTAATAGTTGGTTCTGATACTGCGCCTGTAACTGAAATTATTCAAGAGGGAGAAAACGGCTTATTAGTTGATTTCTTCTCGCCTCAAAAAATTGCTGATCGAGTTGATGAAGTGCTGGATCATCCAACGCGGCTGGCGGAAATCCGAACCAAGGCTCGTAAAACAGTGCTGGAACGTTATGCTTTGGCTGATTTATTACCTCAACAAATTCAACTAATCAAAAATATCGCTAACACAAATAGAAAAAAATAAGTGACATTCTCAACTTACACAGGGTTGGTCAAGTTAGATAGCGATCGCAAACAAAAATCTCACCTACAAAGACGTTGTAGTGTGTTTTTTACTACGTAATCAACTGATACAACCCTCTATTTAACCTCTTAGCTATGATCTTGAGGTTCAAGCTCATCATTTTTAGCCTCGATTTCTTGGGCAATAACCATAAGCTTGTTTGCTTCAGCCTTCAGCTTGGCTGAAAGCTCGCTAGCAGACTTTAAGGGATTATCTGTCAAAAATCTGATGACTTCTTCTTGAGTGTGAAAGTAATGAGGGTGACCATCGCTTGCAGTTGTATACCAACAACCCTCTGCTGCGTCAACTTCACTTTTCCAAGAAATAATTCCTAAAGGTTGCTCGTTAATCAAGACCTCGTATTCTTTGTACTCAGTACCATCTAAAGTACATACTAAGCTTATGTCTTCCATCTCTTTAATTTGCTAATATTAATTTTTATTTTAAGGGTACTTTTAAGTTAACTGATTACAAATACAAAGCAGCAGTTTTTGAAGTTGTGTTGGAAACAAAAATTAGCATCCTCTGACAATAGAGATAGTATGCCGCAATACTTTGGACAACTACCCACAACCGATCAGCCTTGGTCAATATTGGGTGCAGTGCAAGCTATACAGCGTGACGTTCGCAGTGTCCGGTTTGAGTATGGTGATTCCTGTGTTGTAATCAGTGTGCTTGCCTCGAATTTAATTCGGGTGCGGATGTCGCCGAATGGACAATTTATGCCCCGCCGCTCATGGGCTGTGACACTAGATGATCCAGAATGGAGTGTCGTACCATTTGAGGTGGAAGAAACAGCTGAAGCAGTGGAAATTGTAACAGAGCAGATCCGAGTACACATCCAGCGCGATGCCCCCTGGGCGGGCGAACGCCATCGCTCATTAATCACCTGCTTCGACAAAGCTAATCGTCCGTTCGCTGAAGATGCAGACATGGGTATGGGCTGGCGGTTGGGGACAGTTGCAGGCTGGAAAAAAATTGCAGCTGATGAACACTTTTATGGCTTCGGTGAGCGTACCGGATTATTAGACAAATTATCCCAGCGTGTGACTAACTGGACAGTTGATGCCCTAGATTATGGTTCACTCACTGATGAAATGTATCAGGCAATTCCATTTTTTATCGCTCTGCGTCCACAAGTCGGCTATGGCATCTTTTTCAACACCACTTTTTGGAGTCAGTTCGATATCGGTGCAGATCAGCCCGGAGTTTGGCGGATGGAAACTGCGGGTTGCGAGTTGGACTACTACATCATTTATGGACCCGAACCCGCAAATATTCTCCGCACCTACACCAAGATCACAGGACGAATGCCACTACCGCCGCGCTGGGCGCTTGGCTATCATCAATGTCGCTGGAGTTATGAATCTGAAACAGTAGTGCGCCTCCTGGCACGAGAATTCCGCGATCGCCGCATTCCCTGCGATGTAATTCATCTCGATATCGACTATATGCGCGGCTATCGTGTTTTTACCTGGAGTCCCAAGCGCTTCCCTAACCCTGGTAAATTAATTAGTGATCTGGCGCAAGATGGCTTTAAGACAGTGACAATCATCGATCCGGGTGTGAAGTACGAACCGGAGGCAGATTACTCGGTATTTGACCAAGGAGTAGAACATGACTATTTTGTGCGTAAAGCGGACGGCAAACTATTCCACGGCTACGTCTGGCCTGATAAAGCCGTTTTTCCCGATTTCCTGCGTCCTGATGTGCGTCAGTGGTGGGGCAACTTGCACAAAGACTTAACTGAAATCGGTGTTGCTGGGATTTGGAATGATATGAACGAACCAACTATTGACGATCGCCCCTTTGGTGATCCGGGTAACAAGATTTGGTTTCCCCTAGATGCGCCGCAGGGAGGACAAGGGGACAAGGGAGAGAATTTTGTCCTTAGCGATCGCACGACTCATACAGAAGTCCACAACCTGTATGGGTTGATGATGAACCAAGCTTGTGCTGAAGGTTTGGCAAGGCTACGCCCGAATGAGCGATCGTTTGTGTTGACGCGATCAGGTTATGCTGGGGTCCAGCGGTGGTCATCTGTGTGGATGGGCGATAACCAGTCATTGTGGGATTATTTAGAAATGTCCCTGCCGATGCTCTGCAATATGGGGTTATCAGGTGTTGCTTTTGTGGGTAGCGATATCGGTGGTTTCGCTGGCAACGCCACTGCTGAATTATTTGCCCGTTGGATGCAAGTGGGGATGCTTTATCCCTTAATGCGGGCTCATTCGGCAATGACTACAGCACGTCATGAGCCGTGGGTTTTTGGCGATCGCGTCGAACGCATTTGCCGAGAATACATTAATCTGCGTTACCAATTACTGCCCTACATCTATACCCTCTTCTGGGAAGCAGCTACAACTGGCGCACCGATTTTACGCCCACTATTATACCATTTCCCAAATGATTTAAAAACCTACACTCTCTACGATCAAGTATTGCTTGGTCCCTCACTGATGGCTGCACCAATTTACCGTCCTGGCATCGAGCATCGCGCTGTATATTTACCCGCAGGTACTTGGTACGACTGGTGGAGCGGTGAGTGTTACGCAGGACCAATACACATCCTGGCACATGCACCATTAGAAAGGATGCCGCTTTATGTCCGCGCCGGAGCAATCATCCCCATGCAACCAGTAATGCAATACGCCGACGAACGCCCCCTCGACCAGATAACAATCCGCATCTGGTCAGGAACAGGCGAATGGACACTTTACGAAGACGATGGGCATACCTTTAAGCATAAAGATGGTGATTGGGCTACTATTAATTACCGCGTATCTACAGTTGAAAAAACAATTGTAGAGATTGGAGCGCGTGAGGGAGAGTGGAAACCACCTTTACGAGAGATGATTGTACAGCTTGTCAATGTTGGAAAACAGCGCTTTCAAGATGATGGCACAGCACGCCGAATAAGTTTCTAAATACCTACACAAGGCTAGATGTATATTCCATTCAAAAATATACAATTAAATGATTGCAATGCTCAAAGTTCAGGAAGCTCTAGAAACTATTCAAGTAGGCTACTTTCAGAATGATTGGGGTAAGCTTGGGGTAGATTTATTTATTAAAGCCTGAAAGAATTGATAAATTTACCTTGAGACTCATAAGCCTAAGGTCGAGTGTTCAAATCACGCCTGAGCCATTTCTAAAAGACTTATCCAACAAGATATTTAACTATTGAATTTGTGTGGCGCGACAGATAATTTTGGCTCCAAAACCTACTAGGCAGCGATTCGTATCAGATCTGGCAACTTTCAACCTGGAGAACTAATGTTCGACTTCAATACCTTAACTGAGTTCTCACGCGCTAACTGTATTACTATATGTGCTTTTCTGGTTCCAGCCAACTTGGTTGCTACCTCGCTGACAATAATCACAGCACTGGGCCCAACTATTCCAGTGTGGCAGGCCGCTGGAATAGCCAGCTTCTTTGCTCTATTGATGATATGGCACGTCTTTACTTGGTTTATGGTTGGAATAGTCTTAACTCCCACGTACATCCTTCTGTTGCTAGGAAGTACCTGTCTTTTCATTAATATAGTGGCGATCGCCTATAGCCATAATTCAGTTTGTCTAGAAAAACACTACAAAAAAGCTGCAATACAACTAACAACCCTGAAAATCTGATTAATATACTTGCCCTGTATCAGCAGTTATACAGCCGCCTTAAAAAAAGGCAGTGCCTCAAAGAGGATGAAGCCCTGCCAGCCAAATTTAGTTCCCTCGTAATGTAATGCCCTAGCTATATCTGAATCTTTGATGACGCTTTTGTCTGCCCTTAGACAGGGGAGCAGCCATCAATAAAATCTTCTCCACAAGCCTTGGCGCAATCCGGTTGCACCACGCCGCTAAATGACTTTGCCATCCCACCAAAATTTCGGGTGATTCCTTGTGCAGTCCGGCGACGAGTACCTGAGCCACTTTCTGGGGAGTCGTTGGCACTACCCAACGAAACCACTGTAACTCTCGCACCATGTCAGTATCAGTCAAGGAGGGAAGCATTGCCATTACCCGAATATTGTATGCTGCTAGTTCGCCGCGCAAGGCTTGAGTGAAACCTAAAATCGCAAACTTGGTGGCTGAATAGGTAGCCATCGTTGGGGCTGCCAGCTTGCCCATTAAGCTAGAAACGTTAACAATTTTACCCTCCCGTTGTACTGCCATGCGACGCGCAACTAGACGGGTGATGGTGTACATTCCTACTAAATTAATCGCAATTTCTTCTTGCACATCCGGCAGTCGGGACTCCAAAAAGGGAGCTTGATGTGCAACTCCAGCGCAGTTTACGAGCAAATGAATTGGTCCGTGATCTCGCCAAGCTTGCGCGATCGTAATATTCACCTCTACTACCTGAGTCAGATCTAACGCTAGAATTACAACTTCCACGCCCAACGCTTCAATTTCTGTTGCCACTTCAGCTAACCGTTGGCGATTTCGTGCCAGCAATAACAAGCGTCTTGCTCCTTGTTGTGCTAATTCTAGAGCGATCGCACGTCCAATTCCCTGGGAAGCTCCAGTAACCAGAGCCGTCTTTCCTTGAATATTCATAACTACAACCTCCAGTATTGGGGTTTCAACGTGCTATCCAGTACCGAAGATTTCACAAATAAAGCATCCTCGGTACGCAGTAAGACGAAAAGTAATTCGTGATTGGAGTAGTACATAGATGAAAGATCTCCTAAATAAGAGCATTAACTAGAACCAACTTTGTGTATGCACACCCTAGCAAGGGGATCAAGCATCTGCAACACTTATTAACAAAAGACTTGAATTGTTACGTTCTTAGATAAAGCTCTCAGAGACTTTGGCTGCTACCGAGGTTCAATAAATACCTATCTAACCTTTGCCGTGAATCGAGCCTGGCTGTTTCATGACCTTTGTACTGAGCTAGGAAAACTATGAGAAAACAGCGACGGCATCCAGGCAATCTGAACTAGATTACTGGTCGCGGTTCTGGAAGTAATGGCAGTAGTCATGCTCAAAAAGCGGGAAAATTGTAATTCAGAACACAGTTTTTCAATAGATGTGTTGTTATAAAAGCTTGATGCCATGTTAATAATCAAGGCGTGAGTGTGCTGTCGCGCCTTGTTTAATAGAATTTTGGAGAAGCAATGTGTGGAATTGCGGGTATCATTTATCGCCAGCCTGCACTAAACAAACATCTGGGTAATGATTTGCTGAAGCTGATTCAGCCGCTAGAGAGCAGAGGTCCAGATTCCTGTGGGGTAGGGCTATATGGCAAACAAGTTGCGGCGAATCAACTGAAATTCATCATGCTTTTTGAGGGTGATGTGCAATGGGAAGCAGTAAAACATTGGCTAATCCAACTAGCTGATGTTGTTGAAGTTGAAAGTATTGATGCTGGGTGCTGTGTGACATTGCAAGGTGACAAGGAATGGTCTGTAAACCTGGGAGATTTGAAGGCGGAGTTAGCTGTAAGCTTTCCCCAGATTCACTTAATGAGTGTGGGGCAGCTGTTGGAAATTTACAAAGAAGTCGGGGCTGCCGAAAATCTCTTCCAGAAGTATGACTTAAAAAGCTTTAATGGTAGTCATGGCATCGGGCATACTCGGATGGCAACAGAGTCAGTAGTGGATACGTATCACTCGCATCCATTCACATCCGCACCGGATTTGTGCATTGTTCATAACGGTCAAATTTCTAATTATTACAAGTTGCGCTTTGCCTTAGAACGACAGGGTGTGGAGTTTGAGACTAATAATGATTCAGAAGTAATCGCCCACTACATCCATCACCAGAAGACGCAAGGTAAACCTCTTGAAGCAGCACTTGAGCTTCTGCTAAAAGATATTGATGGTACATACACCTTCTTGGTTGCCACATCAGACAAAGTGGGATTGGTGCGGGATAAGTTTGCTGCTAAACCAGCTGTAATTTATGAATCAGCAGAAATGGTGGCGATCGCATCTGAATACCGTTGCCTGCTAAACTTGCCTGGTGACCCCACCGCCACAATTCGGGAACCCGATGCTGGTGAAATCAACGTTTGGTCTATTAATAGGTTGCAGCAATCAGCAGTTAGAGGTCAGCTTGATTCACTGGTTTATTACTAAAATTGATAAAACAGGTTTGATCCTCACAGGCGACCTTAAAAGTTAATAGCTAATGCAACAAACCATCGCCCAGCACAGTGTCCTCGACTGCACTAATCTAAGTACAAGAGAAATCAATCAAAAGCTAAAAGCCTTGGCATTTGAGGGCGTTCCAGTAGTCAAAGTACTTAACCCAGCCGGACGACACAATCTCGCTGTAGGAATTTCTCAAGCGATCGCAATTCAGTTCCAAGGAACAGTAGGCTATTACTGCGGTGGCTTAAGTGAGCAAGCCAATATAGAAGTATTCGGTTCCTGTGGTTGGTCAGTAGGCGAAAACCTAATGAGCGGCAACATAGTAGTTCATGGGAATGCGAGTGCCAACGCCGCCGCTTCTGCACATGGGGGAAAAGTTTGCATTATTGGTAATGCAGGACCAAGGGCAGGAATTTCCCTCAAAGGCGGGACACTAATCATAACAGGTAATGTAGGCTATGGCTCTGCTTTTATGATGCAGCAGGGATGCATGATCGTCTGTGGCAATGCTGGTGAGAATCTGGCGGATTCTATTTACGATGGGACAATTTATGTTGGCGGAACTGTTAGCTCACTGGGTGCAGATGCCCAGATGGAACTGCTATCTACACAAGACTGGCAGCTGTTAGAGCATGAGTTGCAGCCACTAGAAATTAATCCGCGTCAGTATGACTTTAAAAAAATTGTTTGTGCCAAACAGCTATATCACTTTCAAGCCAAAGATTGGGTGAAATGGAAAGACGCATA
>JBGTCQ010000196.1:0-14971 GCA_041748755.1 Chroococcidiopsidaceae cyanobacterium | reverse complement strand
AGAAGTGTCTCCAGCAGAGAGAATCTTAACCAAAAAGTATTGCAGAAACGCTTGTTGATTGACCTTTATGGGCTAGGAACAAATGCAGGTATCAAACGCTTAAGCTTGGGTGAGCTAGGCGAAAAATATCAAGATTTACTCTATGTCAGACGCAAATTTATTCACAAATCCCAGTTAAGAAATGCCATTGCTGAGATTATTAATGCCACCTTTGCTGCCAAACTGCCACAGATCTGGGGAGAAGGCACAACTACCTGTGCTAGTGACTCGAAAAAGTTTGGTGCTTGGGATCAAAACCTGATGACTGAATGGCATATTCGCTATGGTGGCAGAGGGGTAATGATTTACTGGCACGTCGATAAGAATTCGGCTTGTATTTATTCTCAATTAAAGACCTGTTCAAGTAGTGAGGTGGCAGCAATGATTGAGGGCTTACTGCGTCACTGCACTAATATGAAGGTGGAAAAGAATTATGTTGATAGTCATGGACAGTCTGAAGTAGCTTTTGCCTTCACTCATCTGTTGGGTTTCAACTTAATGCCCCGACTCAAAGCGATTCACAAACAAAAGTTGTATCTTCCCGATACTGGTCAGAGTAACAATTACCCTAATCTAAAACCAATTTTAACCCGCTCGATTAATTGGGATTTAATCCGTCAACAGTACGACCAAATGATCAAATATGCGACGGCTTTAAGATTGGGAACGGCAGAGACAGAAGCCATACTGAAACGGTTTACTCGTTCAAACTTAAGTCATCCCACTTATCGTGCTTTGGCTGAGTTGGGCAAGGTCATCAAAACTATTTTCTTGTGTAAATATCTACAAAGTGAAGCACTGCGTCAGGAAGTTAATGAATCATTGAATGTTGTCGAGAGTTGGAATAATGCCAATGGATTTATCTTTTTTGGCAAAGGGAAAGAAATAGCGACTAATCGCATGGAAGACCAGGAGGTAGCTGTCTTATCTTTGCACTTATTACAGTCATGTTTGGTGTATGTGAACACGCTAATGATTCAGGATGTGTTGTCTGAACCAGAGTGGATGAATATGATGAAACCCGATGATTTGAGGGCATTGACACCTCTAATTTGGAGTCATGTCAATCCTTATGGAACTTTCCGCTTGAATCTTGATGAAAGGTTGCCAATTCAGATTGCTGCTTAATTTCAATTCTGAAGTGCCTACGAGGAAAAGGTTTCAAGCTAGATTGCCCCTGGTGACAGCTTCGCTAGTTTTACCCCAGACTTCAATGCACAAAAAACTCTCAAAAGACAAATTTTTATTAGTGCAGTGACGTGTCTTGAAACCTATTTATCTGATGCATTTATAAACACAGTCCTATCCAATCAGACATATCTCAAATCTTTCTTTTCCTCGTTCAAAGATTTCAAGGCTAGAAAGCTTGGAATGGATGAGCTTTTTAATTACTTCAACCAAGCTGAAGAAATAGCTAAAAAAGCAATGCTAGAAGTTATTTATCATAACCTACGTAAAGTTAGTGATATGTATAAATCAACGTTTGACATTGCTTTCCCAAGTTTCTCTGAGATTCAGGAAGACATAGTAACTAGACATGATTTGGTGCATAGGAATGGAAAAACAAAAGAAGGCAAGGAAATTGCTGTTGATGAAGCAGTCGTTGATAAGGTTATCTGTAGAATTGAGAGTTTTGTTAACGAGCTTGATCGAAAGTTGAAATACAAGAAACAATCGAGGAAATGAAGATGTTCATGATTGATACAGAAGATATTAATTTGGAAGACTTCTGACAGCCTGTAGCAGCATAACAACCCAGTTGGAGCGGACTGCCATGAGATCTTGGTGATTAAACAAAGGTTGTTTGCAGCCGCTTAACCGGAAAGTTGAATGGCTACACAAATACAAGTTCAAGTTACTAAGCAATGGGTAATCGTATTGTTCTTACCATCTATGGATCTTTGGGTGAGTTGCATCTTTACATGGCGGCGCTCGAATTGAAGCAGCGAGGACACCAACCTGTAATTGCAACACACGAGCTATATCACTCTAAAGTTGAAGCAGAAGGTCTTGAATTTTACCCTGTTAGACCTAATTTATCTTTTGGCGATACTGAGCAAGCTAAAGAAATTACGAGACGGGCAATGCACCGTAGTGAGGGAACAAAGTACGTTGTCCGTGAGTTAATCCTCCCTTATTTAAAAGACAGCTATGACGATCTAATGCAGGCTGTACGTGGTGCTGATTTGCTTGTAACCCATCCACTTGCTTATGCTAGTCCTTCGGTAGTTGAGAAAACAGGGATTCTTTGGGTGTCTAGTGAGTTGGCTCCAGTTGCATTTTTGTCAGCCTACGATCCACCAGTTTTACCAACTCAATTCGGGCGAATTTATTTAAAATTTCTTGGCTCTTTAATTAATGGTGTTTTGTTCGCTCTCGCTAAACTTAGTGTCCGCTCATGGAGTGAACCAGTACGAAGGTTAAGAGCTGAACTAGGGTTACCGCCAGGTAAAAATCCACTTTTTGAAGGTCACCACTCGCCAGATTTGGTGCTATCTTTATTTTCTAAAGTTTTTGCTCAACCTCAACTCGATTGGCCCAAACAAACTTGTGTGACTGGGTTTCCTTTCTACGATCGCCAAGACAAGCCAGAACTTACCTCAGAATTATCAGAATTTCTGGATGCTGGTTCTCCCCCGATTGTTTTTACCTTGGGTTCGTCAGCTGTAATGGATGCGGGCAATTTTTATATTGAGAGTGCGATGCCCCAAGGGGGCTTGCCTGTTCGGGCTCGCAGCTAAAAAATTAGGACACCGTGCTGTACTTTTAATCGGAAAAGATCAATATAATAAACCGCCTCAAAGTTTATTGTCCGAAGACATAGCTACTTTTGACTATGCTCCTTATGCCAAACTATTCCCCCGCTCAATAGCTATTGTTCATCAAGGCGGTATTGGCACAACTGCCCAAGCTTTGAGATCTGGTCGCCCTATGCTAATTATGCCCTACAGTCACGATCAACCGGATAACGCTGCGAGGGCAGAACGACTGGGTGTAGGACGTACTATTGAGCGTACCCGCTATACAAATGAACAAGCTGCTGCTGAGTTAAAGCAGCTATTAACCAATCCAAAATACACTCAACGAGCTACTGAAATAGGGAAGCAAATACAGTTAGAAAATGGTGCAAGGACAGCGTGTGATGCAATTGAAGCACGTTTAAATGTATCTAGTTAGTTGATTACTTGCTATAACAACTTAGTTAATGTAATTACCGTTATTTATTGGACTTTTATCTAGATAGGTGCGATCGCCTCTTAGAAAAATAAAAATGTTACGCTAAGGCTACTCCTTGATGAGTTGAGATATTTATGACAGTTTCAACCAATCAATCAACCGAAATTGAATATCCAGATGCAGATGATAAGCCAATGGCTGAGAGCGATCAAGCGCGCAAATATCTGATATATGGAACTGAAGTTTTAAGAATTTATTTCCAAAGTCGGATAGATGTGTATGTTTCTGGAAATCTTTTTATCTACTATGAACAAGACAATCCTAAAGCAGTGGTAGCACCGGATGTATTTGTAGTCTTTGGGGTTAGCAACAAAGATCGCCGCTCTTACAAAACTTGGGAAGAAGGAGACACGCCAGATTTTGTGCTGGAAATCACTTCTAAAAGTACACAGAAAGAAGACCAAGAAACAAAACCAAATATTTATGCTGCTTTGGGAGTGTGGGAGTATTTTCAATATGACCCAACAGGAGATTATCTCAATCCCCAACTTCAAGGTTCGTGCTTAGTCACAGGTAACTACCAACCAATTGCGGCAAATACGCTACCGAATGATGTACTTTCATTACCTAGTGAGGTGTTGAAACTGGAGTTGCGAATACAATCTGGGGAATTGCGATTTTACGATCCGGCAACGGGTGAAATCCTGCTAACACATCAGGAGCAAGTGCAGCGAGCCCGAACGGGCAAGCCCCCTTGGGGCATCGCGCTCCTTAGCTGTCAAACTCCGAGAATTAGGCATTGAACCAGACACGCTTTAACAACCTAGTTTAAATTTTGAGCGAACACCAAAATAGTATCGACGTATACGCGAAGCATCGGCATAGCCATCGCCTGCACCAATCATCGTTACCAAGAGCAAATCTACCTATTTACTGAAACGCCACAATTAAACAAAGCTGGGAATCCTACACACTTCTTAATAATCTAACGGAAAGAACTCAAAACGTTTTAATCTAAAAGCTGACCGGGTTGATTTTGGGCAGTCGTTGCCTCAAGGTAGCACCCATTGGAGTTTCTTTCTGACAAGCGGATAAAAACAATGATGATGTGCAGATCCTAAAGTAAGCCAAAGTGACTTCATTAGCACCCTGGTCCGGCTTAACACATAAACGATTTATGATGGGAGCTTTAGAAATTTAATGAGTGTTAAAGCAAGTGGTGGAAGCTCAGTTGCACGTCCGCAACTATATCAAACCCTAGCAGTCGCAACGATTAACCAAGCGGAACAGCAAGACCGCTTTCCAGAGCGCGGCGAACTGAACGAACTAGCTAGCTATTTTGCATCTGGGACAAAGCGCCTAGAAATTGCCGATACCCTGACCAGAAATTCAGGAGTTATTGTGTCACGGGCTGCCAACCGCATTTTTGTGGGTGGCTCCCCAATGTCTTTTCTGGAACAGCCCAAGGAACCAGAGATGGCAATGGCAGGTGCTAGAGATGACGTTAAAGCAGCAATGAGGCTGGGAAACGTAACTTATGCGGAAGGTCGTGGTGGCGGCTTTTTAGAGGGGTTGCGATCGCTCTTTAGTGCCTCACCTAGCGGTCCCACACCTCCGGGCTTTAGACCAATTAACGTTGCCCGCTATGGTCCTAGCAACATGCAGAAGTCGCTGCGAGACCTGAGTTGGTTCTTGCGCTATGTAACTTATGCGATCGTTGCTGGCGACCCTAACATCATCTCAGTCAACACGCGGGGACTGCGGGAAATTATCGAAAATGCTTGCTCTGGTGAAGCAACAATTGTCGCCCTGCAAGAAATGCGGCAATCAGCAATTTCATATTTCCGTAAAGATACTGAGGCGACAGACATTGTTAGTCAGTACATGGATGTTTTGATTAGCGAATTCAAAGCTCCTACTCCCTCGGATAAAGTGCGGCAACGTCCCTCCGGCGATGTGCAAGGGCTACAACTGCCTCAGATTTACTCTATTGCAGCAGAACGGCGATCTAAGTATGCCATGAAGCCTGGTCTGTCAGGAGTTGAGAAGCAAGAAGTAATCAAAGCTACTTATCGGCAAATCTTTGAGCGCGATATTACCCGTGCTTATAGCCAGTCGATATCGTATCTGGAATCCCAGGTTAAAAACGGCGACATTTCACTGAAGGGGTTTGTGCGTCGCTTGGGGAAATCTCCTCTGTACCGGAAACAGTTCTACGAACCGTTTATCAATAGTCGCGTCATTGAACTTGCTTTCCGGCACTTCTTGGGTCGGGGTCCTTCGAGCCGTAAAGAAGTCCAAGATTACTTCTCTATCGTCTCCAATGGTGGTCTACCAGCCCTTGTAGATGCTTTGGTCGATTCTTCAGAATACTCTGACTACTTTGGCGAAGAAACAGTACCGTATCTGCGGGGACTGGGTCAGGAAGCCCAAGAATGCCGTAACTGGGGTGTACAGCAAGATTTGTTGAACTACAGTGCGCCGTTCCGCAAAGTGCCGCAGTTTATCACGCTGTTTGCTGACTACGAGCGACCGCTGCCGGATCAACATCCCTATGGCTCTGGCAACGATCCCTTAGAAATTCAATTTGGAGCAATTTTTGCGAAAGAAAATCGTAATCCTAGCACCCGACCAGCTCCTTTTGGTAAGGATACCAAGCGCATCCTGATTCACCAAGGTCCAGCAACGAAGAACCAGAACAGTAATCCGCAGGCGCGGGGCGAGTTTCCCGGTTCCCTTGGTCCGAAAGTGTTTCGGTTGGATCAAATCCCCAGCTTTAGTGGTGGCAGAAATAGGTCTGCTAAGGGAGCCAGTGTTAAATTCTCCGAAAGCACGACTCAGGCAGTAATTAAAGCGGCATACCTCCAAGTATTTGGGCGAGATGTCTATGAAGGTCAGCGCCTGAAGGTAGCGGAAATTAAGCTGGAAAACGGCGAAATCCCGGTGCGCGAGTTCATTCGTCAGTTAGCTAAGTCTGATTTGTTCCGTAGCTTGTACTGGACACGGCTGTACGTTACGAAGGCGGTTGAATATATTCACCGGAGATTATTGGGTCGTCCGACTTATGGCCGCCAAGAAATCAATCGCTACTTTGATATCTGTGCCAAGCAGGGCTTCTATGCGCTGATAGATGCCTTAATTGATAGCCCAGAGTACAGTGAGGTCTTTGGGGAAGATACGGTTCCTTATGAGCGCTATTTGACTCCAGGGGGTGTGGCCCTCAGATCGCTGCGGGTTGGCAGTATCGCCGAAGATATCGTCAGCACAAATGTTGAGCAGGCAGAAACGCCACGCTTTGTTGAATTGGGTCAAGTCACGCAAGTGCGGATGGAACCGGAGATTCAGTCGCGCATCAACCAGGGTGTTAGTAAGCAGCGTGAGCAAACCAAAATCTTCAAGCTCACGAGTAATGCTACCAAGACAGAGGTGCAAACCGTTATCCGGGCTGGCTATCGCCAGATTTTCGAGCGCGATATTGAACCTTATATTGCCCAGAACGAATTCACCGTTTTGGAAAGCAAGCTGGGGAATGGTGAGATCAGCGTCAAGGAATTTATCGAAGGGTTGGGTGTCTCGAACCTTTACATCAAAGAGTTCTACGCGCCGTACCCTAATACCAAGGTGATTGAGCAAGGTACCAAACACTTCCTGGGTCGTGCCCCCAAAGATCAAGTAGAAATTCGCACGTACAACCAACTCCTCGCTACCCAAGGCATCCGTGGCTTTGTCAGCGCGATGGTCAACAGTATGGAATACCTCCAGGTATTTGGCGAAGATACAGTTCCTTACCGTCGCTTCCCCACCTTGCCAGCTGCCAACTTCCCCAACAGTGAAAAGCTATATAACCAGCTAACCAAGCAGAATGATGACTTGGTGGTGCCTAGCTTCAAGCCAGTGAAGTCGCGCCTGGTAGCCGAGAAGATGCCGATGACAGGGAAGGCGATCGCCGACATGGCGGCACAAGTTCGCCAAGTAGACCGCAGCCAGCCACTGTTTATTGAATTGGGTCGTTCCTTCAACGACGGTCGCGGACAGTCCGTTGAAGTGGGCGTGGGTACGACGCGCCGCAAACCCGCCCGGATTTATCGCCTTACCCAGGGAACTAATTCATCTGAAACTAGGTTGGTTGTTAATGCCATCTATTGTCAGGTGATGGATATCTTTAGTGGTCAGGTTCCTGACGGATTGCGGATTTCTGAACTGGACAGCAAACTCACTAATGGAGAAATCTCAGTACGAGAATTTGTCCGCGATCTTGCTAGTTCCGATACCTATCGTCGGCGGTTCTACACGCCTTATCCCAATACCAAAGTGATCGAGTTTTTGTTCCGACACATCCTTGGGCGCGCGCCAGCTACTCAAGGAGAAATTCGGCAGTACAACAAGCTACTAGCTGACGGCGGACTGAAAGCGGCAGTAGATGAGATGGTGAATAGCCCAGAGTATGCTCAATACTTCGGTGAGGACGTTGTACCTTATCGGCGCTTCCCCTCTCTCCCAGCAGGCAACTACTTGGGTAGTGTGAAAGCCGCCGCTGACTTAGTAAAGCAGTCTTGGTCTGATCTATCTCCCTCGGCTGTAGCACAGAGCTTCAGCCAGCGGTGATGGTTGCTGTGACTGACCACAACACAATGTAAATGACTTTGCCCTTTAGGTAGTCAGGGCTACTTGACCACCTAAAGGGCTTTTGTTAGTTGTGTCTAAATGTATTAGACCGATGTGGCAGTCTTGTAATTCAGCCACTTTGAAAGTAGAAAATGAGGAATATTATTACAAACTGTTAAGAGGTGCCTCAGAAGATGAACTAAATGCTGGAAAATATTTGCGGAAGGTAACTGAGTCTGAAAGCTTGTGTACTTGTGGTTACTCAGGTAACCTCGGAATATACTGGCGCAGTAGTGTTTGATTATTAAACTTAAACAAACGCTAAAATGATGCAGTTATGCCAGTTTAACTAAACCTGGTTTCATTTTTTTGGAGGAATCCGTTAATGAGTATTGTCACGAGATCCATCGTGAATGCGGACGCCGAAGCCCGCTACCTCAGCCCTGGTGAGCTAGATCGGATTAAGAACTTTGTCACCGATGGTCAGCGTCGTCTGCGCGTTGCTCAAGCCCTGACAGAAAATCGGGAGCGCATTGTTAAGCAAGCAGGAGACCAACTGTTCCAAAAGCGTCCGGACATCGTTTCTCCGGGCGGCAACGCCTACGGTCAGGAAATGACTGCGACTTGTCTGCGAGACATGGATTACTACCTACGTTTAGTCACCTACGGCATTGTAGCTGGTGATGTCACACCAATTGAAGAAATTGGAATCGTGGGTGTCCGTGAAATGTACAGAAGCCTTGGCACTCCTATTGAGGGTGTTGCTGAAAGCGTCCGCGCAATGAAGAATGTCGCCACCTCGATGATGTCTGGTGAAGACGCTTCCGAAGCTGGCTCTTTCTTTGATTATCTAGTTGGTGCAATGCAGTAGAGTTTGCTGGTGTAGAGCGCTGCTAAAAGTGAAATCCAAGACTGTTTGAAATAAGGAATCAAGACAATGCAAGATGCAATTACATCTGTAATCAACTCTTCGGACGTTCAGGGTAAGTACCTGGACACTTCCGCTATGGAGAAGCTCAGAGGCTACTTCCAAACTGGTGAACTGCGTGTACGGGCTGCTGGCACAATCAGTGCTAATGCGGCGGCGATCGTCAAAGAAGCGGTAGCGAAGTCTCTGCTGTACTCTGATATCACTCGTCCGGGTGGCAACATGTACACCACTCGTCGTTATGCTGCTTGCATCCGCGATTTGGACTACTACCTCCGTTATTCCACCTATGCGATGCTAGCTGGCGATCCTTCAATTCTGGATGAGCGTGTGCTTAACGGTTTGAAGGAAACTTACAACTCGCTGGGCGTTCCCATCGGTGCAACAGTGCAATCTATTCAGGCAATGAAAGAAGTAACTGCCAGTCTTGTCGGCCCTGACGCTGGTAAGGAAATGGGTGTTTACTTCGACTACATCTGCTCTGGATTGAGCTAAGCGCTGTTTAGGTTCATCAGGACTTAATGGCAGCTGTTTAGGTATTTAATTAAGGTCTGGGAGTTGCTCGTGAGTGCTAGGGCGTTCTGCCGCTTGTCTGACTCAATATCTAGTCGATGAGTGTTAACAGTCTAGTATTGACGCTTAACTCCCAGACTTTGAGCAATGTAGGTGAAATTGAGCAATTATAAACTTTTGCATACGCGGACCTTAAATGTGAAATATTAGGGTAGCAAATGTGCTAACGGGATTAAAACGATTCAAATCAAAATTTTCCTAACTTAGATACAGGAGATGTCAACTCATGCGAATGTTTAAGGTCACTGCTTGTGTTCCTAGTCAAACTCGGATTCGCACACAGCGGGAACTCCAAAATACCTATTTTACTAAGCTAGTTCCTTATGACAACTGGTTTCGGGAACAGCAACGAATTATGAAAATGGGTGGGAGAATTGTCAAGGTAGAACTAGCAACAGGTAAACCAGGTATGAATACAGGATTGATGTAATTTGTACCACTGAATTTACTATTGAGAGTTGGAAGGAGGTAGTTATTACCTCCTTTTTTGATGGTTAAGGTTAAGTTGTTTGGTATTCCTGTGGCTGCCATGTAATAGCAACCGATAGTATTTAAGGAATTAGCTGTAAAGCGTGATCGCCTTACCGAAACCTGTATAAAGCCTGCTTGTATCCTCACTACTGCAAATACATACTCAAATTGTGTGGAAGCCTATACTTTAGAAGTTGTTGAGCCTTTGAGATTAAATTGTGGATGTCCTATTAGAGCGATCGCGTGAACTAAAACAAGCCTTAACTGAGTTTGTCCTTGAGGCTGAAGGAGAACTGGCAGCAGCGCTGGAATCTTATGCGGCAGAGCAGTCGCGGCGAAAGCGCGGGGATAGTGTCCAGCAGGATTTAATAATTGACACTTTTTTGACAGAAAGCCTTGGAGACAAAACACCGCTTGATTTATTTTTGGCAAGCCAGCCAGATTTGCCAGAGAGCGATCGCCAATTGGTTAGTAACTGGCGACACAGTTTTATTGGCTTATTTGCCGTAATTCAAATTCTCCCTGATGGATTTGAGTTAATGAACTGGTTGACAGCCAAGCACTACATTGTCAAACCAAACGATGCTCAAACCCTTGAGGAGATGACTCGGTTTAAGGAAGGGGAAATCTTACTGACTCGCATTGCTCCCGTTACTGACACATACTGGACGTTTTCTGGCCCCTATACGTTAATGGGGAAATTGGGCAAACCGAAGCTGGCTGTGGCAATTGGTAATTTTAAGGAGAATTATAAAAGCGCTCTTTACAGCGATGCTCCAGATTTGTTAGAGCAGGCTTGGCAGTCTGTAGCGCAATATCACCAGCAATTTGTTGACTTTTTTGGCAGCAATGAAGTCACAATGCCTGGATATCAACTCAACAAAAAGATTGCTGAATTTCAGGAAGTTTCAATGCAGCGACGCTTGGCAGCAGCAGGTATTGATGACTCTAAAACATTGGTAGAAGCGGCTGAAGAAGCTGGTATTGGAGAAGAGGAAATTAGAGCAGCGGCAGTTGAAGCTGGTGCGGATTCAAAAGTAGTATCCCAGCTATTTGATAGTAAAAGCACTACCAAAATGGTGATGCCTAAAGTTGATTTGCCCGCCGAACTCAAGAAAGCAGAACAGGTAACGGCTATGTCTCATCCCCGCTGGGGACAGATGTTTTTACCAACTTATAGTCAGTTCAAAGCAATCTTAGAAGCGGAAGATTGGCAGAGGATTGAAGGTTCTGAGAAACTAATCCGCTACTACCTGGAGAATCCAACAATTAATGCTTTCATCTGGCAGCAGTTAGCCCAACAGTACCCGACTCAATTGGAGAAGGTATTGCAAATAATATTAGAACGTCCAGATTTTAAGCTTGACCAGGATTTAAATGCACTTCTGCAACAATATAATAAACCGCTAGAACCAGAATTACCTGAAATTGCCAGTGTTCCACTACACCTGCATAACTTATTTGAAGAAGCTGTAGCAGAAGTTAATACTAAGTCTAAAAGCAAAAATACAAAGAAGGCAGGTTTCGGCTTTCAAAGACCTTGATTTAAACTAGATAATTCCAGGGTTTTAATTGTTAATACCTGCGGTGGCGTTGAATCTGGCGGATAGAGGAAGTCTATTTGTACAAGACGGCGATCGCCCTGCTTCATGTTAAGTACCACCAACGGCTCACCTTGTTGACCTCTCTTCTGTACTAGATGCACATACTGCGTCTGAGGTAAACCTTGGTCATCGTTATACTTCACCCGTACTGTGCCACGAAAGAAAACTTGAGGCGCGGGTGGTTCAAAGAAACGTAACCCCCCTTTACTCAGTTGATCTTCCTTGATTGGCGTTTGGATAGATAAAGTAACGGTTTGAAATTGCCCAGTGTTGTTATTTAATGGCAAGCTGAGGCTGTATTGAATCCCGTAATTGCCGTGGGCGCGGTATGCTGTGTCTGGATAGCGAACCAAGAGCGGCGCACTTTGAACTTGATCAGTACCGAGCTTACCAAGATTAAGTGTACTCAAACCATAGGAAAAAGCTTGACCCTGCTGAGGAATGCTGAGATATTGAGTATCTGGATTATCAACTACTTGGGCTTGCCATTGGGAACCTTGAGCTATTCCTGCTACACGACCATAAATTACTGGAGTTGTTTGCTCTGGAGGAGTTGGAACTTTATCGCGTGGCCCAGCTAAATTACCAGTATCCAATAACTGCTGCCATTCTGTTAAAGTAGGCGATCGCTCACTGCCATCAGAATTAACAGGCGCATGCATTGCCAAACTAGCGGCGTAAACTGTGCCATTACTCCGCAGTCGCATTAAAGTAGACCTACCATTAATAGGCGGATCTAAAGTTTGAACTGGAATTGGTAGATTGAGTAACATCTGACTTTGCTGCGGCGGAATCACTATCTGAGGCGGAAAACTAGCTTGTCTTCCTCGTAATACATCATTCATGACGCGATCGCCTGGCCCCGCAAAGATTGTACCTAACAGATTCTCAACTAGAGGTGGTAACTCAATAAATGGTGCATCTGGTTGACTGAGATAACTAGCAGCCTGCAATATATCTACTGTGACTGGCTTGGTGTTGGGGTTATGCAGAATTACTCCTAGGTAGAGCGATCGCAAATCTAGGAGTGAGGGAGCTTTGGCAACATGATGGGCAAATAAATCAAATCGTCCCTGTAGCGGAAAATTTAAGTGAGCCGTTGACACTCTCCCATCTGGCGGAAAAGTCGAGAGCAGAATTCCTTCTGTCTGCACCAGTTCAGGACTATTACTGTTAAATACTGGCACTGTGTCCAGCTTGCCTGACAATGGACGCACTTCTTGAGGTTGTAACACCTCTTGGGGCGGTATTGGAGTTAATTGAGCCAAGGTTAAAATTGGCAAGATTGGCAGCATGAAGCAATATCTATTTATCATCAGTAAAGTAGGTTATATTATTTCACTTTCTGATTCAATATTTATGATTTCATCCAAAATTTGAGCTTGACATTTTATTTATATAGTGCTTTGAACAATACTTAATTTTATGAATGATTAACTTGAAATCTGACACAATCTTAGCTAAGTTTTGTTCTGTCAAAATAGGAACATGGACAAAAATACAACGAATGTTTAGCTTGTGGTCAATAATGTACTTCAAAACTGAGTAATAAAGACCTTCACAAACAAATCTACCTGCATCGTCGCTAACAATTGCAGTTGAATTAGTAACTAACTCAAACAAATTCAGGGGCGTTGTTAGCACCATCTCTCCACAAGTTGCCGTCGACTCTATACTTAATAAAGTACGGCTTTCTGCCATGCCACAACAAATAATTACATCAGGTTGCAGTTCATTAATTTTTGCAATCATACAAGAGCTAGCTAGTTCGATATCAACGGGTAGCAATCTCAAAAATGTCAGAGGCGGAAATATATCGAGTTTAGATATTTCAATCAATAAATCATCAGAGGAATTAGATAGTTGATGAGGTAGCCAAGTGGTGAATGAAGTTAACAGTATTTTATGAGACATCCAAAACATTAGTTAGTAATTTAAAATAAAAACAGCCATGTTACATATAAGGATGTGTCAATGTCAGCGATCGCAGTCATAGATTACGACATGGGAAATTTGCACTCAGTCTGCAAAGGGTTGGAGAAAGCTGGGGCGACTCCGAAGATTACTGATTCTCCCAGAGAATTAGCACAGGCAGATGCAGTAGTATTGCCCGGAGTGGGGGCGTTTGATCCAGCTATGCAACATCTGCGATCGCGCGGTTTGGAAGAACCAATTAAAAAAGTAATCGCTAGCGGTAAACCCTTCTTAGGCATTTGCCTGGGTTTGCAGATTCTATTTTCGAGCAGTGAAGAAGGCAAGGAACCGGGACTGGGAATTATTGCTGGTACTGTGCGACGATTTATACATGAACCTGGAATTACAATTCCTCACATGGGCTGGAATCAACTAGAAATTACTCAGCCAGGATGTGCGTTGTGGCAGCAGTTACCGTTTCAGCCTTGGGCATATTTTGTCCACTCCTACTATGTTGACCCAACTGATCCTGAACTCAAAGCAGCAACCGTTACTCACGGTAGTCAAACAGTTACGGCGGCGATCGCCAATCACAACCTGATGGCAGTCCAATTCCACCCAGAGAAATCTTCCACAGCGGGTTTACAAATTTTATCTAACTTCGTGCAACAAGTCCGAGCCGCAGTTCCGGCATAAATAACTTAAATTTAATCCTGTTGTAGCTAGCTATGGCATTTATTAAGGTTGGCGATACAGTTATCAATACTGATCAGATTGTTGCTGTTGAACTAGACCGGATCTCAATCAGCGGCAAATGCAGTGTTGTGATTTTGGTAACTGCTAAGGGAGGTTTATTTAAGCGCCAGCCGAGAGAGTTTTGGTTTTATGGGGAAGCAGCAAGCTCGCTGCGAGGCTATTTTGAAAACCCTGATAATGTAACTGAATTACTACCATCATCATCTCCTCGCTCACAAGCACGACAGAGGATGCGACAAGGGCAACGTATTAGGCACAGGCGATTGCCTGTTCAACCTGTAAATGCTTGGGATGAGCCACCATCAGATTTTACTGACGAGCCACCGCCACGTCCAACTATTCGACGCAGACCTTGGGGACCACAGCCACCCGATCCATTATCGGCTGCTGCTTCAGTTGAGCAATTTAACCCTCCTATCCCATGACTGATGAGAATTCATGGTAATCGTCAACTCAAGACACTTCCTGGTCTAGCAACTCGACCTACACCGGCTCGTGTGCGCGAGGCTGTGTTTAACATTTGGCAAGGTAAAATTGTTGGTTGTCGCTGGCTTGACCTTTGTGCTGGTAGTGGTGCGATGGGAGCAGAGGCTTTGTGTCGGGATGCAGCCTTTGTACTAGGCATAGAACAATCGAGCCGTGCCTGTGCGATTATTCAACAAAACTGGCAGCGTGTAGCTCAACCAGAACAGAAGTTTCAAGTGTTACGCGGAGATGTAGTCCAGCGATTGAAAGACCTCTTTGGGCAGCAATTTGAGCGGATTTACTTCGATCCGCCCTACGCCAGTAATTTGTACCAGCCAGTGTTAGAGGCGATCGCTCACTACCAGTTGCTAGCTCCTAGCGGTGAACTAGCAGTAGAACATAGTGCGATCGCTGGGACACCTCAACCCATTGCTACTCT
>JBGTCQ010000195.1:0-7022 GCA_041748755.1 Chroococcidiopsidaceae cyanobacterium | reverse complement strand
TGATTCGCTCATGTCCTTTCCAGCTAGATACTCAAAATAAAATCTCTGGCTTCAAGCTCTGCCCCGCCAAGATTAAACATACACAAGAAGAGGAGCAATGTCTAACGACAAGCCACTACAAGCATACGTATTTCTCATGCTGTGACTTGACATTTTCAGCATTCAACTTGCCTTTGTCAGTGCAAACATCCATAACTCAGTCCATGATTGGCGGTCCGCTGCTTTTACTTTCGGAACCCAGCTTATGTGCATCCATCCAGGATAAAGTGGTTGAGGATGAGGCACATCGAGTTTCTCCACAACTGATGCCGCCAATTTTAGTTCAACTGCCCCTAGTTCTCTAGATGCTGCATTTTACTAGCACCAGTAATCATAGACCAAATGAAGGGCTTGGTAAGTATTTAGGCGATCGCTACTGATGCTGGGGATGCGCTGTGATTCTGGGTAATCTCCTTCAGTGAGAGCACTGGCAAGCGAACTTCACCAAAAAATTGGAGAATCTAACTACACTAATATTCCCGTTTAGCGGTTGCTAGTAACCTTTGCAACTCCTCTAGCGGCGTTCGTCAGTCCGCTTGCAACGAGGTTGTTACGCCGCTATCTTGGGATTCTCCAAGAATGCCAGAAGAATCTAAACCCCAATTCTAGCACTCGTACCGATGCGACATTGGCTTTGTGTGGGCAAATAGCCAAACGCCTACTTCACTCAAGTTGGCGATGCCTCTGTTGCATATCCTTAGTAAAGTATGTAATTCGGGTGAATCAACTCATTGACTTGAGCCAAATGGATTTTGAAGCACTGAAAACTCGTTGTGTATAAAGGCGCAAACGAACGAAGGCAGAACAACAAAGGGAGCGATCGCCATCAAAAAAGGAGATATTTGGCAAATTAAGCTTTACGGCAACGATTGGGTTTGTATTTTGTTCTTGATCTCATAAAGTCTTGTTTTGAAATTTTATATATTGCAGAACTCTTTATTCCATGTATTATTTCCTTTAACGCTTTAAAGAGGTTATATAAGGATGACTTTAATGAAGGATGCGTTAGAAACTTTAGAAAAAACTAGTCGGACTTTCTATATACCCATCATTCATCTACCACCGCAACTGCAAGAAGCAGTGGCTTCTGCCTACCTCTGTATGCGTGCTATTGACGAAATTGAGGATCACGTAGAATTAGATAACTCCACAAAAGCGCAGTTACTACGCTCGATTAGCCAAACCTTACAAACAGGTGTTGACGGGTTTGCAGTAAATGCGTTTACGGAAATGCATTCCTACCAACATATTCTCCCAGAAGTCACTCTACGTATTAGAGAGTGGGCAATACTGGCTCCAGAAACAATTGCTCCCCGGATTTGGGATGCTACTGCTGCAATGTGCGATCGCATGGCATATTGGGCAGATTGTAACTGGAAAATTTACACTGAAGCGGATTTAGATCAATATACCTTTAGCGTTGCAGGCGCTGTGGGATTGATGCTTTCGGACTTATGGGCTTGGTATGATGGCACGCAGACGAATCGCACTCAAGCGCTTGGTTTTGGGCGTGGACTGCAAGCAGTTAACATCCTGCGTAACCATAGCGAAGATTTGCTGCGCCAAGTTGATTTCTTCCCCCAAGGCTGGACTGCTGCTCAACTGCAAACTTATGCACGGCGCAATTTAGCACTGGCGGATGCTTACACAGAAAGTCTCCCCCTTGGACCTGCATTAGACTTTTGTAAAATCCCCTTAACTTTGGCGCATGGCACCCTGAATGCTTTGGCAGATGGCAAAGAGAAACTCAGCCGTAGTGATGTCTTGACAATGATTGAGCAGATAACAAGTATTAGTTAATGATCAAGTGATGATCATTTTTAAACTTTGCCGGGGAATCTTAAATTAAATGCTTCACCTTAGAGAGTTGCAAGGCGATTTCTATCTCTATTTATGTAATGAAAGGCGCTCCGGCGCTAGGAGTAGACAGAGGTGATTTTAGCAATCTATTTTAATTGGCAGTACAAATAGGAGAGACATTAATGAAGAAAACTCTATTTCTTAGTCCTCCCTCATTTGATGGGTTTGATGGTGGTGCAGGATCTAGATATCAAGCTAAACGAGAGATCACTTCTTTTTGGTATCCTACCTGGCTAGCGCAACCAGCTGCTCTTGTGCCAGGTAGTAAGTTGGTGGATGCTCCGCCTCACAGTTTATCAGTTGAAGATGTACTGAAAATTGCTAAAGACTATGAACTGGTGATTATGCATACCAGTACACCATCTTTGGCTAATGACGTTCAGTGCGCGGCAGCGATTAAAGCTCAAAGTCCAAATACACAAGTTGGTTTCATCGGCGCTCATGTCGCAGTTTTGCCAGAGCAAACACTACGCTCCAACCCAATAATTGACTTTGTTTGCCGCCACGAATTCGACTACACCTGTAAAGAATTAGCAACAGATAAGCCCTGGGAGCAGATTGCAGGATTGAGCTACCGCGATCGCTATGGTAACTTGCACCACACCCCAGATCGGGAACTGATCCATGATTGGGATGCCATGCCTAGTGTTCTACCGATCTATGATCGGGATCTAGACATTAAGAAATATTTCATTGGTTATCTACTCCATCCCTACATTTCTTTTTACACGGGACGCGGTTGTCCGGCAAAATGTAGCTTCTGTTTGTGGCCTCAAACAATTGGCGGTCATCAGTACCGTGCTAAAAGTCCGGAAGTTGTAGGACGGGAAATGGAACAAGCGAAAGCAATCTTTGGCGATCGCGTCCGAGAATATATGTTTGATGATGATACCTTTACAATTGACA
The DNA here is from genome assembly GCA_041748755.1 of Chroococcidiopsidaceae cyanobacterium. Classification (GTDB taxonomy): domain Bacteria; phylum Cyanobacteriota; class Cyanobacteriia; order Cyanobacteriales; family Chroococcidiopsidaceae; genus JAHHHE01. Next base: position 4,217 of record JBGTCQ010000195.1, on the reverse strand, counting down.
AGCAAAGGGCGATCGCGATCAGTAAACATATGAAGCGACTCAATCTCACTTGGAGTTGCAATGCTCGTGCTAATCTTGACTACGACACGCTCAAACAGTTGCGCGACAACGGATTGCGCCTGTTATTAGTAGGCTTTGAATCTGGTAACCAGCAACTTCTGGACAACATTAGAAAAGGGATCAAACTTGAAGTTGCCCGCCAGTTTATGAAGCACTGCCACGACTTGGGGATTACTGTCCACGGCACCTTCATGATTGGTCTACCGATTGAAACTCGTGAAACTATTGAAGAGAGCATCCGCTTCGCCTGTGAAATCAACCCCCACACCATCCAAGTGTCAATCGCAGCACCTTACCCTGGCACAGAACTCTATAATCAGGCTAAGGCAAATGGTTGGTTTGCCGATGACACTCTTGTTGCTAGTTCTGGGATTCAAACGTCTGCACTGAGATACCCGAATCTTAATAGCAAAGATATTGAAGATGCAGTAGAACGTATGTACCGCAAGTTCTACTTTCGTCCGCAAGCTATTATCCCAATCGTGCGCGAGATGCTAACAGACCGCCAGATGCTGGTACGCCGTCTGCGCGAGGGTGGAGAGTTCTTTTCCTACCTTCGAGAACGCCGCGTTCAACAGACTGCTGCCCATGCAAAAGCGTAGATTCAAGAGAAGAATGCTTATTGGGGGACGCGTCTAGCGGTTGGGGGAGTACAAGGATAACGACAAGTTCTTATCTGAGAACAAGGCATCGAACCGTTGATTAACCCACGCGAGACGCAGATGCAGCGGTCACCGAGAGAGATTTGGTTCAACAACCCTTGGGAAACTCTCAAAATTCCGCCGCACCCAATCCATTCCAACTTCATTATTGAGCTTGATGTGTTGAGGCGTGTTGGCGTAGAGTTTGCCCAAAATATCAGCATCTTGCTCAATCACAACCTTAACTAACCCCAGGAGATTCTGTTTGAGCAAATGAGCAATGGAGTGTACGCCTTCATAAACATCAGAACGTAAACGCGAGAGTGAGTTTCTGATTCTGGAATGTAAAAATGACACTCTTTGAGGCTTAAGAGCGAACTCTCACCATGAACCATTCCCATGCACGGAAAGAAGTTTTCTAAATGAGCCTCAAGCACCCGTGGCATGGCTAAGAGTCCAGGGTTCTTGAGAATATCGCGCAGTCTGGGCTTCTTCCGAGGTTGAGCAACGTAAGCGTGGGAGTGCAATCCATCGTCGATAAACTGCTGCAACTGCACTTCTTCAATTTCAAATAACTGACGATGAGTGCCATTCTGGTGGTTGTAGTCGTGCATATTCAGTAGCAGGGTGAGGACGCCATTGTCCCACTACCAGGTAAAGGACTACAACAGGAAGACCACGTCTGTCACTGTAGATCCGAATCAGGTAGTTAAACTCTTTGAACTTCCCAGCTTTCTCCAGTGTTATCAGGTCGAGTATTACCTGTAGTGTCGGTTTACGCCCGACTTGGGGGTAGGACAGGATTTGTTGGAGTACCGCCTTACGCACTGCTCTAATCACTTGCCGCGTTTTCCATTGGTATTCGTTTAAAAACCGGCTCAATGCACTAGCAGACGTTATTTCACAGTGTTCGGGCAGGGGAATTCCTTGGACTTCCAAAAATAACCCCAACATGGCGATGTTCGCTCTTTTGCTGATAGACACGATCGCATTAAGGTTTGTAGTTCAGAAACTAGAGCTTCGGCTTGAGATAGGATGGCGGATATAAATGGGTAGAGCGGAAACGTTTACCTATGTCTTTTTCTCATTTTTTCAAGCTCAGTACAAGTTGTAGAGTATAGTATAAAAAAGTAGACAACTGTAAACCAAAGCATGATTCTGGAAGTTGCAATCCTCAAGATTAAACCTGGAATAGCTGCTGAATTTGAAGCAGCCTTCGCGGCAGCATGATTAATCATTTCCTCAATGCCTGGCTACATTAGTCATGAGCTACAGCGGTGTTTAGAAGTTGAAAACCAATACATCCTGCTAGTCCGTTGGGCGAAACTGGAAGACCACACGATTGGTTTCCGACAATCACCGGAGTATCAGAAATAGCGTCAAATGTTACGCTATTTTTACGAGCCATTTGCGACGGTGGAACATTACAAAAGGATTGTAAGCAACGAGGTCTGATAAGTAATAAGGTGCTGTGGACAACTTGAATTTTGTTTTGCAGCCGAACGAACTGCACAGGCGTAAATCACTCCCTTGTCACCTTATCAGCTTCAAGCAACTATTTAGGAATGCACTCTTTTCAGGTAGTCTATCTAACTGGTGCAAGATGTGGGTTAACTTGACCCGCGATACAGATTTATTTTTCCTCCTAACGTTCCTGTTCCACTCATTTCCTCAATACTATTAGTTCCCTCAATCCGCCAGCGATGAACCCCTCCGTGGCTAGATTCGTCATTATGGTACAGATAAAGATTTGTTCCTACCTGCACGAGTGCAAAGCTGAACGAGTTCCCTCCTAGTCCGGCCTGTGCCTCCTCAGTTGCACGAGTGCTTGGCACCCCAAACTGCCCTACAAAAAGCCCGTCGTCGTAAAAATGCATGAACTGGTTGGCTTGACCGACACGCCCATTTAGTTGATCAGTGAAAAATTCGCCATGAAAACCATACACAACATTGCGCCCAACTACCCAAACTTGGTTACCGCCGTAGTTGATAGTATTGTCGACTTCCTGAGTCTGAAATGTCCCACGACCGTCAAGCCTTCCGGTGGGGCTGGCTTTCCACAACCAGCGATCAGTACCCTCTTTAATACCACCGAGATGGAAACCCGTATTACCCCGAACTGACTGATCTAAACTGATTGCTACACCAGAAGAAGTGACTGGAAACAGAGGACCACTCACACCACTAAAAGCGCCGCGATAATAAGGATCACCAACTTTAGTAGGTAAGGTTGCCAGAATAGTTGCTGCTCCCCACTGTGGGTTACCTAAGCTATCGAAGCCCTTCAGCGGCCAGCTTTTGACTATCTGTACACCACCTGAAGAAGATGAGGCAGCTCTTAGTTCTCCATTTTTGTATAGTACTTTGTCACCTGTAAGTTTAATCCCGGTAAGCCGCAAAGGTCCTGTTTTCGGTAATTCAACTACAGCAATTGAGCCGTCATTGGAACTTATAAGCCCATAGGTCCGCCCGTTAGAGAGAGTAACAACTGTACGTAATCCGTCCCATGAGCCGCTGGGATACTGGGGATTAGGTAACCCAGTGGCCCAGTTCTTGACCAGCACCCATGATCCGGTAGGACCAGCTTTTAAAAGTTTGGAGTAATCGATTTTGAATTCCAGAAAATTACTGAACACTCGGTTGGGGTTATTTAAATCAACCGTAGCGAGGTAACTATGCGGTTGATATGCAATTTGCTCTAAATATGTTCGGGAAGCAGAGATATGTAGTAGACGGTTATTTTGATAATCGTTGACCCAGAAAGAACCATCCGATTGAATAGCAATACTTGATTTTTCACCTCCACGCCCAAACCAGAGCTTTCCGGTAGTAATGCTGGGTTCCCCATTGTCATAACCGCCTGATTGTCCGTACGTCCAGAGTTTGCTGCCATTTGTATCATATGCTTTCACCTGTTGGCTTTTACCGCCATCAGCTACGAGAACAAGGTCATTATTATTTGAATGCACTGCAACAGCTAAAGGGTTCGAAAAGCCAGCAATTGTAGTAATTACGCTTGGGGTAGATGAGAGGTTAGTATAGCGCAACACTGATTTATTAGCGATCGCCCAGAGGTCGCCGTTAGGAGCAAAAGCCAGCTTCTGCGGATTAGTAACCGAGATCGAGCCAATTTGAGCCCCTGTGCGTTTATCAAAAAGAAGCACTTGATTGCGCGAACTATGGGAGACAGCAAGGAGGTTACCGCTTTTTTGAACAGCCAAGCCAGTTGCACTCGGACCTGTGGGACTAACGTTAATAACACCAAACCAACTCTGGTCAGGATAACAGCCTCCACCATATTGTGCTGGAAAACGGTTTAAACAAATCTCTTGCCCAGTTGGAAAGCTTACCGGCGTATTATCACTGACTTTCGTAGCAGTAACAAAACTAGTATTACTGTTACAGCAACCACCTGCCGCAGCCCAATATGTATATACCCCATCAGTAGCAACGTGATTAAAAGAAGTAAAAGGGTCAGATTTAATTACCGTTGTTTTAGATTGAGGGTTGTTTGTA
>JBGTCQ010000194.1:0-8348 GCA_041748755.1 Chroococcidiopsidaceae cyanobacterium | reverse complement strand
CAGTGGTATTCCTGATAGCACATCCCACTGCGGTCATCGACGACACTGTAGAGCATGAGGAGTGGATTCCCTCGACCTGTTTCTACCCAAGCTGGTTGAGAAATGTGTTTTAAGTCAGAAGGGCTAAGGTCAAAGTGCCAGCAGTCATTGCTATCATCGGCTTGAAATCGCACTGCTGGCGGTTGTCTGGTCATCCGCTCCGTGTCGTAACCCCAAGCTTTGAGATAGCGATTCACTGTGGTTTTGGTGAGTATGCCCTTGTTGGGTTGTACGAAGCCATCGGGGGTATTGACCCCATGCTCTTCTAAGAGTTCGATTGCCCGTGAGGTAGAGATATTTCGTCCTTTTTTATTACTGGTACGAATCTTGAAGGCAGCAATTACTTCGCAGTAGCTTTCCATCTCGCTTTTTGACAGTTTACGTGGCTGACCCCGGTCGGCACGCCGGAGCGATTTTGGTCGGGACTGTTCTCTCAGTAACCGATATAAGGTGTCCGTCGATATTCCGTATAAGTTAGCGGTTTCACTAAGGAGGAGTTTGCGTTCAGGACAACGAGTAGGTAGTAGATCCAGTCGTTGACGTAAACTTACCAAAGCCGAAGCAGAAATTTGTTGGCGGGGCATTATCTTGTTTGCCCCTCTGCTACATAGTTGTAGAGGGTTGGTTTGGAGATGCCCATCATGTGGCAGATTTCGTCGATTGAGTATTGACGGTCGTTATAAAGCTTGACTACCAACTGCCGTTTGTTAGGATCTAAAGCTTTAGGTCGTCCACCTTTGCGCCCTCTGGCTCTAGCGGCGGTTAGTCCAGCTTGGGTTCTTTCTCGGATTAAGTTGCGTTCAAACTCCGCCAATGCCCCAAACAAGTGAAATACTAACTGTCCGCTACTCGATGTAGTATTAATGGATTCTTGCAGACTGTGCAGTCCAATCGAGCGTCCTTTTAATGTTTCTGTCAACTCAATTAGGTCTTTGAGCGACCGTCCCAAACGATCTAATCGCCACACCACCAGCGTATCTCCAGATCTAGCTCTTTCTAAAGCTGAATTTAGACCCGGACGAGCAGCTTTAGCTCCACTCAGATAGTCCTCAAAAATTTGTTCGCATCCAGCAGCACGCAAAGCGTCCTGTTGGAGGTTTAGCTTTTGATCATCTGTTGATACACGGGCATACCCAATTAGCATCGCTTAGAGTAAATAAACTCGTTATCATCAAGCATATCCTGCAATTAATATGATTACTGAGTTTTTTGCCTTAGAGAATGACAAGTTGTCGTTCTGTCATAACTTGTCCGTTTTCAGTAAAGAAAACGGGCGTTTTTCTTACTTATTTTCTTCCCTACTTTAGTTGCAGTTAATGTGGGTCGAAAATGATGATTGTTGTCTGGTTGCAATTAACGTGGTCTGATTTGTATTTAATTCGGTCTCAACCCACTTTATAGTTGCAGTTAATCTGGTCTGAAAATTGCCTTGATTGCGGGTCGAAGCTTTTAGTATTGTGGGTCGCTACACCTAACAAGTCTTTGTCGTGCTGTGGTCTCGTAAGAAGGAACTCTGACTATTCCATAGTGGTCGGGTTGGGGATGACATACGGTGAGGTAGCAGCTCGTGGTATGACATTATGTGACACTACTTTTCAGTTCAAACCCAGGCTCATGCCCATCGACCGCCAGCGCTACCCTCAAAACTGGATAAAAATCGCCTTAAGCGTCAAAGATGCAGCTGGTTGGCGTTGTCAGCATTGTCAACGGTTATGTCTGCGTCCAGCAGAGAAACAGCCTGATCTCTGCCGTTCTGAATGGACGAAAGCGACCCTCTCGGTACATCATGCTAACTTCACCCCAGAAGACAACCAGCCAGAAAATCTAATTGCTCTGTGTACGCCGTGCCACCTATCTCTGCATGGTCGAACCAAACGCTCTAATGTCTCACCAGGGCAACTGTCACTGTGGTGAGCAGATGTCGGGTTTAAGTCGTAGTGCCTTACCCACTCTTGACTACGCCTTTGATAGTTTTATCTAAAATATCTAAATCTACTGCTGGATAAGCAAAAGCTTGATTGCCTCTATAGGGTTGCCGCTTGGGGAGTTGTCCATGCCGCTCCTGATAATTGGCATTGGCAAACATTTCGATTTTCAGGCGTTGATCTGCATTAATGGTTACGCCTAAATATCTAGCCCTGTCCTGAATAAACCAAAATTCACGCTCTTTAGGAGGATTTGTTTTATTCGGATAAGTACGGGCATTTGGTGTAGATAGACGTGCCTCCAAGGAGCCAATTTTCTCGGATAAGGCAACGACTGTGGAATACAACTGTTTATCTTGCTGAGTCGCTAGGTATTTATCCAATTGTGACGCTAGGTGCTGTCCCAGGTACTCATCAACGATTGCCCTGATTCGTTCATCAAAGCGATGGTCGCTTCGCGAACCGCCGAAGGCATCGCCTATCATATCTGCATCCAGGTTATCCAGCTTGCCATCTAGGTAGAGTTGGATAAAACTGGTGAGTGTCGCGGTCGCGGTCGTCCCCTGTTCCTGGCAGCGACGCATGAAAGAAGTCCACAACTCCTCGTCACAGTTGAAGGAGGCTAGCTTCTTGTTGCGTCCTGTATTGCTCATGTCAAGGTTTTATCTAGGTAGCTTATAGGTAAAGGGACTACTTACAGCTTTTGGCACTTGTCAAGGTAACACCTAGATAGTATCATGGTCTGCTTGTGGGTATTAGAGTTCCCCAGCGATTCGTAAAGCATTCTGGATAAGTGGCTCTGAAATGCGAAAATTTACTTGGTTCAAGGCAGTTAGTAGCGGCTTAATCTCAGGAATGATACCATTGCGTTTGGCACGTAGCAGCATTCCTACAGTACCGATAACTTTTAGATTTAGTTGGAGAGCAAGCTGACGAGCCTTTCTATCGTCCAAGATGACAAACACATCTCCTAGCTCCATTGCTAAGGCGATGCCTTCGGCGGTTCGCGAAGCGACCATCGCTTCGGCTTCTCCTTCATCTACCTGAGTTTCTAGGGTAGCAACCAAGGTGAGATTTTGCACTGGTTTAACTGTCAGCCAATCTGCCTCAAAGCCGACTTCAGTAGAGACAGCAGTTGGTGTGGTGATGGAAGAGAATACTTGCGGCAGGATGTCCAATCTTTCAATCCGCTCTAACCCAATCAGGCAGGTACTATTGGTAACAGCAGGTATGGTTTCCGAATCACCAGAAGCACTCAAAGGCTAATCTCCCGCTCTAAGTCTTCAGCCGGGTAGTTGATGACAGGAACGCCCATCTTGCTAAGTAATTCAATGAAGGTGCGTTTGGAGTAACCAGCAAGGAGAGCAGCCTGTCCAATGGATAGTTTACCAGTCTCAAATAGTTTGACAGCAAGCAGCAGTTGAGCCTCATCTTTTGAAATGTTGGAAGGCAGTTCAATTTTTAGCTCGTTCATTGCCTATACCCATTGGTTCAATTTACTCCATTCTATGAAGGGTGTGGTCAAAAGTGGTTGGTGAGAGCAATAGGTTATAAAAACAGATATCTGGTTTTATGGTTAACCAGGCTCACCGAACTTTGCTTTTAGCGCTTCAACGATTACAGAGGTCATTGTAGTTCCTTGCCGTTTCGCCTCTGCTGACCAATGCCGACGCAACGATACAGGCACTTTAACGCACAAGTTTACGAACGGTTCTGTCGCCTCCTCAGTCGTCTCGCCCGTCTGGTCAGGCGGAGCGGTCGGGCTGGTTTTCTGGTTTTCTGGTTTTCTTGCTTGTTTAATTAAATCGCCATATTTACCACTCATTTCATCACCTCTATAATTTCATTACCGAGCGCCTGGTACTCAATCCAAGCGGCCTTAGCGATCGCATCTTTAAGCGCCCGGATGGGAACACCCTTCAATGCTGCTTTGGGAAAACTAAGAGTGCGGCGAATCATCGTTTCAAACACTGGTACGCCTCCAGCCTTTAAGTCGTCGCGCATCACCTCACCCTCCCGTGATGGTAAGGGTGGCACAATCGTCAGGAGGGCGCGGTAGTTGGCATCCTCTAAATCTCGTGCAGTTTCTAGCATGGGCTGGAGACTAAGAATATCAGGGGCTGTAGGTAGGACTAGCAGATCGCATCCTTTGGCTAACTCCTTGAGGTCATCTGAATTAGGTCGTGCTGGAGTATCGATAACCACGTAGTCTGAGCCAGAGATTACCCGCATGGCTTGACGTTCATCGCTAACGGTAAAGGGTAACTCCCCACGACCAGCCCACCCCAAAGCAGTTCGGTTGGGGTCGCCATCCACTAGGACGGTTTTACCTTTGTCGCTGAAGTAGGTTGCCAGGTGGATGGCTGTTGTACTCTTACCAACTCCCCCTTTGTACCCTGTTACTGTCAGAATTTTCATCTGGTTTTCTTCCTTTCTGGTAATCCATATATCTGGTTCAGCTTAGTGCTTTTGTTCTATAATGCACACACCTTAAGTAAAGACTAAGCTGAACCAAGTTCAGCTAGAAAGGTTGTTGGCTACTATATGGTAAACCAGATAACCAGAATTGCAACTATCTGGTTTACCAGATTCTAGTTCTATGGGAGCAGATACCACTGGTAAGTCGAAACACTTGGACAATTAGCCGCTTGGTCAAAGTCACTGTCGCTATATCTGATAAGCCAGAATACCAAAAGTATTGCTATCTGGTTTACCAGATTTAAGTTTTTTCATAATAAGCGGACGGGGAATTGAGGCAGTCTGGAGAGTCAGTAAGGACGGGGCAACTCGTTCATTTTCGTCGGGGGTTATGGCATAAATTTCATCAGGCAAATCAGGAACGGGCTGCATCTCGTACTTGTAAGGAGGATTTTGGTAAGAGTACGAGCATACTTTCGCCACCTACTGCTGTGCTTCATCCTCAGGCCGTCTCGCTCGTCTGTTCAGGAGGAGCGGTCGGGTCTGGAACAGTTTTAGTAATCCTTCTCCAACTCTGGCTGTGAGAAAGGGCATAGGGTCAGTCGAGTAATTCCAAGCCACAACCAGTCAAATCATCCAAACCAAGCACCATCTCAAAACCACTTTTCTCATATCGAAAACATAGCCAGATTTCTTTGATAGGCAGCGGCGGACGCGCGTGAGAGTCGTGGAAGGGGCGGTCGTTGTAGGTTAAGTGCTACACGCTCAAAAACAACTATATCCGGCATTGGGGTTTTATCCCTGTACCAGAGTCGATATCGCTTGCCTTGTTCTAATTGCCAATCCATTTTGGTTATTTACGCGCTTTGGGCGATCGCAGTCGCTGTTATTCGTGACATGATAGGTTCAAATCCTTTAATAGGTTTTCGTAGAGAGGCGCTTAAGTTGTCCAGACCAGAGCGCTTTCTCTATAAATAGAGTAACTCCACTAGAGTTAGTATGTTAATTGTTGCTAGTGTACCTACCCTGAGCTAGAGTAAGTAGGTGATACTTGATGTAGTGGAGTTACTAGATATGACATTGGCTACCGATAAAACGAAAGTTAGCAGCTACATGGATGGCGAGCTTGTTCGCCAAATTCGTGTTTTAGCTGCGATGGAAGGGCATAGTGTTAGCGGTTATCTGGAGTTTCTTGCTAAAAGAGAAGTTGAACGAGCAAGAGTTGAGGGAGTTCGATTTGATTTGCTAAAGGGTGCTACTCCTGGTGGAAGACCGATAGAAGAGTCATTCCCTCGCCCAGCTAATCTTCCTGGTATCAAGCAAAGGATTTCAGATCCCCACACCCCGTCACCGAGCTTTGAAGAGGAGCGGCGACTGATTGGCGATGATAATCCAACGAATCCTTATACTCCACCTGGCAGCATCACACCAAGAGGAGGTAAGCGATGACCAACCCACAGGGTGATCGCTTAGATCGGATAGAGACATTACTAGAAGGTTTTATTGTTGCCTCTTCATCAGAGCGTGAAGCAAGCAATGAGCGCATGACGCGCATTGAACAGTCAATTGGCTACAGCGACGGGCGTTTGACGCGGATTGAGAACCTGGTCGAGTCCAATCACCGGGAGAGCAACGAGCGTCTAACGCGGATTGAGCAGATTGTTGAAAGCAATAACAAATTTTTAGAATCTTTCAGCACTGACTTGCGGCGTTACACCAATTCTATGAATGACTTTGCAACTCGGATTGATGGCGTGATCGCCACAAATAATCAAGATCGTCTTGAATCTAACTCGCGGCTTCAGGCAATCCAGCGCCAAGTGAGTGCGATGCCAGCGCAAAGCGACTGGCGGTCTATCGCCTGCGGCGCAGACATCGCCAATCATTTGGGAGTAGGGAATCAATGATGACGACGAGAGCGCGCCCTTTCTCTGTTGCTGAATATCACCAAATGGCAGAGACGGGCATCTTACAGCCTATGGAGCGGGTTGAACTAATAGAGGGACAAATTATTCGGATGGCGGCTAAGAACTCACCCCACTCTGCCGTCACCAAACGGGTTAGTGATATCTTGCGCTCACTGCTTCAAAACTCGGCTGATATCAGAATCCAAGAACCCGTCCATCTAAATGACTACTCAGAGCCAGAACCAGACATCACCCTAGTAATTATTGACGAACGCGACTACTACGACCGTCACCCAATATCCTCTGAAGTGTTTTTAGTTGTTGAGGTGGCAGATTCGACGCTAAGTTTCGATCTAGGTACAAAAGCTGAGTCTTATGCCCAAGCAGGAATCTCTGAGTATTGGGTTATTGATATCAAGCAACAGCAAGTTATTGTTCACCGTCAGCCTTCAATAGAAAGCTATCAATCTAAAACTGTGGTCATGGCGGGGACTCAGCTAGCGCTTCTAGCTTTTCCTGACATTAAGTTATCAAGTGATAGGTTTTTTCCGTGAACAAAATTGACTTTACACTGATGGCCCTGGATGAAGCGAAACGCTACTTCTTAGAACATCGTGACGATCAGGATGCTTTCTATGCATACATGGACAAGCTTCATGCTTCTGGGCTAGCTATCGTCATTGACACAACAGATCCAGATTCAGAAGCAAAAGCACAAGCCGCCATCCAGCAAAAACTTTCTAGTCGCCCCCCAGCAGACTAAGGCAAAAGCACCTATGCCAAAAATCCCTGACTGCGATCACTGCCTTTTTTGAAAGATCGTAAAGGGAGAAATTGAGAACACAGACGACATTACTCACTATCAAGGCATTGTGGTGGCGTTACAGGAAAGCATACACCTGATGTAGCAAATTGATGAAACTTCAACAACATTACCTTCATAGCGGAGTCTTTCTAGTAGATTAGCCCGCAGGTTCCACATGGAAGCGTTTGTCGAAGCATTCAACCTAGCCCACAAATCTAAGTGAGGATTATTTTCCCAGGTAAACGCTTCGACATGGGGAATCATATCTGGGTTGAGGCTAGTGCGGATCACAGAGATTTCTGCTTCCCAGCGAGTCTTCAGAGCAGTTTTTAATTGCTGAGGGTACACGCTCTTACCCACCTTACTGAAGTTCTTGCCTGTTTTAGCACACCAAACAACGCGAGGAATATTAGCTCGTACGCGGCTGAGGGCTTGGGAAGGTATTGTCAACTTAAGTTGAGGGAAGAGATAAAATGCAGAATCACGCCTTAATGGTCTAGTTCTGCCTATGTATTCTCGTCATCGCTTTCCCGCCGGAATCATCAGTTACTGCGTCTGGCTCTACTACACCTTCCCCCTGAGCTACCGGGACATCGAGAAGATGATGGTATATCGTGACGTCGAGGTAACCTACGAATCGATTCGGGAATGGGGTCAAAAATTCGGACAGCAATATGCAAATCAGCTTCGGCGCAACCGCTCTTACGTCACAGACAAATGGCATCTCGATAAGATGGTCGTGACGATCAAGAAACAGCAATATTATTTGTGGCGGGCTGTGGATTCGGAGGGGAACGTACTGGATGTCCTGCTGCAACGACAGCGGGACACCAAGGCGGCAGAGCGTTTTTTCCGCAAACTGTTGAAGAAACAAGGTTTCGTGCCCCGCGTAATTGTGACCGACAAACTCAAGAGTTACGAAGCGGCAAAGAAACAGGTGATGAAGCGGGTAGAGCATCGAGCACATAAAGGGTTGAACAATCGAGCCGAGAACTCCCACCAACCAACTCGAACACGAGAGCGAAGGATGCGACGATTCAAATTTCCGGGGCAAGCCCAACGATTCCTCTCAGCTTTTGAACCGATTCACAACCACTTCCACCCCAAGCACCATAGAGTTCTTGCAAAAGGGTAAAGAAAGATGGCAAAAGTAGATTAAAGGAGGAAACCCTATGATCTACGAGCAAGTCAAACATTTGAAGCCAGAGGATTTTAAACGATTATGTGGTGTGCGTCCTGAAACATTCAACCAAA
>JBGTCQ010000193.1:0-6892 GCA_041748755.1 Chroococcidiopsidaceae cyanobacterium | reverse complement strand
AAACTGTGATGATGGTTGCTGTTGTGCATCCATAAAGTATTCACCTTGATGTAGCTATTGCTCTACTGTGTCTGAGCGCGATTGAACCAAATAGCCGCAGCGGTGTTCGCCATTGATCAGCCAGTGTGTGCGCTCAATAGTGCAATCTGGCAAAACTGTGGCAAACATCTCTAATTCATGCTCACACACGCTGGGAAAAGACTCAGCCACATTAGAAATCGCACAATTATGCTCGGTCAGGATAAACCGAGAACTATAATCATCGTCTAAATTGCTAGCTTCTACTGGGTGACACTCAGCCATGAAACCTTCAGCTTTTCTGAGTTCTACCAATTTTGCCACTCGCTCTTGTAGAGAACCATTACCGAGGCGATCGCGGTAATCTAAGGACTTACGTTCCCACTGTTTCCGCAATATAGAGAGCATTTGCTCATGCCCTACTGTTTCTGCCAGTGTATCCAGCAAAGAAACAGTAAACTCACCGTAGCCATCACTTAAATCCCGACGCAGGCGATCGCGCCCTTGGCGACTAAGTTGATATATGTGCTGCGGTCGCCCCATCCCCGCTTGAATTGTTTTATATAAAATCAGTTCTTCTGCTTCCAAATCCTTGACATGACGACGAACCGCTTGCGGACTAATATCTAGCTTTGTCGCTAGCTCTTGAGCGGTCGCTTGACCCTGTTTCAGTAAATATTGCAGGATATCCTGCTTCGTCGAGGGTTGCTGCGTGGTCGGCATCTTCGTACCAAAAATTTTGGCTTAAAATTTTACTTTGACAACATACCTGTTGTTAATGTAGCTTAAAATGGAGATACATTAACAATATTCTTGTTGTTCTTGTCGTCCTTATTTTAACAGCAGTTCTAGAACTGAAGCATTGCCCGTCTGCCATCTTTAAAGAAATTTATTCCAGAACACGAGAGAACACTACTGATGAGTGCTACTGTCAACACCTTAGTCAATCAGCCCTACAAGTACGGCTTTATTACCGATATTGAGGCGGATACAATTCCGCGTGGTCTTAGTGAAGACGTTGTTCGCCTGATCTCTGCCAAGAAAAACGAGCCAGAGTTCATGCTGGAGTTTCGCCTCAAAGCCTACCGCCAGTGGCTAAAAATGACAGAACCCACTTGGCCAAATGTCCAATATCCCAAAATTGATTACCAGAACATCATCTACTACTCTGCTCCCAAGCAAAAGGCAAAGTTAAATAGCCTGGACGAAGTTGATCCAACTCTCTTGGAAACCTTTGAAAAGCTGGGCATTTCCTTATCTGAACAGAAGCGGCTTTCTAACGTTGCTGTAGATGCAATCTTTGATAGCGTCTCCGTAGCCACCACTTTTAAGGAAAAGTTGGCAAAAGATGGCGTGATCTTCTGCTCGATTTCCGAAGCCCTCCAAGAACACCCAGAACTAGTGCAGAAGTACCTTGGGAGTGTCGTGCCAGTGGCAGATAACTATTTTGCCGCCCTTAACGCAGCTGTTTTTAGCGATGGCTCGTTTGTGTACATTCCTAAAGACACCAAATGCCCGATGGAACTGTCTACTTATTTCCGGATTAATAGCGGAGATACAGGACAGTTTGAGCGGACGCTGATTGTGGCAGAATCAGGTAGTTCTGTGTCGTACCTAGAAGGCTGCACCGCGCCGATGTATGACACTAATCAGTTACACGCCGCTGTAGTAGAATTAGTAGCCCTAGATAACGCTGAAATTAAATACTCCACAGTGCAGAACTGGTACGCCGGGGATGAAAACGGTAAGGGCGGTATCTATAATTTTGTCACCAAGCGCGGTTTGTGCCAGGGAGTTAATTCCAAGATTTCTTGGACACAGGTAGAAACTGGTTCCGCTATTACTTGGAAGTACCCTAGCTGTGTGCTAGTGGGTGATAATTCTGTAGGCGAGTTCTACTCTGTTGCTTTGACGAATCACAAGCAACAAGCCGACACGGGAACCAAAATGGTACACGTTGGCAAGAATACCCGCAGCACGATCATTTCTAAGGGAATTTCAGCGGGACGCTCATCGAATAGTTATCGGGGTTTAGTCAAGGTAAATCCGAAGGCAGTTGGAGCGCGGAATTATTCTCAGTGTGACTCGATGTTAATTGGGGATAATGCCCATGCGAATACATTTCCCTATATTCAAGTGCAGAACAATACTGCCCAGGTAGAACATGAAGCCTCGACTTCAAAAATTGGAGAAGATCAGCTGTTCTATTTCTCGCAGCGGGGCATTTCCGCAGAAGATGCGATTTCGATGATGATTAGTGGCTTCTGTAAGGATGTCTTTAATCAGCTGCCGATGGAATTTGCGGTGGAAGCAGATAGGCTGTTGAGTCTGAAGTTGGAAGGTAGTGTGGGCTAATTCTTGCGGGGTAGGCCGGACTTGCCCTGTAGGAACTGCAAATCGTCGGTAAGAACACCCGCGCCACATGAGTACAGAAAAAGAGAAGAGAACGATGATTGTTGAAAATAGTGAAGTTGTGCTGTCAGTGCGTGATCTGACAGCTGAAGTTGATGGAACGCCGATTCTTAAGGGAGTAAACCTTGAGGTTAAGGCGGGAGAAATTCATGCAATTATGGGACCGAATGGCTCTGGTAAGAGTACGTTATCGAAGGTTCTAGCAGGACATCCAGCTTATGAGGTGACTGGCGGTGAGGTGATTTACCGCTTGACAAATTTACTGGAAATGGAACCGGAAGAACGAGCTAGAGCGGGTGTATTTCTGGCGTTTCAATACCCGATGGAAATTCCGGGTGTGAGCAATTTGGATTTCTTGCGCGTCGCTTACAATTCTCGGCGGAAACAGCAGGGGTTGGAAGAATTAGATTCGTTTGATTTTGATGAATTGGTGCAGGAAAAGCTGGATGTGGTGAAGATGAATCCTGCTTTCTTGAGTCGGAGTTTAAATGAAGGCTTTTCTGGTGGTGAGAAGAAGCGGAATGAAATTCTGCAAATGGCGTTGCTAGAACCTAAGCTGGCAATTCTAGATGAGACAGATTCTGGTTTAGATATTGATGCCTTGAAGATTGTCGCTAATGGTGTAAATCAGGTAACTAACCCTGAAAATGCAACGATTCTGATTACTCACTACCAGCGGTTACTTAACTACATTGTGCCGGACTTTGTGCATGTGATGTCAGGAGGTCGAATTATTAGTAGTGGTGGTAAGGAATTGGCACTGGAATTAGAGTCTCGTGGTTATGACTGGGTGGTAGAGCAAGATGCAGCTGAAACGGTGGGGGTGTGATGAGTATAAAATCTCCTACGGCAATTCCTAACCCAGATGAAACGGTGGGGTTGACATCTGTACTAGTACGAGATGCCTATTTGAGTGAGTTATTAAAACAGTGTCAAGGACTAATACAGGTAATTGAACCGGAAGTCGCTTGGGTGCAATTACGCGATCGCGCTGCTGCTTGGGTGCGTCAATCCACTATCCCCACTACGCGAGATGAGGAATGGCGATTTACTGATTTGTCATCTTTACGTCAGATTGCCTTTCAAGTAGAGACTCAATATATCGCGTCTCTACATGACATAACGCCGCTAACTTTACCAGAAGCAGCTAACAGCCGTTTGGTATTTATAAATGGAGTTTATGCACCGGATCTCTCAGCCGTTACTGACTTGCCCGATAGTGTTGTAGTCAGTAACTTGGCTGGGTTACCTTTGGAGTATCGCTCTCGTGTACAAGACTATCTAGCTCAACATCAAGGAGCGCAAGAAGTATTCACCGCACTCAATACAGCTGGTATAACGGATATGGCTGTGGTGTGGATACCGAAAAATCTAGTAGTTGAAACGCCAATCCATCTATTATTTATCTCTACTGCAAGCGGGACACCGATAATTTCTCAGCCGCGCTGTTTGGTAGTTGCAGAATCGGGTAGTAGTGTGACGCTGATTGAAGAGTATACGAACCGTAGAGACGCAGAAGAAGCGGCGGTTTACTTCACTAATGCAGTTACAGAAATTTGGGTTGAAGAGAATGCCCAAGTTAACCATACTAGAATTGAGCGCGAAAGTGGCGCGGCGTTTCATATTGGCAAAAGTGCGATCGCGCAAGCCCGTGATAGCCGTTATACTTGCAACGCTATTACGCTTGGAGCAAAGCTGTCTAGGCACAATTTAGAGGTTTTTCAGATGGGTGAGCAAACAGAAACTACCCTGAATGGTTTGACGATGATTGCCCTTCAACAGTTGGCTGATACTCATAGCGCGATCGCTCTCAACCATCCTTACGGTACTAGTAATCAACTGCATAAGTGCATTGTCGCTGAGCGCGCTCATGCAGTATTCAACGGTAAAGTCTTTGTCCCTAAAGCCGCGCAGTTGACGAATGCTGGGCAACTGAACCGCAATTTACTCCTCTCTCCTAAAGCCAGAGTTGATACTAAACCTCAGTTAGAGATTACAGCCGACAACGTTAAATGTGCTCATGGGGCAACTGTTAGTCAACTGGACGATGAGGAAGTATTTTACTTGCAAAGCCGGGGACTTGATGAGGATGATGCGCGTAAGCTTTTAATTAATGCTTTTGCTGCTGAAATTATTAACCAGCTACCGTTAGTCTCCCTGCGAGAAAGGCTTTCTACAGCAGTCAGTAATCAATACTTAGCACTCAGCTTAAAAAGGTAAAGAATTCTTTTTCATTTGCGTTTTTGCTACTCCAATTATTTATTAGTAAGTCTTGAAAAAATGACTTTTACCAAGGAAAAAACCCTCGCTGATCAAGTCCGTGCTGACTTTCCGATTTTGCACTCTTGTGTTAACGGCAAACCATTGGTTTACTTAGACAATGCTGCTACGTCTCAAAAGCCAATATTAGTTTTAAATACTTTACGAGACTACTACGAGCAGTACAATTCCAATGTGCATAGAGGTGTCCACACTCTCAGTGCCAAAGCTACTGATGCATACGAGGGGGCGCGAGACAAAGTTACCGCTTTTGTAAATGCTACTTCACGCCAAGAGATTGTTTTCACCCGTAACGCTACTGAGGCGATTAATTTAGTTGCCTACAGTTGGGGGAGCAATTTACAGCAGGGGGATGAGATTATCCTCTCGGTGATGGAACACCACAGCAATCTAATTCCCTGGCAAATGCTTGCTCAAAGAACGGGCGCGGTGCTGAAGTTTGTGGAACTGACTGAGACTGAAGAATTTGACATGGAACACTTCAAGTCTCTGATTTGCGACAAAACAAAATTGGTTTCCACTGTTCATGTTTCTAATACTTTGGGTTGTATTAACCCAGTGCAAGAAATTATTGCGATCGCTCACAAATACGGGGCAAAAGTATTAATTGATGCTTGTCAAAGTGTCCCGCATATGCCTATCGATGTGCAGAAAATGGACTGCGATTGGCTAGTTGCCTCCGGGCATAAAATGTGCGCTCCCACTGGAATTGGCTTTTTATATGGTAAGTTGGATTTACTGCGTTCTATGCCACCATTTTTAGGTGGTGGTGAGATGATTGCAGATGTATTCCTGGATCATGCAACTTATGCAGATTTGCCGAACAAGTTTGAAGCGGGGACACCAGCAATTGCGGAGGCGATCGCACTAGGCGCAGCTTTTGACTACCTCAGCGGTATAGGTATGGATAGAATCTATGCCTACGAAGCAGAGTTGACAGGGTATCTATTTGAGCAATTGGGACAAATTCCTGAAATTCGCACTTATGGTCCTTTACCTAAAGTAGCAGGCTTGGGTAGAGCTGCACTCGCTGCATTTACCGCTGGCGATGTTCACCCCCATGACTTGTCTACAATTTTGGATCAGGCTGGGGTTGCTATTCGTGCTGGACATCACTGTACCCAACCATTACATCGTTATTTAGTAGCACAATCAACAGCACGGGCAAGTTTGTCCTTCTACAATACCCGTGAAGAGATTGACGTGTTCATTACGACTTTAAAAGAGGCTGTAGAGTTCTTTGGTAGTATTTTTGGTTAAGTTGGAAGGGTGGGTATTGCTCACCCTTTAAAGTTATAAAAGTCATGCAACTTTGAGATGATTGCTACTTCAACACCAGCAGAACAAAGAACTGTGCTACAGAACATTAGCTGGGAAACCTTTGAAACCTTGCTGAGAGAAACAGGCGAGGACAGAGGTTCACGGTTTGCTTATGACTGTGGCACTCTAGAAATTATGACTCCTCTTTATGAACATGAAAATCCTAAAATTCAATTTGATCGTTTAATCTTTGCCTTAGCTGAAGAACTAGAAATCGAAATTAAAAGCGCTGGTTCTACAACACTGAAGCGAAGAATAGCAAATCGAGGAATAGAACCAGATAATTGCTACTATATTCAAAATGAACCAGCTGTTAGAGGAAGGCAAAAACTAGATTTAGCAACCGATCCGCCGCCTGACTTAGCTATTGAAATTGATATTACCAGCAGTTCTGTTAACAAATTTGGGGTTTACTCAGCGTTGAATGTACTTGAATTGTGGAGATATGACGGGAGAGATTTGAAATTTTATCAGCTGACAGAGGGGCAATATGTTGAATGCGAGTTTAGCATTGCCTTTCCCCTAATATCGGTGAATGAAATAAGCAGATTTATTGAGCAAAGTAAAACTAGTGGGGAAATTGCCTTGCTGAAATCATTTCGAGCTTGGGTAAGGAACAAAATAGTATCGTTGAGCGGCAATTAGTGCTAAACATGACTACACCCAGAAGTGTTGAATCTGGACATAAAACTTCATCCTAAATCAGAGTAGCGTATTCGGTAGTAAATCGTAGCTCCAGTGAACGATTGAACAGCGGCGGCTTAACTCCAATTGTAAATAGCGAAACTTATCTAATAATCAATTTCCATAAAACGCTGGAATTTCCATTAACTCTAGAATCAAATATGCAATTAATACCATG
>JBGTCQ010000192.1:0-17986 GCA_041748755.1 Chroococcidiopsidaceae cyanobacterium | reverse complement strand
CTAACTCTGCATTTAGGTCTAGATCAAGCCCAAGTTGCTGCTGCTGATTGGTATCGGCAAGCAAGTCATCCTTATGTACAAGCGATCGCCCAAATTTTAGATAATCTCGCAACTTGGTCTCACATCCAGCAGTTAGAATTTCTGGTTTCTCCTGGTGTTGACCCCCTGACTAGTCTGCAAGTCCAGCTAGATCGGCAAATTATACCTACAGATAAGTTGCCCTCGGCAGTCTGCAACCATTTAGAAACACAAAAAATTTATTGCTTTGGCTGCTAGCTTTTAATGAGGGGCCACGGAAGAGGACAAGGGGACAAGGGAACAAACTCCATAGATAAATCTAGGGGCTTCTTGCAAGGACGTTTTGTATAAGAGCGCTCTTAGCGTCTCGACACAATTATTTCTATGAATCTCCACAGATAAATCTAGGGGCTTGAAACCTTTTAACAAGGGGAGTTTTCCCCACTCTTTCCCCTTGTCCCCTTGTCTCCCCCTCCCCTTGTCCTCTTCGCTCAGGGGTTAGGGAAATCTTCTCCTAAGCCCTACATAGTTAGGATGATGTTCCTTGGTCGATCTCCTTTACTTCCTGATCTGATAGCTTTACTTGAAGCGATCGCACTGAGTCTTCAATGCTTGTAGTTTTAGTTGCACCGGGGATAGGAACTATCATGGGTGACTTTGCCCGTAGCCACGCCAGCACAATTGAGGATACCGATACGCCCTTTTTCTGAGCTAATTTGGAGATTACGGGAATATCTTGCAAGCGGGTAACGCGACGGCTACCACCCAAAGGACTCCAAGGTAAAAACGTTAGCTTTTCCTGTTCGCAGTATTCCAGCACGCCGTCGGACTCTGGCTGACGATACCAGGGGTTGTACTGATTCTGGACAGAGACAATATCAACTACATCACGCGCCTGCTGAATCTGTTCAACTGAGAAGTTGGAAACGCCGACGCAGCGAACTATACCCGCTTCCACAGCTTCTTTTGCGGGTGTTAGTGATTCCTCAATTGTGTAATTTGGATCTGGCGCATGGTACTGCCAAATATCAATCGGTTTTTCACCGCCTAGAGACTCGAAGCTAATCTGAATTGTCTCTCGAAGATGCTTGGGGTGTCCGTTGCGTGTCCAGTTGCCGTTATGTCGCATCAAACCACCCTTGGTTGCAACGATTACATGACTAGCATCGCTGTGGTACTGCTGAAATGCCTTGTTGATTAGTCGCTCGTTGTGGTGCTTATCTAACTCGTCTTTGCAATAAGAATCAGCAGTATCAATCAGTGTGACACCCAGATCAAGAGCGCGATGGATGACCTCTATTGCTTGCGACTCTGGTGGTCTACTGCTCAAGGATAGCGGCATTCCCCCCAGAGCGATCGCGCTAATAGTTACATCAGTATTTCCCAGTTGTTTTGTTTCCATCAATATGCCTTGCCTGTCTTTCTCTACTATTGATTGCTGAAACTTAGGCAGGAGTCGTCTGTCTCACGGCAAGTTTTCTCAATCCTAACTAGAAGCACTCGTGTAAAAGCGCAGCGCGAAACCCCAAAAAAGGCGGGCAACGAACAAAAGCCATAGTGCTAGCACTCCTGCGCCGACTATCCAACCTACTTGGACACGACCAAGCATCGCTTCAGCCGGAACGGTAGTTAAAAATGCTACTGGTACTACAAATGTGAAGAAAAAGCGGTAAGCAGTAGGATAAGCTACCATCGGGTATCGTCCAGCTTCCAGCAGACCTCGGAGAACCTCGGTGACGTTGTAGATTTTGACAAACCAGATGCTGGTCGCCCCTAGCATAAACCATAGACTGTAGAGGCTGATAAAACCAAACAAAATTGGCACAGCACTGATAAGGTAGTCAGTTATGCCGATACCTAACCGACTTCCGGCATAGCCAATCAGCACTCCTCCAAATAGCAAATCCGGCAGTCCCCACGGTGAAAGGGTGTGGCTCGAAAGCCAAAACTGGCTGCTGATCGGTTTTAAAAGCACAAAGTCCAGTGTGCCATTTTGTACGTGTTTGACGATGCTGTTTAAGTTGGGGGCGAGGAAGGTACTGGAAAAGCCTTGCAGTACAGTAAATACTCCCAGCACAACTAAGGCTTCTTCCCATGACCAACCTTGGAAGGTGTAGCCAGTGCGGTAGAACAAAAATAGCCCAAATAAGCTGCCTGCAAGATTACCCAAGCTGGTGATTGTAGCCAAGACGAAGTTGACTCGGTACTCCATCTCAGCGGCGATCGCCGCACTCCACAACAGCCTCAAAACCTCCAAATATCTCACTCCGCCAAAACTCCTCAAAGTGCATCTAAATCAATTCCCAATTCTTGCAGTTTTGCTGCCAAGCGATCGGCTCGTTGTGCCTCTTGGTTTGCTCTGGCGATCGCCTGTTCTCTCTGCTGATCTAGTTCTACATAGGTGGCAAACTTTTGCCCATCAGGACGATAAATTTCTAACCCAACCGCAAGCTCAAACCGTACACCTAATCGCGGGCTTACCCAACCTGTTATTGTCTCAATTTCGCGCAGTTCCTCGCCAGAGCGCAACCATCCTGCTAGGTCTTCGTGATCTGGATCGTATATATAATATTCCTCAACTCCATAACGCTCATAGAACTTGAATTTTTTGAGCATTTCCGTGAGTCGATTTCCTGGGGAGAGAACTTCAAACACAACTTGCGGCGGAATATTATCTTCTTGCCACTGCTGGTAAGAACTTCTATCTCCTTTTAGTCTGCCAAACACTACCATTGCATCTGGGGCAATCCGAGTTTTGTTATCTCCTTCAACTGGATACCATAATAAATCCCCTGCTACAAAAACATTAGGCTCGTTTTGAAACAAAGAATCTAGCCCCCCTTGAATCGTCACAATCCAGCGGAACTGTTTAGTATTGTCCGCCATTGGTTGTCCATCACTTTCGGGGTAGGTGACTTGCTGCGGGGAAGCGGGTTGGATTTGCGTAGTCATTTACAGCCTCCGGTGTTTTGGCAGAAACATACAGGTGCTTTAGCTATTGAGTTTAACTTTTATAGCAATGCAGGTGCGTAGGTATTCACCCTTGGCGTTCCCGTTCGCCCTACAGCCCTAACGCCAAGGGCAACCTAAGTCGCTGACGGGCATCCTTCGGCAGGCGTTCCCGTTCGCCCCTAGCGTTGCCGAAGGCTAGGCTAGGGTAACCCGCCGCAGGCATCGCTACTTGTCGTCTGTGTCTGAAAAATTCTCTATTTACTGTAAAATCTCGTTTAGCAAGTAGTATATAACACTACATTTATAATGGAACCCACAGAAGCACAATACTTAATTATTAATGCCCTGGAAACCCTCGAACTGCTTCAATTCAGGCTCTATGATGAAAGTACAGGCGATTGGTTAATCATAACTCCTAGCCCCGTATTACCTGTATCGTCTCTGAAGCAGAACGGTGATATTGTCCCTCGTGAGTGGATATCAGAATTATGAAAAACTCGACTGAAATGGAAAAACAACAATATGTAAGACTGCATGAAATCTTGCTTATAGGGCGACAACGCTATTTAGAGGCAGGTGGCGATCCTCGCCGTTGTCCCAGTGGAAGGAATGGTGATGATTACTTGACTATAGAGGAACGGCAAGAAGCATTAGAATTGGGGCGATCTCTTTTTGGCGTATCTATCAAGGAGCATTAAATCCATACTTTGGAATAGGTGAGTTAAATTTTGGATGAATGCTGGGTATCCTTCTAAGGCATATATCCAGATGTTGGTATCAAGGTAAATTCGGTTGCCTTGAATAGCATCTAGGATTCCCATGAATCCCGTTCTTGACGAATAAACTGATCAACTTCTTCTGACGTGACAAAACTACCTTTAGCGGTTCCAATGAAGCTAGTTAGAGACTTTTTAGGCTCATTGGGGAGTGACTCCATAAAGATAATAACTTCTACAGTAGCGCCAGATGGAAGTTCTGGAGAACAAATTTCTATTACGCCACCAGGCTGTACTATCGCCTTTTGTCTAAATCCCTTAAGCATAACTATTCATCCTCATTAGTTTAGGAAGATTTCATCTAACAAAATTAAGTTAAAGTCTCAAGGCTTCGCCTACACACTCTATAAAAAGAAGTAAAGGAGTGATACCTGCGGCGGGCTTTAACTAAGCACTTTTATCTCTATCCTAGCTTTGAAGAGGTAATTATTGTATCCAGTTTATGAAATGAATACTATCTGCCGCTGTAATACTTAATGGCAAACTTTCCTACAGCCTGTGTTGTCAACCAGTCAGCACTAAAACCTATAGGCGCTCCAAAAATGGAGTCATTTTAGTAATTAATGCTTTTTGGGCTAGCTTTGTTGCTGCTTCTCTAAGAGATAATTTCAATACAGCTTTCATAATTCCTTTGGTTATGTATTGATCAACAGCTTTTTTGGTTGCAACTTTTGCTGCTTCAATACCCAAGCTTTTTAACGCTTTCATTTTTGCATCAACTCCTCCAAATAAAACTATACAAGTATCTGTTTTACTAGGGGGATGACCATACACATAAGCAATACTACGGATAGTAGCAGCCTGAATTCTCCAAGATGTATACAGATTAGCGGGTAAAGCAATAGGTAGAACAGCCAAACCACCAATACCTGTTACAGCACCGAATAAACCGCTATGTATAGATCTTTGATTGATTATTGTCTGACAAATTTCCTCACGACTTATTTTAGAATTCTTCAAATAAAGTTCATCTACAAATTCCTTAACAGCATCTTGATTAAAATCAGCACCAACGATGTGTTCAATTACTGTCTCAAGGGTTTTCTCCCATATATCGACTTGTTCTGTATCGATACCTTCTGTAATTGCCTCGGATAAGGAAGCATCTACCTTTACTGGTTCAAATTCTTGATACCATACTAAAGAGTTAGTGCCTTTTTGTTTAGCATAAACTACTACTTTTCTAGGTCCTATTTGCAAATGATTTATCAGTTTAGAAATTTGGGCAACCGACTGTTGTTGATCAGGAACTTGGCTGGCTTCAATTATTACTTCCAAACAATTGTTCTTTAAGACAGCTTTGGCAGTAATGCCTTGAGGCTGCATAAAGTAGCTGATTACATCTGCGATCGCACTTGCATCGCCCTGTTTAGCAAGTTCCAAAAGATTCGGCTGAGTCATAGCTATATAGAGGTGAGAATCTGAAAAAGTACCTTATACTCAGGATTCCCAACTTTGAACAGTAAATCATTATTGTCCAGAATTTGTGAACGATTACTTTTGTGACGTGCGAATCCAAACGTCCATACGCTCTCTTGGAGCATCACGCCTTACTCAAAACTATACCTAGCGAGAATCTAGAGCTATAAAATACTAAAATTGGTCATCTCATATTCTCCCCTTTGTGCCAGTCTTGAAGGGTGGTGCTGAAGAATCTACAGTGCAGCGAGCATTGCAAATCCTCCGTGCCAACGAGCAATTGAGTGAATTAGAAACAGTTATGGCATTTTTTGCTACTTTCGTATTAGACAGTGCCTTAGTTAGGCAAATCATGAGGTGGGATATGGCAATTTTAACCGAATCTCCGTGGTATCAGGAGATTTTGAGACTAGGACGACAACAGGAGGCGGTAGCTATGATTAGGCGGCTACTTACTCGGCGGTTTGGTTCGCTCTCTCCTGAGTTACAACAGCAAGTGCATAGTTTGTCACTTGAGCAGCTGGAAGATTTGAGTGAAGTATTGTTGAATTTTAGGGCGATCGCAGGATTAGACAATTGGCTACAAAATCAAAGATAAATCTTTACGCCCCCATCCCAGAATACTGCCTCAAGCCTCGCCGCCACAACCAACGATTCAAAATATAAAACAGTACACCCCAACCTAGGATCACCAAAAAACCTTGCACTAAGTCCACTGGTAGCCCAATTAAAAGTGCTGCGGGAAAATGAACTAGATATGGGAATGGTGTCCAAAGCACAACCTCCCGCACAGGCGCAGGAAACATTTGCAGTGGAGCAATCAACCCTGAAAGAAATAGGTAAAGTAAAAACCAAAAGCTCTCAATAGCGCTGGCTCGTTCAGTCCAGAAAGCAAATATGGCAAAAGTATATTGGATCAGAAATCTTAGGGCAAATGCCAATATTATGGCTATTAAAAATAGTAAAAAATTACCTAATTCCGGCACCCAAAAAGCCTGAGGATAGAGCATGAAAAATAAAACCACTAGCGCCACCATGAACGGCAAACGAGCGAACCGTTCAGCTAGATGGGATGCGACATGATGCCACACCGGATCGAGCGGCTGTAGCAATCGGGGAGAAAGTCGCCCTTCGATTACCTCTTTTTCAAACTCCCAAATCACCCAGACTACTGTAAATTGCCTAATGATGAAAACCGTAAGAAAGTAGCGGATAAAGTCCAAGGGACTTAGCCCAAATTGCCCACCTTGAGCAGCTTTTGTCCAGACTCCCATGAGAATCAGCGGTAGGCTACCGGATAAAGCCCATAAAAATAGCTCTGCTCGATATTCCAACATATATGCGTAGTAGGCTACAAGCAAAACTCTGGCTTTTCTGATTACCGAACTCACGAAACACCTCCGGCGCTAAAAACGCGACCAATTACTTCTTCAATCGGTGGATCAGTTACAGTCAAATCTAGTACCTCCAACTCAGCCAAAATCTTCGCTACTGAGCGGGTAAGCGCCTCACGTTGCACACAAAGACGCACTGATTGACCTTCCACCGCTTCAATTTCGCCGTAGACTGACAACTCAGCCTCAGACATGGGACGAGCGAGTTCTAACTGAACTTCGCGGTAGGGAGCAAAGTTGTCAAGTAACTGATCCAAACCACCGTCGTAAATTAGTTGCCCTTGGTGAATCACAAGTACCCGCTGGCAAAGGGCGGTGATGTCTGCCATGTAGTGGCTAGTTAAAAGAATTGTTGCTCCGTATCGTTCGTTGTACTCGCGCAAAAATTGGCGTACTCCCACTTGGGCATTGACATCGAGTCCTAGCGTTGGTTCATCTAAAAATAGCACCTTGGGATGGTGTAGAAGTGCTGCCATTAGTTCGGCTTTCATGCGTTCGCCCAAAGAAAGTTTGCGAACAGGCTGGTTGAGCTTGCCGTGAAGTGAAAGCATTTCTGTTAGTTCGCCCACTCGCTGGCGATACTCTTTATCGGAAATACTATAGATAGCGGCGTTAATCTTCAACGAGTCCAGTGCTGGTAAGTCCCAAATTAACTGCTGCTTTTGCCCCATAACGAGGGTAATTTGTTGTAAAAAAGCAGCTTTACGGCGGAAGGGGATGTGTTCAGCTACTCTGACTCGACCTGATGATGGATGGATTAGACCTGTGAGCATCTTCAACGTGGTGGTTTTTCCCGCGCCGTTTGCCCCCAAAAATCCGACAACTTCGCCTGGCTGAATTTGAAAGGAAACTTGTTTTACTGCGTCTATTGAGCGGTAGGTACGGCGCAAAAAGTGGCGTAGAGTTCCCTGAAGTCCAGGTTCTTTGACAGCTACTGGATAGACTTTGCTGAGGTTCTCAGCTTCGATAATAGGCATAAGGTTGAATCTAATTTAAGATATGCGATCGCCCTGTCTGAAATATACGGCGGTTATTTAGAAATGACTTAAGAACGCGATCGCTCCCTTTTTTAGCGCAACTAGTCTTTCTTTAATAATGCCGCGCCTCAGAAAAAACAAGATGAAACTGAAATAGATCAGGTTTTTTTGGGAACTCTAGGGTTAGATTCATCTTTAAAATTACGCTACCAGCATGGAAAGTGCGATCGCCCCCAGACAAACCCCTGAGCAGCAAGAACTGGACAAGGAGCTAGCCGAGCTTGCTGCACTAGAAACGGAACTAGCTCAACGCGAGTTAGACTTGGCAACGCTTCAGGCAGAGTTACACGCCTTTGAGAGGGAATACCTACGAGTTGTTGGTATCCGATACACGGAGCTTGATCGGGTAGAGGCTCAGATTGCTGAATATATGGCTTACCTGGAATCTTCCAGAGACTTCAAGCCATCGGAGAGCCTCAAGGAAACAGGATTTGAATTCATTTATATTTATCCGAAAAACTGTGGCTCCTTAAAAATGCCGCTTGACTATGGAGCCAAGCCTACCCATATTGCCGCGATTGCCTCAGAGATAGCGCGTTCTGTGTCAATTGGTTGATGTGAACCAATATTTTCAGACAACGCTAGGTTGTGCAAGTGTGAAAGCAAGAGTCCTGCTGCCGCCGCAATATTGTCTTTACAAGTTCGCCCCAACTGAGCTTCAGCATTAAGATATTCTGTCAGCTTTATATTAAGCTGTATCCCAGGCATACTATGACGTTTCAGAAAGGTTTGCATATTGAAGGATGGGTGACTAATGAGTGATAGAAAAACTGGCATCACCTCACGGAAGTAGGCAACAATCTGCAAACTTACCGATTTAAGGTTTTCAGTGACCTGTTTTTGACCGGGCTGAACGTTAAATATCACCTCAAGTTGCGCTTCCGGCGGCACCATTGCAGCAAAAAAAAGATCTTCTTTCGTACTAAATCGCTGAAAAATAACCGCCTCAGAGATCCCAGCCATTTTAGCAAGTGTCCTTGTAGAAGCTTTCACCCCCTCCTTGAGAAAGAGCGATCGCGCCACAGCAAGGATTTCTTCATCTGTAACAGTTTTATTGCGGGGCATTAAATTTGCAGTCAGTTTAATGTTGTTCGTGCGTGTCTGCGGAGCGTGTTTGCACGAGAATCTTGAGCAAAAGGCAAAATTAATTATTCAAAGATTGACGCTTTATTAAACGCTCTTTTGTTCACAAAACAATGCCGTGTTCTCGGCGAATTTCAATTATAGGCTGTTCTTTTAGCTTAGAAAGTTCTTCAACAGCTAACCTCTTTTTCATGCGTAAGCTCTTGGAGATGATGCTGATAATGCGTGGAAGGGAGGTAACCCAAATGCCTACTAATTTGCAGTGTCCAATACTAGATAAAACGTTGCGATGCTCTTGGTTGGCAACTGCACGATGCATCTCGCTGATTTTTGCCGTTGTAGCAAAGACCATCCATATATGTGCAGCAATTTCATCCTGAATAGAAGTGCCGCAATTAAACAAGACGTGTACTGCGTCATGCTGCTCGAATACTTGCGTTATTTCTACCGGTATTTTGTCTGTCATGTCGCCTTCAAGCTCTGATGCACGCATTTTTTGAATCGCCTCACCTAGAGTAATTAAAGTACCGGAACCAAAATGCTCATTCATAGCAGCGCTCCTATTTTCTCAAGCCTCTCAAGTAATATAAGCTGTTGCTTACTTATAAAACTAAAATTAACCATACAGTGAAATTACGAAATAAGCTAGTACTTGCTTATTTATTTAGGTAACTTTACAAATAACTTTTAAGCAGAATGGCATTAGGATAGGACGAAAAATAGGCAACACAATCTTTCTAATGAGCTTCTTGCCATATAAGCGGTCTATTATCTGCTGCTCGACCAATTAACTCTAGGGCTTTAGTTAAGGAGAGATTAGATGACTTCAGTTATCGACTGGTAAGGAGTTTAGGCTTCAGACTTTCGCTTATCTTAGTGCCATTCAACTATATAGCCTCCAATTTGGGGGTTGGGGGATCTCAACTGCATAAGTCCTATACACGTCGCCTTTATTATTTAAGATGCCCAACTAAACGAGCAAATCTAAACATAGAGTTTATTATTCACGCTTGTTACGTAAGTCTTGATGATTTAATTCACAATGCCGACTGATCCTTACGACTGGATAGAGCAATCCCTCGCTACAATTCACCGCGCTGATTGGTATCGCTCAGTAAAAACGATACAGGGGCTTTCTGGTGCGATCACGCAGTTAGAGGGGCGCGAAGTTATCAATTTTGCCAGTAATGACTATTTAGGACTAGCTGGAGACGATCGCCTGATTCAATCCGCTATTGCCGCAACCAAAGAATTTGGCACTGGTAGCACTGGTTCTAGATTATTAAGTGGGCATCGAGAACTGCACCGAGAATTAGAAAGCGCGATCGCATCTCTCAAACACACAGAATCCGCTTTAGTGTTCAGTTCTGGATATTTAGCGAATTTGGGTGCGATCGCTACCATAGTTGGTAAGCGCGATTTAATCTTGTCAGATCAGTACAATCACTCTAGTCTCAAAAATGGCGCAATTCTCAGTGGTGCAACCATCATTGATTACCCTCACTGTGATGTAGAGACTTTAAAAAGCCAGTTGGAGAAACAACGCCTCCGCTACCGCCGCTGCCTGATTCTGAGTGATAGTGTGTTTAGCATGGATGGCGATTTGTGTCCATTACCAATACTATTGGATCTAGCTGAACAGTTTAGCTGTATGCTGCTAGTTGATGAAGCTCACGCTACTGGCGTAATTGGGGCAACTGGCGCTGGATGTGTAGAATACTTTGGCTGTACAAGACACCAGTTAATTCAAGTTGGCACCCTGAGCAAAGCCTTGGGGAGTTTGGGCGGTTATGTAGCTGGCTCAATTGCCTTAATTGACTTCCTGCGGAATCGGGCTACTAGCTGGATCTACACTACTGCTCTTACACCAGGTGATACAGCAGCTGCGTTATCAGCAATCAACATCGTCCAACAAGAACCAGAACGCCGCCAGCAACTGTGGCGCAATATAGATTACTTAAAACAGCTAATTCCCCAGCAGCTACCTAAACTTAAACTACTACCTTCTGAGTCCCCTATTCTTTGTTTTCAGCTTGAAAGTGCAGCAAAGGCTCTATCAGTTGGACAGCAACTCAAAACATCTGGTATTTTTGCTCCAGCTATTCGTCCTCCCACCGTGCCCACAAGTCGAATTAGGATTTCAATCATGGCAACCCATGATTTGTCCCATATTGATCGATTATTAAAAGCTCTAAGCTACATCAATTAATCAACTGAATTAATAAGAATAGCCTGCCATTACAAAAGTAACAAACTTATAGTTTGTTTGGTTCAGTTGTAAGTTCTGAATTGTGATATATCTCAAAACTTTATCAGTGAGCTTTTTACTGCTCTATTGCGATGTTGCTGGAGCAACTGTTGCTTTGTTTGTCACACTCGTAACACCTTTAATTTCTTTTGCCAAAGTATCAATTTTACTAACGTCGTTTTGAGTAGGAACTGTTCCAGTTACAGTTACAGCGCCTTCCTCAGCATCAACAGCTAGCTGACTAGCTGGTATATTTGCCTCCAACTTACCACGAACTTCGCTTTTTAGGTCTGCATCAGCTCTTTGGGCATCATCACCACCAACATCGTTCCGCTGCTCACGAGCGCGGATGTCAGATTCAATTTGATCTTTACGAACTTCGCTAGTTGCGTCACTTTGAGTTTGCTGAGCTGTTTGTACGTCTGGCGCTTCAGTAGTTTCGTCAGTAGTGTTAGGAGCGTCAGAACTAGTTTTAGACGTGTTTTCACAACCAACAGTACCAATAACTAGTACGGTGCTGATTAGAAATGGTATGAATTTTTTCATCTTTATCTTCCACTTAAGAATTTTAAGGGATTAATTACCTGTTTTGTAATATTGAGGAGCCACTTTATGCCCAGTAATTATTAACTAAATCCCTTAACTGTTGTCATCTAACAAGTCTAGAACTTTTCATCTCGATGGTCAACAATAATTACTTTGGGGTCATTGGTGGTAGCGGTACCAGGCTCGACATACTCAGCACTAGCAGGAGTCATCCTTGAAGCATCAACCATATTAACAGCGCGAGTGGTAGTGTCAGCGGGTTTATCGTATATACCAAAGTATTGAATACCCTGACCTGTCAAAATCGCTTCCGCTCTGGTAAGCTCATCTTCGTTACCATCAACTAGCACTAGATATTCCCCTCTGGACACGCGCTCATTGTAAACTCTGGCTTGTTCTTCGGGAATTCCTAAACCTACCAACGCACCAATCAAACTACCAGCTGCTGCACCAATTGCTCCACCAGCGAGAGTAGTAGCTAAAGCTGTCGCTATCTCGCCTGCAAGCAACACTGGACCCACCCCAGGAATTGCTAGAGCACCCAGACCTACTAGTAAGCCAGTTGCACCCCCTAGTACTCCACCAGTGAGGGCTCCAGTAGCTGCACCTTCGTCGGCTTTATTCCCAAGGCGATCGCTTACATCAATGCCAGCTATATCATCCTGCTTATCTGCATCCCGTGCAATGATAGAAACTTTATTCATTGGAAAATCAGAATTATGCAGCTCATTGAGTGCATGTTCTGCGTCGTGTCGATTAGAAAATACACCAACTGCGCGTTTATTTAGATCTAAAGCCATTTATTTATTCCTCTGTCAAGGGCTTAATAGAGTTAGCACAAATACAAGAGCTATTTTTTCCAGCATTAATATTTTTGCTTCACTTATCTATATATTTCATCGGTCTGAAGGTGGAATTTATGTCTATCAACAAAGAGGTTAGAGTTAACAAATATACATCTTTAAATAAATAGTTGTTTTAAACACATACCTAAACAAATTGTATATTCAACTATTGTTCCATATACATCTATGCTAGAAGAATTAGTTAGTTTTAAGAAAGCTAAATTATTTTATTCCTTGGTTTTTGAAATTTGTAGTGTCAAAGCTCTTTCTTGAGTGTGTCATCAATTCTTCCTTTCCAAGATGACAAAAGCATCAAATAACTTTAGGTTGGAGGCAAGAAGTAAGTTTGCGTGCTCTGCTATGCTTCGGGCAAAACTTTTGTTTGCTACACCGCAAACTTACTTTTTTATTGGCGCTACAAAACGCTGGTGAGAACAGTGTTAAGTAGGGCACTGGGCAACTATCAACGGCAATTGCGAATTATAGGTTCGGTTCTACGCCTGTCGCCAATGTCTTAATGCAGATACTCTCATAGTTAGTAAAGTATGCAGAAGTAGGTACAAGTTGCTAGCTGTTGAAGGGATAAATCGTGCACAAATGGATCTTGCCAACCTTAAGTGAAGTTTTAGCTCTGAGTGAATCAACCTCAGCAGATTGTCCTAGTGAAAAGGCAGGTTGGACAGCAGTAGCCCAAAATTGTGAGAGCAATATCACAACGCCAGTAGACTCCACAAATCAAAACGAGGTTGCTCACGTCAGAGCTGAGATGGAGTGGTGTGGAGCGATCGCAGCCACAGAACAGCTGCTGTTACAAAGCATTAATTCAGAAGTTTTAGCGGTCGATGGTCAGTTAACACCCGTTCCAGGATTGGTGTTTGCCGGTCCAGTGCCAGTCTTAAGTCATGAGGTGTTGGTTTCACACTTGCCAACATGGATCTTTACGGCGGAGTTGTTACACAAACAGGAGATGCCATTTCAACTGCCATCGGCGACAGCAATGTCGTCAGCACATTCGGTACTAGCAGCGCAAATCGCTCCCAATACTGAGTTACTATTGCCCTTATTACCTGGTGATCCGCTCTCCACTGAACAGTTTTGCCTGGTTCTAACAGCTGGGTTTAGCTTAGTGATGGTTTTGGGAGAAGACATCAACGGTGTGCCAGCATTTCTGTTTTCTTTCGAGCCAGAGGTAATTGAGCAGGCGTGGCGATCGCTCCGGGCGCGAATAGTTCTGACCAGCCCTCACTTTCCTCTCTCACAGATGGAAGCTCTAATTGAACAATATTACTTAGTGGCACCCGATTACCGCACAGTAACGCAGTTTAGCCGCTTGGTAATCAAACATTTACCAAAGGTAGGAGAGGTGAACCTACCAATGTTGAGACGAGTAAGCGAGGTGCACCAACAAAAAGAAGATTCCTCACTCTTCCCTGGGGCTTCAACTCTAGTCTGTCCTGACGTTATCGCAGCTCCTGCTTTGAAAAGGAATGATGACTCCTCACCTCGCCCAGATGTAGAATTATTAAAGGCATTTGCTCACGAAGTCCGCACACCCCTAACAACCATTCGCACCCTGACTCGTCTGCTACTGAAGCGCTGCGACTTGGCAACCGAGGTAATTAAGCGCTTAAAAATTATTGACCACGAATGTACTGAGCAAATTGACCGGATGGAGTTGCTTTTCCGGGCGGCGGAACTGGAATCAACGGACAAACACACAAGCGCCCACCTCACGGCGATGTCCCTAGCTCAGGTATTGCAGCAGAGCATTCCCCGCTGGCAAAAGAGTGCGAGTCGGCGTAACTTGACGTTGGATGTTGTTCTACCCCAACAGTTGCCAACGGTGGTGAGCGATCCCATAATGCTGGATCAGGTACTCACGGGCTTAATCGAAAACTTCACACGCAGCTTGTCTGCTGGGAGCCATATCCAAGTGCAAGTCATCCCAGCTGGAGATCAACTGAAGTTACAATTGCTGACTCAATCACAGCCTGGAAAAAGCGACACGGCAGAACAATCTCCGGTACCACCAACTCGACAGTCCCTTGGTCAACTACTGATATTCCACCCTGAAACTGGTAACATCAGTCTCAATTTCGCAGCGACAAAGCATCTATTTCAGGCGATCGGTGGGAAACTGATTGTACGGCAGCGACCCCATCAGGGCGAAGTGCTGACGATTTTCCTACCAATGGAAGTCAGCCCTGTGGATTTCTCTCATCGGGGCAAAGGAACTTTGCCCCAATCGGCAAACTAAACCTACTTAATAAGCTGTTATTGTAATTGTGTACTTAGGTGCGTTGTGGAGTCTAGTAACTGAAAAAAATTGAATAGAAAAGATTGTGTAATTTCGCCCACACTTTACACTTAAAGACTGCTTATATGATCGGGGCTTTCTACTCTATGTATGCACGAAACTCCAGTGCCTCTTGTAAATTATCCATAACTCGTGTTTTCTCAGCCTGCATCATCTCACGAAATGATTTATAACGATCAGCCCCTGATAGTTTATGATCGAGAAACCAAGCTTCCCATTCTCCATCTTCCATAACAACCTGTGGATTAAGGAGATAGACAGCGGCATCGATTTCTTCGCTAATGGCTAGCGCTGTTTTAAGATATTCTGTCCTTAAAGTTATGCAGTCCTGCTCCTCGCCATAAACAAAATATTCCTCATCTGGGATTTCAATATCTACATCGTCCATCCAAGCTACTATCTCTTCAGGAGCTTGCTCTCGATACCACTGAACTTCATCAGTAGACCAAATTTTTCCATCCCCTGCATCCATTGCAATTTGAATCCAGCCATTAGTTGTCTTGAGAAATTCAATATAGGACGGAGGCAAAATTACACATAAGCGAGTTTTTAAAGCCTTTATCTGATCGTCATTCGCACCGGGATATGCTAAAGAATTTCGCGCGATCGCCTCTGCTTCCAAACCAATAAGACCATATTGCTGATATTCCCTAAGAAGTTGCATAATTTCCGCGCTCCACTCCTCTAAAAATTCTTTCCAATCAAAGGATGGTCTAGCCATTGATATTTACTCAAATAACGTTTTATCTAGTTGCCAATCAGCATACTGTGAGAATTTATACCACAGATGATCGGGAAGCGCGATCGCTCCCAGAATTTTAATTTGATTAGATCATTGTCTAATTAGACGTTTATTTAATTACAGTTGTTATGGAACAACGGGAATTTCACACTCTGCTACGATTTTTTAAGGTTCTAGCTGACGAAAGCAGATTGAGGATTTTGGGTATCTTGGTAATCGGGAATACAGCGTAGAAGAACTAGCAGCGCTATACAAACTAAAGGAACCGACCGTATCGCATCATCTAGCAAAACTGAAGGAACTACAAGCAATATAAATTGTATTGTCGACAATATTTAAGCTAAAGCCTCTGGGTCAACTCCAAACGCTCGCAACTGCTCTGCTAACTGTTCTGTTATAACTTGCAGCCTCTGCTTCTCCTGCCGTTCCTGCTCTAGCTGTAATTCTGCTTGTTCAGCGCGTTGCTGCTCTCGTTCAGCACGTTGCTGCTCTCGTTCAGCGCGTTGCTGCTCTTGCTGAGCTGCTTCTTCCGGTGTCGGCACTTTCTCACCCTCTAAGGTAAAGTAGCGCAGTTGACCTGCTTCTACACCTAGATATAGACTTAACGTTTTACTCCAACACCAGCCCCGCTGATTAGGCGCGATCGCCTCATACTCATTTTCCCGGAGTCGAAATCCCTCAAACTCCAAACTCTCTGGTGAAAACCAAAAATATTCGGGTGTTCGGAAGCGGTCTTGATACAGCGTTTTTTTCACTGTTCGGTCAGTTGTAGCAGTCGAATCAGAGAGTAATTCAACAATCAGATCCGGATAGCGTCCGTCTTCCTCCCAGACAACCCAGGAATTGCGGGGTCGCTTTTGTGTTCCTTTAACTAAAAATAAATCTGGTCCCCGAAAATCTCTACTACGTAATTGCTGCCGACTGAAATAAATAGTGAGGTTGGCACCAATAAAAAAATCTTCTTGATCACGCCACAACCACTCCAGACAAGTGACCAGCATGAGCAGCTGCATATAGTGGAGGGAACTTTCCATTTCCGGTTCTTCGCTCAACAGCTGGCTGGTATCGGGCATGATTGCTTCGAGTTTTTGAGCACTCCAAACCATTGACCCCACCTCCTACTTGTCTTATCTGACTTTTAGTAACCCCTTTAAAAACTATCCGCCCTCATTAGGGGTCAAATGACCTAAATGAGAGCGGTCTAGCGGGTCTTCAGATTGGAACCAGACTGCCGGAAGGAACTCCAAGCAAGCCTTGTCAGTTGAGCAAACTTAGCCTCTCAGTAAAGACTAAGGCTAACTTTTAGAGAACAGCCCCGGCACGCAGCCGGTCAACTCCAACCTGATGACCCATGAATTTACTACTTTCTATCATGGGCATCACCTCCTTATTGCCTGAGCGGTCTTATTTTCAAAAAAGGCAGAGCATTTAGCTCTGGGTGTTTTTTCACCTTTAATCAAGATAGCACACGCTCAGGAATATTAACTGCAAAAAACCCTGCCTTTTGGCAGGGTAGGAAACTTAACTAGTGCTGAAAATGAACTAGCTATTACAGAGCGTTTCCACGGGGTAGTACCTCCTCAGGGAATTGGAATTGCTCATGGGGCTGATCTTGAGGAGCCATCCAAGCGCGGATGCCCTCATTTAAGAGAATATTTTTGGTGTAAAACGTTTCAAACTCTGGGTCTTCCGCAGCACGTAATTCTTGGGAGACAAAGTCGTAAGCCCGCAAGTTAAGTGCTAAACCAACTACACCCACGGCGCTCATCCACAAGCCTGTTACTGGCACAAACAGCATGAAGAAGTGCAACCAGCGCTTGTTTGAAAAGGCAATCCCGAAGATCTGTGACCAGAACCTGTTGGCTGTCACCATCGAGTATGTTTCTTCTGCTTGTGTCGGTGTGAAGCCGCGAAATGTATTTGAGGCTTCTGTGTCTTCAAACAGGGTGTTTTCTACTGTTGCTCCATGAATCGCGCACAGTAATGCTCCGCCTAATACTCCTGCTACTCCCATCATGTGGAATGGGTTCAAGGTCCAGTTGTGGAATCCTTGGAAGAATAGTAAAAACCGGAAAATTGCTGCTACTCCAAAGCTGGGCGCAAAAAACCACCCTGATTGTCCGAGTGGGTACATTAAGAACACACTCACAAATACCGCGATTGGGGCGCTAAATGCTAAGGCGTTGTATGGTCTGATTCCTACTAGTCTTGCTATTTCAAATTGCCGCAGCATGAACCCGATCAGGGCGAATGCTCCGTGCAATGCTACAAATGTCCACAATCCTCCTAGCTGGATCCATCTTGTGAAGTCCCATTGCGCTTCTGGTCCCCACAAGAATAATAGTGAGTGTCCCATGCTGTTTCCTGGGGTGCTCACTGCTACTGTCAAGAAGTTGCATCCTTCTAAATATGATGATGCTATTCCGTGGCTGTACCACGATGTGGCGAATGTTGTCCCTGTTAGCCATCCCCCTAGTGCTAGATATGCTGTGGGGAATAATAATATCCCTGACCATCCTACGAATACGAACCTATCGCGCTTTAGCCAGTCGTCTAGGGTGTCAAACCACCCTCTCTCGCTTCCCGCGCGTCCAACTGCTATTGTCATT